>JAIOIE010000018.1:600000-907879 GCA_019912665.1 Deltaproteobacteria bacterium
GTTTTGCCCTTCCCTTCTCCCGTGTAGATGTGAACCAGACCACGCTCCATGCGAACCTCCATTGGCCAAAAAAAACCCGGCCTTCTTCCGAAGGACGGGTTATGAACAGCATATGCGCCCATACGCCGGCGCCTGCCGACCCTCTCCCTCGGAAGGTCTTCTAAAAAGCGCCGGCAGGTCTCCTGGCTCGCGGGTCTTCCTACCATCCTGCCCTTCCCGGCCTTGGCCAGTGGATTCGCAGGACTTCGTCGCCGCTCACAGTTGCGGGGCAGCTCCCGTTTTCCACGGGAATTCCCTATTGGCCCGGTTTGGCTGGCGAAGACTCTTGAGAGAACCTTTTTATAAAAAGGTTCTTAGAGCCGTTGGCTGCTAAAATTGGGCAAGAGGCCTTATAGCCTCATGCATCACAATCGCATCCATCGGACCTAACACTCTCTCCAAAAATTTCAGCTCTTCCTGAGTAGCCCCCCTTAAAAGGAGGGCTACTCAGGAACTAAAAATCTTTGAAGGGGTCTGGGGGAAACTTTCTATAGAAAGTTTCCCCCAAGGCTCTTCTGCCTTCCAGCGGGCACCAGCGCGTCAAGTTTCGCGTAAGGCTAACAGGTTGTCCGGGGGCAGTCAAGGGAAAAGCTTTTAAAGTCAACCTCTAAAAATTAGAGCTTTTTCACGCAATCAAGGAAGGCGGGAATAAGAAGCGGAGCATATATGATAAATATGTGAGCATTTTTATTCCCGTAACTACGCAGAGTCCGGGAAAAGATAAATTTTTAGAGGTTGCCTAAAGATAGCGCTCGACTGCCTCGATGGCCCGGAGCATGGCGTTCTCGCCGTGCGGCTCTATCGTGTAGACGGGGTCTTTCGCATATTTCGAGAGGAGGGCCATGAACCTTTCGAAGTCTATCGAGCCCTCTCCTATGGGGAGGTGTTCGTCGTGCTTCCCATGGTTGTCGTGCAGGTGGACCTCGGCGACCCTCGGGCCAAGCGCGGCGAACCATTCCTCGATATCCACCTCCGAGAAGACCCTCATGTGTCCGGCGTCCAGGCAGATCCCGAAGTTCGGGGAGGGTATCTCGTCCATGAGGAGCCTCAACGTTGACGGTTCCCTCTCGAAAATGTTTTCCACCGCGATTACTGTCCCTATCCGCCCGGCCCTTTCGACTAATTCCGGCCAGGTCTTAAGGCTCTGGGAAAGCCAGAGGTCCTTATCTCCCTTGTATTTGCGCTCGTGGTAGCCGGCATGGAGGACCACTGTCCTGGGCTTCAATATCTCCACCACCCCGAAGAGCCTGTCATAGACGCCGGCAGTCAGCAGCCTTGTCTTCTCTTCCCTGCTCCCGGGGTTAAGGTCTATGTAAGGGCCGTGGATGGTAATGGTAAGCCCTTTTGCCGCGAAAGATTCGCGTATGCGCAGAAGGTCCTTTGACTTGGCCTCCTCTATGAAGAAGGCGTCCATGAATATCTCGGGGTTTATGCCCTGCTCAATGAGGCGGTCCGTCTTTTCGAGCAGATAGGGATAGGGCACGTGGACCTGCACGGTTTTCTTTTCTCCCATTGCCTCAAACACACCTTTCATCCGGACTCAAAAATAAATATTAAACCTGAAACGAGGACCGGGCGCAAGCAATTCCGGACGCCCCCGAATCCAGGGTACAAGGCCATGTATATTCCCTATGCTATACTTTAATTGTATGTGACTTCTAAAACCAAGCGCATCCAGGGGGGCCATATGAAGAGAAGGATCACTTTTGTGGCAGCTCTACTTACATTCGGGATAACAGCTCCAGCCATTGCCGCGGAAACCGGAGAGGCCAGGAGCGGCATACAGGGCATGTCGGATGAGGAGATTATAAATATAGCCCAGAGCGCGGCTCCGCCTCACATATCCGGGGAGGCGACCATACTGGTGCCTGCGCCTGACGGTAAGCTCCGGACCGTGCGGGAAGGCACCAACGAATTCACCTGCATAGCGGACCTAAGCGGCCAGGAAACACCCGACCCGGTCTGCGCGGACAGGGCCGGGACCGAATGGTTCATGTCGTTTTTCAATAACGAGCCCCGGCCCGCAAATACCGAGCCCGGAATAGCCTACATGGCGCAGGGTGGATGGCACTGGGAAAGGGACGGCGAGATAGTGATGGGGCCGGCAGAGGGGGCCACGAGGGTAAAAGAGCCGCCGCACTGGATGCTCCTCTGGCCCATCGAGGCTGGCCAGGCAGGGCTTCCCGAGAACCCGAACAGGTTCGGCACCTATGTCATGTACGAGGGGTCGCCTTTCGCGCACCTTATGGTATACCAGGACCCGAAGACCCTGCCCGCCGGATAGCCGTGAACGGGGGCTTCCCGGCCCCCGTTCCCCTTCCATCAACGGCTGCATTGACCCCGAAAACGCTTGACTTTTCACAATGTATACAGTATACATAAATATCAAAGAACTGGATTCTTGCCGAGGCGGCTGGGCATCAGGACTCCCGGAAAGGGGCCCGGCATGGCGGGCGCGGACTCGCCCGCGCCCGTTTTCAAGAGCCTCGCCCCGGAGACCAGGGAGGATTGCCCTGAACCTGCCCACCCGAACTCGATTGGCTGAAATGGAAAAGACAAAGGTGCTTGATTACCCGGTGGAGAGGCCTCTCACCCTGAGGGAACGGATTGTGGACTTTATAAAGGACTCAATCGTCGCCGGCCGCCTTAAGCCCGGCGAGAGGGTCCCGGAGCAGGAGATAGCCGCAAGCTTCGGCATCTCGAGGACCCCCATCCGCGAGGCCTTCCGCCAGCTGGAGAGCGAGGGCTTCATCTCGGTCGTGCCCAGGAAGGGCGCGGTCGTGAGCCCGATAACGGACAAGGACGTAAGCGAGTTCTATGAGATAAAGGGCCTCCTCGAGGGCTACGCCGCGAGGACCGCCTGCGGGAAGCTCTCGGACAAGGACATCGAGAGGCTCGAGGCCCTGAACGCCAGGATGGAAAAGTGCGCAGAGAGGGGCGACGTAAAGAACTTCTTCCGGCTCGACAACCAATTCCACGATACCTTCCTCGTCTCCTGCGGAAACGAAAAGCTCTGCGCCACGGTGCACCACCTTGTACAGCAGTTCGAGAGGTTCAGGATAACCGCGCTATCGCTACCCGGCCGCATGTCCGACTCGGTGCGGCAGCACAAGGACATAATAGAGGCGTTCAGGCAAAAGGACTCGTCCCTCATAGAGGCGCTCGTGAGGGCGAATGCCGAGAGGGGCAGGGACGTGCTTGTAAACGAGATCACCCAGAAGAGGGTCCGGGCATGAGCCTTATAACCAACCGCGAGGCGGCCGCAAGGCTTGCGAGGACCATAGTCTCCGACATAGCCATCTACAACAAGGAAAAGATCCTCGAGGGGATAAAGAACGACAACATCTTCGAGCTCCTTGAAAAGGAGCTTAACGAGGGGCTCGAGCTCTACAGGAGCAGGGTGGCCCCGGACCTCGATAAGAAAAACGGCCTGTACAACCGGGCCATCGTGGACATCCTCATAAAAAGGAACGGAAATATCGAGTCCGGGATCTGGTAGCCCTCCCCGTTGCACCAAGGCCCCATACCGGACATTTGCGCGCATGGAACCGGGCAGCCGCCCGAAAACCCTCTCCCGCGGTCTGATTCTTTAATGGAAAAAAAAAGGATTTTCACGGTTACCCCCGCGGAGTCCCGGCAAAGGGTCGACGTCTTTTTATCATCCATGATGCCCGAAGTCACCCGCTCGCGCATGAAGGCGCTTTCGGACGAAGGCAGGGTCCTGGTAAACGGGAAACCAGCCAAGGCCGGGCACAAGGTACGTGAAAACGACCAGGTCGAGGTCTCCCTGCCCGAGCCGCCGCCGGGGTATCCGGAGCCCGAGGAGATACCGCTCGACATACTCTACGAGGACGCGGACATAATCGTCGTAAACAAGCCCGCGGGCATGGCGGTCCACCCCGGCGCAGGCAGGATAAGCGGGACGCTCGTGAACGCGCTCCTATTTCACGCGGGCGGCCCCCAGGGGCTTGCCCCGACCGGCGCGCCCGTGAGGCCCGGAATAGTGCACCGGCTGGACAGGGACACCACCGGCTCGCTCGCAGTAGCCAAAAACGACCGGAGCTATCTTTCCCTTGCAAGGCAGCTAAAAGAACGGAGTGCGAGGAGAAAATACGTCGCGCTAGTCTGGGGCTCGTTTAAAGACGACGAGGGCTCGATAGACCTTGCCATAGGCAGGGACTCTGTCCAGAGGAAAAAGATATCCACGAGGGCCAGGGTAAAGAGGCGCGCGGTCACGAGGTACAGGGTACTGAAGAGATTCCCCCTCATGACCCTCCTTGAACTTAAGCTCGAGACCGGGAGGACGCACCAGATAAGGGTGCACTTGAATGCCGTGCACCACCCCGTGGTCGGCGACCAGGTCTACGGGAAGCGGGCTATCCCGCCCGCGCTTCCCAAGGCCGCCGCGGATGTGCTGAAGGGCGTAAAACGGCAGATGCTCCATGCATGGTCGCTCGGCATCGAGCACCCTGCAACCGGCGAGGACATGGAGTTCAGGGCTCCAATGCCGCCCGACATGCAAAGGCTCCTTAACGCGCTTGAAAAGGAATCGGAACCAGAGTGCGGACACTTAACGGCATAACGTACCTCTCATCGCACGTATTCGACGAAAGCGTTGCCCACGGCTTCCTTGCAAGGAAAGGAGGCGTGAGCGCCCCTCCGTATGAAAGCCTCAACTTCGGCGAAAGGGAAGACGACAAGAGGGAAAACCTCGACGAGAACAGGAAACGGGTGCTCGCCGCATTCGGCGCGGCCTCCCTTTTTACGATAAACCAGGTGCACGGAGGCTCGGTCTTCTGCCTGGGGCCTGACACCCCTCTTGCTCCGCCTGATGCAGACGCGATAATCACGGCAGAGGAAGGGGCCGCAATAGGCATACTCACTGCCGATTGCCTGCCGGTCCTCATCTTCGACCCGGTGAACCGGGCAGTCTCCGCGATACACGCGGGCTGGAGAGGGACTGCGCTCGGGGTCACGCTCAATGCCGTAAGAGAGATGGGGAAGGTCTTCGGCACAAAGCCCCGCGACCTCAAGGCCGCCATAGGGCCGTCCATAGGGCCGTGCTGCTATTCGGTCGGCGAGAACGTCTACGAGGAATTCAGGGAAGGGGGCAGGTCGCTAGATTCCTTCATCTCCATCGACGACGGCCTGAGGCTCGACCTCGGGGCCGAGAACATAAGCCAGCTCCTGAGCCTCGGCGTGGACCAGCGGAACATAAGCGGCTCCGCCCCGTGCACGTCCTGCTCCGTGGACTTCTTCTCGTACAGGCGGGACCAGGGCAGGACCGGCAGGCAGCTGAGCTTCATCATGCTAAGGGCACGCGGCGGAGCGGCGGGCCGATGATAATCGGCCTCACGGGCGGCATAGCCACGGGCAAGAGCCTGGTCTCGGCGGAATTCAAGCGGCTCGGGGCAAGGGTCATAGACGCGGACGAGATTGCGCGCGAGGTGGTTGAGCCAGGGAAACCGGCCTACGGGGAAATAATAGAGGAGTTCGGAAGCTCAGTCCTTAACTCCGACGGCACTATCGACAGGAAGGCGCTCGCGGAGAGGGTCTTCTCCGATAAGGAGGCGCTTTCGAAGCTCAATAAAATCACACATCCGAGGATACGGGAGAGGATCCGTGAAGAGATAGCCGGGGCAGGGGAAGACGAGCTAGTAGTCCTTGACGTGGCGCTTCTCATCGAGGGGCCATTGAAAGACGAGGTGGACAGGATAGTCGTGGTATACGCGGACGAGGAGAAGCAGATCGAGCGGCTCGAGAAAAGGAACGGCGCGTCAAGGGAGGATGCGCTCCGAAGGCTCGCATCCCAGATGCCGGTAAGGGAGAAGCTCAAATTCGCGGACTACGTGATAGACAATAACGGCGAAGTCGGGGAGACGCTCTCAAAGGCTCGGGAGCTGTTCGTGGAGTTCACAGGCGCCGCTAAAACCGGAAAAAAAGGCACTTGACAGCCTATTTCGGCCGTGTTAAAGTGGAAATACCTTTCAAATATAGTTCAACATTGCTGCTGCC
Source organism: Deltaproteobacteria bacterium (assembly GCA_019912665.1). Classification (NCBI taxonomy): domain Bacteria; kingdom Pseudomonadati; phylum Myxococcota; class Myxococcia; species Deltaproteobacteria bacterium. The sequence continues at coordinate 606,055 of JAIOIE010000018.1, forward strand.
CTCAAAGCTACAATCCGAAAGATTTAAGCCCAGAGGAAAACAAACCCAATACATGACCCGCTTCAAAATCGCAAAAGGCCTGGAGTAAGACCGCTTACCCCTATTTCAATTTCACAACACCCCTCACAGGAGTACGTATGAACCTCAAGGAATTAAAGGAAAAAAAGATAAACGAGCTCACATCGCTCGCGAAGAAATATAACATAGAATCCGCGTCCAGCATGAGAAAGCAGGACCTCATCTTCGCGCTCCTCCAGTCACAGAGCGAGCAGAACGGGATGATATACGGAGAGGGCGTGCTTGAAACGCTCCCGGACGGCTTCGGGTTTCTGCGCGCGCCGGACTACAACTACCTGCCCGGGCCGGACGACATATACGTCTCTCCATCGCAGATAAGGAGGTTCAACCTCCGGACCGGCGACATAGTCTCGGGCCAGATAAGGCCGCCCAAGGAGGGCGAGAGGTACTTCGCGCTCCTCAAGGTCGAGAAGGTGAACTACGAGGACCCCGAGGTCGCAAGGGACAAGATCCTCTTCGACAACCTTACGCCGCTCTATCCCCAGGAGAAGATCCACCTGGAATTGAAGAGCGAGACCAAAGGCGCTCCGAGCGACATATCGATGAGGATAATGGACCTCTTCACTCCCATCGGAAAGGGGCAGAGGGGCCTCATAGTATCCCCGCCGAGGGCAGGCAAGACCATCCTCCTCCAGAAGATAGCCAACTCCATCACCACGAACCACCCGGAAGTCGTCCTCCTCGTGCTCCTCATAGACGAGCGGCCCGAAGAGGTGACCGACATGCAGCGCTCGGTGAACGGCGAGGTCATAAGCTCGACCTTCGACGAGCCCGCGCAGAGGCACGTCCAGGTGGCCGAGATGATAATAGAGAAAGCAAAGAGGCTCGTCGAGCACCAGAAGGACGTCGTGATACTCCTTGACTCCATAACGAGGCTCGCGAGGGCCTATAACGCGGTCGTGCCGCCGAGCGGCAAGGTCCTCTCGGGCGGCGTCGACTCGAACGCGCTCCACAAGCCCAAGAGGTTCTTCGGGGCCGCGAGGAACATCGAGGAGGGTGGAAGCCTCACCATCATAGCGACGGCCCTCATAGACACCGGCAGCCGCATGGACGAGGTCATCTTCGAGGAGTTCAAGGGAACCGGCAACATGGAAATAGTCCTCGACAGGAAGCTCGCCGAGAGAAGGATATTCCCTGCCATAGACCTCAACAAGTCGGGCACGAGGAAGGAGGACCTCCTCCTTACGAAAGAGGCGCTCAACAGGATATGGATACTCCGGAAGGTGCTCCAGCCCTTGAACCCCATCGAGTCGATGGAGTTCCTGCTCGATAAGATCCAGAGCACGCCCAGCAACAAGGCCTTCCTCGATTCAATGAGCAGGTAGGCAGTCCAATGAGGATAACCCGGGCTGCCCTCACCTAAAAAAGAGGTAATCCAGGCCTGCCCGCGCCTTTTCGGGCGGGCCTTCCTTTTGTGTTGAAATCCAGGCATATAGTTGCTAATATGTGCTATTACGCCCGGCCGGAAGGGTCTTTACCTAAAGGTTGCCGCTCCGGAGCTGTTGAATTAAATAAAAGGCAACCTCTAAAAATTGGAGTTTTTTCCCGCAATCAAGGAAGGCCGGGAATAAAAAGCGGAGCATATATGACAATATGTGAGCATTTTTATTCACGACCTGACGCAGAGTCCGGGGAAAAGATCAATTTTTAGAGATTGCCAAAAATCATTTGCTCGCCAGCACATCGAAAGAGATGGAAGCGAGGCATTTTCAGGAGGAAAGAGATGAAAGAGGCAATACACCCCGCGTACAACGAGACAAAGATACACTGCGCATGCGGGAACGTGGTCGCGACCGGCTCGACGAAGAAGGACATATCCGTCGAGATATGCTCCAACTGCCACCCCTTCTACACCGGGGAGCAGAAATTCCTCGATACCGCCGGGAAGATCGAAAAGTTCAGGAAGAAGTACCAGAAGCACGCGAAACAGGCCTGAGCCCGGAGGCCCGGTGAAGGTTATCCTCCTCAGGCACACGCCGGAGCCGGAGAAGACCGTCGCCATGGCGGCCCGGCTCTGCTATTCGGATTCGGGCATCCGTGAGATCGAGGAGAAGGTCTCGGGGATCTCCATCGAGAAGTTCCTCGGGAAGATCCTCAAGATGGGGCACCTTTCGGTCCTTGAGCACGCCTCTTTCACCTTCGGCATAGAAGGCATCTCAAGGGCCACGTCTCACCAGCTCGTGCGCCACAGGCTCGCCTCCTATTCCCAGCAAAGCCAGAGATACGTGACCGCCTCCGCCCCGGAGTACGCGGTGCCGCCGACCATTGCCGTTGACCCGGAAAAGAAAAAACTCTTCGAGGCTGCAGTAAAACGGGCCTATAGGGATTACAAAAGGCTGGTCGACGCGGGAATCCCGGCTGAGGACGCGAGGTACCTTCTCCCGAACGCCGCCTGCACCAAGATAATCGTCACAATGAACGCAAGGGAGCTACTGCACTTCTTCAGCCTCCGCTGCTGCGAAAGGGCCCAATGGGAGATCCGCGAGATGGCCGTTGAGATGCTCCGGTGCGTGAAGAACGTCGCCCCGTTCATATTCAGGGACTCCGGCCCGTCCTGCGTAAGAGGCAAATGCTCCGAGGGCGAGATGACCTGCGGCAAACCAAAAGAGACCAGGGAACGGTTCAAGAGCCTGTAGCCCGGTACCGCGCTTCCATCTACCGCACTCGACATTGATGCGATAGGCGACAAGGGCGCGGACGAGCAATAATTCACAGGGTTCCTCTGAAAAATCAGATATTTTTCCCGAGGTCGAGGCAGGGCGAAAATAAAAAGCGGAGCATATATGATGCTAATATGTGAGCATTTTTATTTTCGCCCTAACGAAGAGATCGGGGAAAAGAGCAATTTTTAGAGGAACCCATGATTGAGAAAAGACTCGAAGACATAGAAGCCCGGCACGCCGAGCTTTCCGATATGCTGGCCCTTCCGGAGGTGGCCGGAAACCCCGAGGTCTATCAGAAATACGCCAGGGAACAGGCCGGGATCCACGACATAGTCGAGGCGTATAAAGAATTAAAAAGACTCGACCGCGAAATCGCGGAGAACAGGCAGATACTCGAAGGCAAGGACGCGGAGCTTAGAGAGCTTGCCAAGGAGGAGATCCCCCTTCTACAGAACAGGAGAGACGAGGTCTCAAGGGCCATAAAGATAATGCTCCTCCCGAAGGACCCGAATGACGAGAAGGGCATCATAATCGAGATAAGGGCCGGAGCGGGCGGGGAGGAATCGTCCCTTTTCGCCGGAGAACTATTCAGGATGTATACCCGATACGCCGAGCGCCTGGGCTGGAAGGTCGAGGTTATGAGCTCAAGCCCCACCGGCCTTAACGGCCTTAAGGAAGTCATAGCCTCGATCGAGGGCAAGGGCGCGTACTCGCGATTCAAGTACGAGAGCGGCGTACACCGCGTCCAGAGGGTCCCGGAGACCGAGGCTTCCGGGAGGAGGCACACCTCGACAGTGACCGTAGCGGTCATGCCGGAGGCCGAGGACGTCGAGGTCGATATACGCATGGACGACATAAGGGTCGATACCTACAGGTCGGGCGGGCACGGAGGCCAGAACGTCAACAAGGTCGAGACGGCCGTCCGAATGACCCACATCCCCACGGGCGTAGTCGTCGCCTGCCAGGAGGAGAAGAGCCAGCACAAGAACCGGGAAAAGGCCTTCAAGGTGCTGAAGGCCCGGATACTCGACATGAAGATACAGGAGCAGCAGAAAAAGATCGCCGCGGACAGGAAAAACCAGGTCGGCACCGGCGACAGGAGCGAGAAGATACGGACCTACAACTTCCCGCAGAACAGGGTCACTGACCACAGGATAGGCCTTACGCTACACAGGCTAACAGAGGTCATGGAGGGCGACCTCGACGAGCTTACGGACAGCCTCATAGGCTATTACCAGACCGAGGCCTTGAAGGAGCAGGGAGCGGCCTGACATATGAAACTAAACATCAATGCTATTCAAACGAATACAGGAATCATTGGCTATTTCGACGTGCTTGGTTATGAATCTTTTCTGGAAAATAATTCCTCAGAGGATGGAATAAAAAATGTTTTAAAAACCATTAGTACAATCGACGAAAACACTATCGAAGACTTTATTAGTGCTTTTAAGAGTGTATCTATTTTTTCAGATCTTAAACGTATATTTGTCGAAGAATTTGAAACACGTATCTTCTCAGACACAATAATAGTATTTGCAAGGTATAAAGAGAATGAAGAAAATGAATTGAAATTGCTCCGATGGTTTCTTTTTATAATTTTCGGAGAAATGCTTTATTCCAAAATGTTTGAATTCGGCTTGCCTGTCCGAGGTGCAATTGGTTTTGGAAAGTACAGCAGTGTAGAATATTGTTTCGCTGGAAGACCTATTATAGAAACCTATAAGCAAGCAAGAGAGCTTGATTTATCTGCTTGTGTGTTTATTGAGTCAGCCGAAAAGGAATTTGATAGCCTGAGCCCCCTTTCAAGTATTTTTGCCGATTTCTTCAAAGAGATCCTTCCAAAATATTCGGTGCCCTTAAAAAATTCGCAAACAAAAAATCTTTATACCTTACTTAAAGCGAGAACAAATCAAAACACTTCTCTCGAAATCAAAGAACAGGTAAAAGAAAGCTTCAAAAAACACAAAAAAAGTATTACATTACGCGAAGAATCGAAAATCACAAATACGACTGATTTTTTTAATTTTCTAAATCTAAGAAAACAATACAACCAAATCAATGGATAAGATACTCATCCGGGGCGGGAGGCGCCTCGTAGGGGAAGTTACCGTCGGCGGGGCAAAGAACGCGGTTTTGCCGCTCATGGCGGCATCGCTTCTCGTAGACGGCTGGATGACGATAACGAACGTCCCGAGGCTACGGGATATAGACACCTTCAAGGTGCTCCTTGCCCACCTGGGCTCCGAGATAACCGAGGACGACGGGAACCGGACTTTAAGGATACGGACCAGGGACGTGGCCGTCCCCGAAGCCCCCTATGAGCTAGTAAAGACGATGCGGGCCGCAGTCCTCGTCCTCGGGCCGCTTGTCGCCCGGTTCAAGAGGGCCAGGGTGTCGCTCCCCGGCGGGTGCGCCATAGGGGCAAGGCCCATAGACCTTCATCTCAAGGGCCTTAAGGCCATGGGCGCGGAAGTCGAGATAGAGCACGGATACGTGACCGTCTCCGCCGAGAGGCTCAGGGGGGCCAAGGTCTACATGGATACCGTGACCGTCACCGGCACCGAGAACCTCATGCTCGCGGCTGTCCACGCGGACGGAACGACCATATTGGAAAACGCCGCGCTTGAGCCAGAGGTCGTATGCCTTGCCGACGCGCTTAACGCCATGGGCGCGAGGATAACCGGGGCCGGGACAGACACGATTAAAATTGAAGGGGTCGAAAAGCTAAACCCCATAGAGACGAGGGTCATACCCGACAGGATAGAGGCAGGGACCTTCATGGTGGCCGCCGCCATGACAAAGGGCAACGTCCTCATAAAGGACTGCCCGCACGAGCACCTCCATGCCCTGAACCTGAAGCTCAAGGACGCGGGCACGGAGATAATCCAGGAGGACGGGGGCGTAAGGGTCATAGGCGACATACCCATAAGGAGCGTGGACGTAAAGACCCTCCCCTACCCCGGCTTTCCGACCGACATGCAGGCCCAGGTCATGGCCATGATGACGGTAGCGAGCGGGCTATCGGTAATAACGGAGACGGTATTCGAAAACAGGTTCATGCACGTGGGCGAGCTTAAGAGAATGGGCGCGGACATAACCATAGACGGCAGGAGCGCGGTCGTGAAGGGCGTAAGGAGACTTAGCGGAGCGCCTCTCATGGCCACCGACCTACGCGCGAGCGCCTCCCTCATATTAGCCGGTCTCGTGGCAGAGGGCCTTACCGAGGTATCGAGGATATACCACCTGGACCGCGGGTACGAAAAGATAGAAGAGAAGCTTAAGGCCCTGGGGGCGGACATAGAGCGGGTAAAAAACAGGGAGACCGCAGCCAAGGCCTCGAAATACGCAAAGGCGGAGGCGTGATGCCGGGCCGGGACGTCCTTACCATAGCGCTCCCCAAGGGGCGGATACTCAAAGAGGCGGCCTCGCTCTTCAAGGCCGCGGGGGTGGACATTACTCCCGTGATGCAGGACGACCGCAGGCTCATCTTCGAGGACATAGCAGACGGCCTCAGGTTCATGGTCATAAGGAGCCAGGACGTGCCTACGTATGTCGAGTACGGGGCCGCGGACATAGGCATAGCCGGAAAAGACGTGCTCCTCGAGCAGGCAAAGGACCTCTACGAGCCGCTCGATTTGAACATCGGCGTATGCAGGATGATGGTCGCCGAGCCTGTCGAGCTCTCGGCCAGGGACAACCCGAGGCAGTGGACCCACATAAGGGTCGCGACCAAATACCCAAATATCACGCTCAACCACTTTCTCGGGAAGGGCATACAGGTCGACATAATAAAGCTCTACGGCTCCATAGAGCTTGCGCCGCTCCTCGGCCTCTCCGAAAGAATAGTGGACCTCGTCCAGACAGGCGAAACCCTCAGAAAAAACGGCCTCACCGAGGTCGAGCACATAATGCACATCTCATCGAAGCTCGTCTGCAACAGGGCGAGCCTTAAGACCAAGCCCAGGCGCGTAAAGGAGCTCGTTGACGCGCTCGGGAGGTCGGTTGCCCAAAGCGGACAGGCCGCCGTAAAGTCATGAAGATAATATCTTCCAGCGACAAGGGATTCAAGGCGCTCCTCGCCTCTATAATGAAGCGCGGGGACGAGGACACCTCCGCTGTAGAGGCCGCGGTAAAGGATATAATCGCATCTGTAAGAGGACGCGGCGACAAGTCCCTCATAGAATATACCAAGAGGTTCGACAGGGCCGACATCGGCGGGAGGATAGAGGTCTCCAGGGCCGAGATAAAAAAGGCGGCCCGGTCCGTACCCAAAAAAGAGCTCGAACTCCTTGAGCTTGCCGCCTCGCGCATAAAGGCCTTTCACGAGCTCCAGAAAGAAAATTCGTGGTTTACGACGAACCCCGATGGGACCATACTGGGCTCAAGGGTAGCGCCCCTTGAGCACGTAGGCATATACGTGCCCGGCGGCAAAGCGGCTTATCCTTCGACGGTCCTCATGAACGCCATACCCGCGCGGGTCGCCGGGGTGGGCGAGGTCGTCATGACCACACCCCCTGGAAAGGACGGGATAAACCCGCTCGTCCTTGCGGCAGCCGATATAGCCGGGGTAGACAGGGTCTTCAGGGCCGGCGGGGCGCAGGCCATAGCCGCCCTCGCCTACGGCACGGAGACGGTGCCGAAGGTCGATAAGATTACCGGCCCGGGGAACATATACGTCGCCACGGCAAAAAGGCTCGTCTTCGGCGCGGTCGATATCGACATGATCGCCGGGCCGAGCGAGATACTTATCATTAACGACGGAGGCGGGGACCCGTCCTGGATCGCAATGGACCTCCTCTCGCAGGCGGAGCACGACGAGCTCGCATCGTCCATACTCGTCACAACCTCGCGCCGGATGGCAAAGGCGGTATCGGACGAGGTAGGCAAAGAGCTTAAGAAGCTCAAGAGGAAAGAGATAGCGCGGGCCTCGATAGAGCGCTACGGCGTCATAATAATCGCAAAAGGCCTTTCCGAGGCTGCGGAGATATCTAACGGCATTGCGCCCGAGCACCTGGAGCTTTTCGTCGAGCGGCCTTTCGAGCTACTCGGCTCCATAAAAAACGCGGGCGCGGTATTCCTCGGTTCGTACACGCCGGAAGCCGCCGGAGACTATATGGCAGGCCCGAACCACACGCTCCCCACCGGCGGCACGGCCCGCTTCTCATCCCCCCTCGGGGTGTACGATTTCGTAAAGAGGATGAGCGTTGTAAGCTTTTCGCGCTCTTCCTTCGGTAAGCTCGGGGCGAGCGTGAAGAGGTTCGCGGACCTCGAAGGCCTCGAGGCCCACGGCAGAAGCGCGGCAATGAGGCTTAAAGTAAGATCGAAATTGAAGTCACTCCCCCGACCCCTCTTTCGAAAAGAGGGAGGCAGCACCGGCTGTGCTTCGACCCTGGCCGGGGCATTAATCAAATTCGGAGATCCCCATGGCCCGCAAGGCAAAGATAGCAAGGAAGACGAAGGAGACCGACATAACCGTCGAGGTGAACCTTGACGGCTCGGGAAGGGCGGATGTAAAGACCCCGCTCCCGTTCTTCGACCACATGCTCTCGAACATGGCGAGGCACGGCCTCCTGGACCTCAAGGTCCGGGCAAAGGGCGACATAGAGGTCGACTTCCATCACACGGTCGAGGACGTGGGCATAACCCTCGGCGAGGCCGTAAAGAAGGCCCTCGGGAAGAACGCCGGGATAAGGAGGTGCGCCTCCGCGACCGTGCCCATGATGGACTCGCTCTCGACAGTGGTGCTGGACGCAAGCAACAGGCCGTACTTCAAATTCAATCAGACGAAGGCCTCTTTCGCGGTCAGTGGGGTCTACTCCTCCGTAAAGGGCCATACCGTCGAGAAGACGTTCGATATCGGCCTCATGAAGGAGTTCATGAAGGCCCTCTCGAACAGCGCCGGGCTCGACCTCCACATAACCCTCCACTACGGGGAGGACATCCACCACGCCATCGAGTCCGTGTACAAGGCCCTGGGCAGGGCGCTCGGCGCGGCGATCGCCATAGACCCCAGGATAAAAGGGGTGCTCTCTACGAAGGGCAAACTCTGAGGGCGCCTTTCGCGTTCCTAATCAGATTCGGCTATGATAGCGATAATAGATTACGACATGGGGAACCTCCGAAGCGTTGCCAAGGGGTTCGAGAAGGTCGGCGCCGAGGCGCTCGTCACCAGGGACGGCCGCGCCATAATGGACGCGAGCCATTTGGTGCTGCCGGGCGTCGGAGCGTTCAAGGACTGCATGAGGAACCTCGAGGAGTACGGGCTCGTGGAGCCCATCAAGAAATCCATTGAGAAGGGGAAGCCGTTCCTGGGCGTATGCCTGGGCCTCCAGCTCCTTTTTGACGAGTCCGAGGAGTTCGGGCCGCATAAGGGCCTCGGTGTCATAAAGGGGCGGGTCGTGCGCTTTCCGAATACTCCGGGGCTCAAGGTCCCGCACATGGGCTGGAACGAGGCGAAAAAACGTAAAGGATCGGCCCTTCTCGAAGGGATAGAGGATAATTCCTTTTTCTATTTCGTGCACTCGTACTACGCCTCTCCGGAGGACAGGTCCGTGGACCTGACGACCACCGAATACGGCCTGGAGTTCACGAGCGCAATAGAAAGGGATAACGTCATGGCCTGCCAGTTCCACCCTGAAAAGAGCCAGAAGGCGGGCCTCAAGGTACTCGAGAATTTCAGCAGGATGCGCTAAAGGGAGGCAGGAAATGATAATTTTCCCTGCAATAGACATAAAGAACGGCAGGTGCGTAAGGCTTACGCAGGGCAGGATGGAGGACGAAACCGTCTACTCTGACGAGCCCTGGGAGGTCGCGAAGAGATGGGAGTCCCTGGGCGCATCGGTCATACACCTTGTCGACCTTGACGGCGCTGTCGAGGGCAATGCCCGGAACCTGCCGGTCATAAAGAAGATAATCTCCAACATAAAAATCCCCGTACAGATAGGCGGCGGCATAAGGGACATAAAGACCGCCGAGACCTATGTATCCATTCCCGGCGTAAAGAGGATGATTATCGGGACTGCGGCCTATGAGAACCCGGCGCTCGTCCACACCCTTACCCGCAAGTACCCGGGGAGGGTCGCCGTCGGCATCGACGCCAAGAACGGCAAGGTGGCAATAAAGGGGTGGGTAACCGTCACCGACGAGCGGGCCTCGGAGTTCGCGAAGAAGCTCGAAGGCGCCGGGGTAGCCTGCATAATCTATACGGATATATCCAGGGACGGAATGCTCGCCGGGCCGAACGTTGAGGCGACAAGGGAGATAGCCGAAAGCGTGAACATCCCTGTCGTGGCCTCCGGCGGCATCTCCTCTATCAAGGACATAGAGTCGTACAGGGGCGTGCCCCTTGAGGGCATGATAATCGGCAAGGCGCTCTATTCCGGCGCGATCGACCTCGGCGAGGCCATAAAGACGGCCGGAAATCTTTAGATGCTCACGAAACGCATAATACCCTGCCTGGACGTCAAGGACGGCCGGGTGGTAAAGGGCGTAAGCTTCCTTGAGCTCCGGGACGCAGGAGACCCGGTCGAGTCTGCCAAGGCCTATGAGGAGCAGGGCGCTGACGAGCTCGTCTTCCTCGACATCACCGCCTCGCACGAGGAGAGAAAGACCATCCTGGACGTAGTCGAGAAGACCGCATCCGAGGTCTTCATGCCACTTACCGTGGGCGGCGGCATAAGGACGCTCGACGACATAAGGGAGCTTCTGCACGCCGGGACCGACAAGGTCTCGATAAACACGACCGCGGTCGAGGACCCGGATTTCGTAAGAAAAGCCTCCGAGCGCTTCGGCAGCCAATGCATAGTCGTCGCCATAGACGCCAAGAGGAAGGCGGGCAACGGCTGGGAGGTCTTCACTCACGGAGGGAGGAAACCCCGCGGCCTCGACGTTGTAGAATGGGCGCGGAGAGTCGAGTCCCTCGGGGCCGGGGAAATCCTCCTTACCAGCATGGACAGGGACGGGACCAAAGACGGCTATGACCTCGAGCTTACGAGGGCCGTATCGCTTGCGACGTCAATCCCGGTTATCGCCTCGGGCGGAGCAGGCACTTTAGAGCACATGTACGAGGCGTTCGAGGCCGGGCTCGCTGACGCGGCGCTCGCGGCCTCCATCTTCCATTTCGGGGTCTTCACCATACCGGAGACAAAGGAATACCTTAAGAGGAAGGGCGTAAGGGTGCGCCCGCCCGGGAAGGGATGAAAAAAAAGGGCGACGGGTTCCTTAAATTCATCATCGCCTACAAGATCGTCCTCGGGGTCGCCGAGGTCGCGGTGGGCTTAAGTCTTTATAATCACCTCGGGGCGGACATCGAGGAGGCCCTGACCGTACTGGCCGTGAACCTCAACCTCGACGCCGACAACAGGTTCATAGGCGCGGTCATTAGCAGGGCGGGCATGATGGGGAGCGGGACCCTGAAGCTCATGGTCGGGGTCGTTCTCTTCCTGGGGGTCCTCAACTTCTTCGAGTGCATCGGCCTGTACTTGAGGCAGCGCTGGGCCGAATGGACGACCGTCTTTACGACCGGCATATTCATCCCCTTCGAAATATATGAAATACTGGACGAAGCCACCCTTTTCCGGACGGCTATCCTCGTGATTAATATAGTGATTGTCTACTACCTCGCAAAGCACAAGGAGCTTTTCGGCAGGAGGGTCCGGCCCCATGCCGCGCACAACCCCCGTTAAGCCGCCTCGGAGGCCCCTCCCCGCCAGCAAATAAGACTTGCGCATTCCCGGCTGAAATAGTATAAAATCTGTTTCCATAAGTGCATAGGGGCTATGCACCCGGCCACCCTTCGAGGTGCCGGCCGATATTAACCGCCACCTTGTCCCGTAAAAACGGGAACAGACCCGCTCGAATGAGCGGGGGACCAGAAGGAGGAAACATGAACAGATACGAGACAGTCTGCATTGTCCGGCCCGATATTGCAGAAGATGCCATAAAAGGCATCATCCAGAAGGCCTCGTCGTCGCTCGAAGGCGCCGGCGGGACCGTAGTAAGGGTCGACGAATGGGGGAGGAGAAAGCTCGCCTATCCCATACAGAAAAAAGGAGAGGGCTATTATTTCGTCCTCGAATACACGAGCTCGCCCGCTGCCAGCAAGGAAGTCGAAAGGCTCTTCAAGCTGAACGAGGACGTGCTCCGTTACCAGACCGTAAGGATCATCGCCACAAAGAAGGCTGAGGAGAAGACAGCGGCAGAGGCCCCGGCGGCCGCTACCGAGGCAGCCCCGGCGGAAGGAGGTCAGGCAAATGGCTAACGAAAGACCTGAGAGGCCCGAAAGGCCTGAAAGACCCGCAAGGCCAGGCGGCAGGCGCGAAGGCGGCGGGCGGCCCGATAGAAGGCCCTATCACAAGAAAAAGGTCTGCCGCTTCTGCAAGGACAAGGCCCTCGCTATGATAGACTACAAAGACGCAAAGGCCCTGCGGCCTTTTGTGACGGAAAAGGGCAGGATAGTCCCGAGAAGGATATCCGGGACCTGCGCCAAGCACCAGAGGATGGTCAGCAACGCCTTGAAAAGGGCGCGTAACCTCGCCATCCTGCCGTTCACGACTACCAGCATATAGGAGCTATTGTCATGAGGGTGATACTTAAAAGAGACATGGAGAACCTCGGGGCATTCGGCGACGTGGTCAAGGTGGCCCCGGGGTATGCAAGGAACTACCTCATACCGCAGGGCATCGCGGCCGAGGCGAGCAGGAGTAACATGAAGCAGTTCGAGGCGGAGAAGGACGCGCACCTCCGTAAGCTCCAGGCGAAGCGCGAGAAGGCCGAGACGCTCAAAGCCAGGCTCGACGCGGTCTCATTGAGCTTTACCAGGAAGACCTCCGAGGAAGACAAGCTCTTCGGCTCGGTCACGGCACACGACATCGAGGAAGGGCTCAAGGCCCAGGGCTTCGAGTTCGAGAGGAAGGACATCATCCTCGACGAGCCCATAAAGAGCCTGGGGGAGCACGCGATAAAAATAAAGCTCCACCCCGGCGTTTCAGCGGAAGTCAAGGTCAGCGTCCTTAAAGAAGAATAACCTTCCAAGGCGGGCCGCCGCTTAAAGCGGCGGCCCTTTTTTCTCCTCATGGCTATCCAGGCCCCCAAAGAGATCACCACCCACAGGGTGCCGCCGCACAATATCGAGGCGGAACAGTCGGTCCTCGGCGGCATACTCCTTGAAAAGGACTCTATAAACAAGGTACTAGAAGTCCTCTCCCCTGACGGGTCGGACTTCTACCACAACGCCCACGCCAAGCTCTTCAAGGGCATGGTCAGGCTATTCGAGAAGACCACCCCCATCGACGTCGTGACCCTCTCGGACCTCTTCAAGGGCTCGGACGAGCTCGCGTCCGTGGGCGGGCTACCCTACATAATCGAACTCGTCGAAACGACACCCACCGCCGCGAATATCATGTACTACGCCCGGATTGTCAAGGGCAAGGCCGTGGTGCGGCGGCTCATCGGCGCGGCGACCGAGATCGCCACCCTGGGGTACGAGGGGGTCGAAAACCCCGACGACTTCGTGGACCAGGCCGAGCAGAAAATTTTCCAGATATCCCAGGACAGGGCCAAGAAGTCCTTTTACGCCCTCAAAGACCTCATAAAGGGCGCGTTCGAGTCCATAGAGAAGCTCTACGAGAGGAAGAGCCATGTCACGGGCATATCCACGGGCTTCAGGGAGCTTGATAAGCTCACAGCTGGGCTCCAGGATTCCGACCTCATAATCATAGCCGGAAGGCCGGGCATGGGTAAGACATCGTTTGCGCTGAACCTGGCCGAGAACGCCGCTATCGACGCGAACGCGCCTGTCGCCGTCTTCTCGCTTGAGATGAGCAAGGAGCAGCTCGTACAGAGGATGCTCGCCTCAAGGGCCAGGATAGACCTCCAGAAGCTCCGGAACGGGTTTTTAAAGGACGAGGACTGGGGAAAGCTCACGACCGCCGTTGGCACGCTCTACGAGGCGCCCATATACATAGACGACACCCCGGCGCAGACCGTGCTCGAGATGAGGGCCAAGGCCCGGAGGTGGAAAGAGGAGTTCGGCCTTAAGCTCATCCTGGTCGACTATCTGCAGCTCATGCGCGGAAGGAAGGGCGCGGACAGCCGCGAGCAGGAGATATCCGACATATCCCGGTCGCTTAAGGCGCTTGCAAAGGAGCTGCACGTGCCTGTTGTGGCCCTATCCCAGCTATCAAGGCGGGCCGAGCAGCGCGAGGGAAGCGTTCCCCAGCTATCGGACCTCCGCGAATCAGGCGCGATAGAGCAGGACGCGGACGTCGTCATGTTCGTATACAGGGAAGGCGTTTACAAGAAGTGCGAGTGCCCGGCCGACCTCTGCACCTGCGGGATACGGAAGAGCGCTGAGATTCGGGTCGAGAAGCAGAGGAACGGCCCCACAGGGGTAGCCAAGCTCACCTTTATGAACGAGTACACCAGGTTCGAGGACCAGGCCCCGCACGAGTACGACACCCACGGCGAGTGGGTCGAGTAGGTTATTGATTCCGTTTTATGTCATTCCTGGAAAATCCTTTTTCAGGGAAGTTCTGATTAATTCTCTTTCCCGCTGTCAATGCGAGGAGTGAAACTACGAAGCTCCAAATGTTTGCTTTTCTTAAACAAGATCGCTTCGCTCCGCCCGCAATGACGGCAAGTCAGTTTCAACAGCATTTAAATTAGACTCGCCTCAAAACCACCTCCGCGGTTATAATCCCACGCATGCGAAAACCGTTTGCCGAAATAGCCGTCGCCCTCCCCATTGACTCCACCTTTACGTACCGCATACCCGAGGAGCTTGAAAGCGAAGCCGCGCTCGGCAAACGCGCCCTCGTGCCTTTCGGGAAAAGGCTCGTAACCGGATACATCATAGGCCTTCATTCCTCCCCTCCCCCCGGAATAAAGGACCTTAAGCCCATTTCGGACATACTGGACGCATATCCGCTTTTTGACGAGAAGCGCCTCAAGTTCTTCAAATGGATGTCCTCCTATTATTTCGCGCCCCTCGGTGAGGCGCTCTCCCTCATACACCCCGGCGCTGTAAATATGAGAAGCTCCCGTTTTTTAAGGGCCGTTACGGACGGGCCTTCCGTGGCGGGACTAAACCCGCTCGAGTCGGCTATCCTTGAAGCCGCAGCCGGAAAGGGCGTCTCTCTCACTGTCTTGAAAAAGAGGTTTTTCGGGAAACCAGTATATAACGCCATCATAAGGCTTAAAAGGAAAGGCCTCGTCATCGAGGAGGAAAATATCAAGGGCGGGGGCTCGAAAAAGTCAGAAAGGATAGTAAGGACAGCCGGAGGCGCCGGCATGGATGAATTGAAAGCACCCCTCCAGAAAAAGATACTGGCTTTCCTTAACGGCAGAGGCGGCGAAGCAGCGCTCGTGGCGCTCGTTAACGAGCTCGGGAGCGGCGTAAGGGATGCTGCAGCGAGGCTTGAGGCCAAGGGCATCGTGACTGTAGAGGAGCGCCGGGTCCACAGGGACCCGTTCTCGTCCATAGCACCGAGACAGGTCCTCTTCGAGCCCAATGCCGAGCAGAAGGCCGCGATAGACAGGATAGCCGAGTCCATTGAAAAGGGCGGCTACAGCCCCTTCCTCCTCTACGGGGTGACCGGTAGCGGCAAGACCCTCGTGTATCTCAAGGCCCTTGAAAAAGCGGCGGCAGCCGGGAAGAGGGCCATAATACTGTCGCCTGAGATCGCGTTGACGCCCTGGCCCGCGGCTTACTTGAGCGCGCTCTTTCCGGGCAGGGTAGCGCTCGCGCACAGCGGCCTTTCCGACGGCGAGAGGCTGGATGAGTGGCAGAGGGCGGTAGAGGGCAGGGCCGACATAGTTGTCGGCGCTCGCTCGGCCCTTTTCACGCCCTTAAAAAACCTCGGCCTTATCATAGTGGACGAGGAACACGAGACCTCGTACAAGCAGGAGGACGGGCTAAGATACAACGCCAGGGACTCGGCCCTGATGCTAGCTAAGCACCTCGGCATAACGGCGGTGCTTGGCTCGGCCACACCTTCCATTGAGACTTTCCATAACACAACTACAGGTAAGCTCATCCCGCTCGTAATAAGGAACAGGGTGGATTCTAGGCCGCTACCCACGATGGAGATCGAGGACATGCGGGGAAAAAAGGTGGTGGTCTCCGAAAGGCTCTCAACGCTCCTTTCCGGAACCCTGGCCTCGGGCAGGCAGTCGCTCCTTTTCCTCAACAGGCGAGGTTTCGGGAGCTCCATAATATGCAGGGACTGCGGAAGGCGTTTCGAATGCCTGAACTGCTCGGTGCCCCTTACGCTCCACAAGGGGAAAAGGAAGCTCCTCTGCCATTATTGCGACCTGTCCATACAGGCGCCCTCGCTCTGCCCGGACTGCTCCGGGGCAAATCTTACGCCGATTGGCGCGGGGACTGAGAGGGTCGAGGAGGAGGTCCTGAGAATTTTGCCGGAGGCTCGCGTCGGCAGAATGGACCGGGATACCGCCTCCCTTAAAGGGGCTGCGAGGAGGATAATCGGGGAAGTGGAGGATAAAAAGCTCGATGTCCTCATAGGCACGCAGATGGCCTCTAAAGGGCATCACTTCCCCGGCGTTACGCTCGTGGGTGTAGTCTCGGGGGATACCTCACTCAACATCCCGGATTTCAGGTCCACGGAAAGGACCTTCCAGCTCATAACCCAGGCAGCCGGGCGGGCCGGAAGGGGGAACGACCCCGGGCACGTTGTGATACAGACCCTGAACCCCGGCCATTACTGTTTCAGGTCCATAATGGCACATGACTACGATTCCTTTTTCAGGGAGGAGATCGAGAACCGTAGAGAGCTACTCTACCCTCCATTTACCCGCCTCTGCGTTTTGAGGTTCGACGGCTTGAATGAAGGAGAAGTTATCAAGGCCGCAAGCTCCGTCAAGGCAGCGGCAGAGAAGATAATAAACTCCAATAAGTTTGAAATCTTTGCGCTCGGGCCTGCCCCGGCCCTCGTGCATATGATAAAAAACCGGCACAGATGGCAGGTCCTCTTGAAAAGCAAGGAAATAAACCCCCTCCACTCCCTGGTCCGCGCCTTGAAGGCCCATTTCGAGGCCGGCAAAAGCAGGGTCGCCCTATCCATAGACATGGACCCGTCAATCGTGGTCTGAGCCAGGCACGAAAAATTCGCCCCCCAATCCTCTCCCAAGCACAAATTGACACTCCCCGCCCCCGGGTATAGACTTAAATTAGGTACTCTAAGTAGGTGTAACATATATGTTTTAAGGAAGGAGGCAATATGGCATACGTATCGGACACCGGTACTCCCGGCATGTATAAATATGAGCCCTGGTACTACCGTGTCTCATGGGGCGGGATATTTGCCGGCACTCTGGTCGCCCTGGGAAACCAGCTCCTGTGGATGCTCCTCGGCATGGGGATAGGGTTGGGCATTATTTCCCCGGCGGCTGAGGGCCTTGAAGGCGTAGGGATCGGCACAGGCATCTATGTCCTCCTGGTGACGCTGGTGTCGCTCTTCGTGGGCGGCTGGGTTGCCTGCAGGATTTCCGGAATAACCGATAAGCTCAAAAGCGCTCTTCATGGTCTTGTGGTATGGGCACTCTTCACCTTCACTGCGTTCTATATCATGACCACGGCTGCTGGCGGGCTTATCAGTTCCTTTGCCGGAATTATAGGCAGGAGCGCTGCGATAGCAGCGGGCGAAATCCCTGGAATAACCCCTGAGATGGCCCAGACGGCCCTTGACGCTGCATCAAGGGCGTCCCTGTGGGGCTTTTTTGCCCTCCTCTTGAGCGCAGTAGCGGCGGTGCTTGGCGGATGGGTGGGCCGCTCCAAGGAGGTAACCACCATCGGCGCGGCAGCTGCCGAGGAAAGGGAAAGAGGCAGAAGGGCCGCATAACGGCTGCATTCACCTCAAAAAGCCCGCGTGTAGATGCGCGCGGGCTTTTTTTGGACCTGGAGAGAATGGGTTTTACACTTCAAAAATACCGCCTTTACAAGGGCCCGGCCCGTGTATTATCATATTTTTAATAAGGCCTTTTAGCGGCTTTTGTGTAAAATATAACGCAACCGCTAAAAATTCGAGATTCTTTCCCGCTTTTCCCGGAAGGCCGGGAATAAAAAGCGGAGCATACATAGCATGATACTCGAAATACTGAAATACCCGGACCCTTTCCTCAAGACAAAGGCCAGGCCCGTCGATGCCGTGGACGACGGCATAAGGAAGCTTATCGACGACATGATCGAGACGATGTACCACGCGAAGGGCATCGGGCTCGCCTCCGTGCAGGTCGGCGTCGATAAAAGGGTCGTCGTCCTCGACGTCCCTGACGAAGAAGACCGGGACAGGAAGAGGGGCAAGAACCTCCTGGCGCTAGTGAACCCCGAGATAATATACAAAGAGGGCGTCACTACCTTCGAGGAGGGCTGCCTGAGCGTTCCCGGCTTCACCGCAGACGTCGAGCGCGCCTCGGTCTTGAAGGTCAGCGCCCTGGACAGGAACGGCAGCCCTGTCGAGATAGAGGCTGGCGGACTTCTGGCCATCGCCATCCAGCACGAGATAGACCACATAGACGGGTTCCTTTTTATCGATAGGCTCTCTCGCATAAAAAGGGAAATGATAAAGAGGAAGATAAAGAAAGCCCTGGAAGCCGAGGAAAAAGCCCTTTGACGGCCGGCCGGCTTCCGTCCATCAGCAAACCCCTTTTGCTGACTATTTCAGGCAACCTCTAGGAAATTAGAGATTTTTCCGCTGGAAAAAGATCATTTTAGTGGTTGCCTAATTCCGTCAGGAGACTTTTCAAGCATTGGCCGGGCCGGCAGCAAAAATAGTATTCATGGGAACGCCCCTGTTCGCGGTGCCTTCGCTACGCGCGCTCATGGATGCGGGATATCAGATACTCGCGGCCGTTACGCAGCCCGACAAGCCCCGGGGCAGGGGCCTTTCCCCTCTTCCCTCGCCTGTAAAGCTCCTTGCCCTCGAAAATGGCGTACCCGTGCTCGAGCCCCTGAAATTAAAAGACGAATCCTTCATGGAGAGACTGCGGGCGCTCAGCCCCGACCTCATAGTGGTCGTTGCCTATGGAAAAATCCTCCCCACAGCCATACTCTCACTCCCCCCTAAGGGATGCGTCAACCTCCATGCCTCGCTTCTCCCTAAATACAGGGGCGCGGCCCCCATAAACCGGGCCATAATGAACGGCGAGAAAGAGACCGGGGTGTGCACCATGCTCATGGATGAGGGCATGGACACCGGAGACACGCTCATCTGTGAGCGCATGCCAATAGGAGAGGAGGATACGGCAGAAGACCTCGCGAAGGCACTTTCGGAAAAAGGGGCAGCTGTTCTTCTTAAGACCGTCGACCTCCTCTTGAGGGGCGACATAAAACCTGTTCCGCAGGACGATAGCCTCGCCTCGTACGCGCCTGTATTAAAAAAAGAAGACGGCAGGGTCGATTGGAAAAGGAGCGGCGTCGAGATAAAGGACCAGGTCCGGGGGCTCTATCCGTGGCCCGGCGCTTTTACTTCCTGGAAGGGATCGCTTTTGAAGATACACAAAGGGAAAGCGGCCGAGGCCGCTGCATCCGGAGGCGAGCCGGGGACCGTGCTGTATGCGGGCAAGGACGGGATAATAATCGCCTGCGGAAAAGGGGCTTTCGTCATAGCAGAGCTTCAGCCCGAGAACAAGAGACGCATGAGCGCGGCCGAGTTCGTGGCCGGCTACAGGGTTTCAAAGGGGGAACGGCTTGGCTGACGGTCAAATGCAGGGCATAGGTCACGGGAGCGCCGGGAGCATATCCTACAGGCCCGGGCGGAGCCTCTTCGCGGCCCTCATCGTACTCCTGGCATTGGCGGCAGCGTCCTTCGGCTTTCTCCTCTGGTATGTGCCGACAGTGGGCCTCCGGAACATCCATCCGGCGCTTCCCTGGCTCCTGGGCGTTATCACGTTCGTCTTTTCGCTTGCCATCTTCGGGGGCGGCGCGATAATACTGAACGCCGCGCTGCTCGGGAAGGTCCCCTTCTACTCCGGGTGGCTCCGCTGGCTCATAATGAGGTTTTACCTCCCGGTCATGTCACTGGCCGGGGCGCTCCTGAAAATGCCCAGGATAAAGATCGAACAGGCCTTCATAGAGCTCAATAACCAGATGGTCAGGATGATGGCCAGGGGCTTGAAACCAGGGCGCCTCCTCATACTCATGCCCCATTGCATACAGTTCGACAACTGCAAGATAAAGGTCACGAGGGACGTCAGGAACTGCGCCGGCTGCGGAAAGTGCGAGATAGGAGAGCTCGTTAATCTAAGCGACGAGTTCGGCATAAACCTCTTCATCTCGACCGGCGGCACCGTCGCGAGGAGAAAAGTCCAGGAGGAGAGGCCGGACGCTGTCATAGCGGTCGCCTGCGAGAGGGACCTCGCGAGCGGCCTTCAGGACGCCTATCCCCTTCCGGTCCTGGCCATAGTAAACGAAAGGCCCCGCGGCTATTGCATGGAGACCGGGGTCGCGGTCAAAGACGTGCGCCAGGCCATTATAGAGCTTGCAGGCCGTGCCCCTTAGCCCACCCTCCAAACCGGTAACCGGAACATATACCTTTCCACGCTCGCTTCAAATGTACTCCCTTAATAAGATATAATCAAAAGAGAGCCGGTCGCTTCCGCGGAGCCGATCAGTTCGGGTTTCCGGCAGCAGGCCGGGCCGGGAGGGCCTTATGAACTATTTGAAGACAGCCGCCCTTTTAGCGGTGCTTACAGCCTTGTTGATCTTCCTGGGAGACATGCTCGGCGGACGCCAGGGCGCGATACTTGCGCTTATCTTCGCGGGGGTCATGAACTTCGGGGCCTACTGGTGGAGCGACAAAATAGTGCTCAGGATGTATAACGCCAGGAGGGTGGACGAGGGGAGCGCGCCAGGCCTCTACCGCATAGTGGCGGAGCTTGCTTCAAGGGCCGGGATGCCGATGCCCGCAGTCCATATAATAGAGAACGATACCCCAAATGCCTTCGCCACTGGCCGGAACCCGGACCATGCGGCGGTGGCAGTGACGACCGGGATTATGAGGATACTGAACAGAGAGGAACTCGAAGGGGTAATAGCTCACGAGCTTTCGCACGTAAAGCACAGGGACATACTCATATCATCGGTCGCTGCGACCATTGCCGGAGCCATAACCCTCCTTGCGCGCCTGGCGTACTTTTCGGCCATATTCGGCGGACGGCGCGGACGGGGCGGCAACCCTTTGGCGCTGCTCGTGATGATGATAGTCGCGCCGATAGCCGCGATGATAGTGCAGCTCGCCGTGTCAAGGTCGAGGGAGTACGGGGCCGACGACGGAGGGGCCAGGCTCACTAACCCGCTTTACCTCGCGAGCGCTTTGAGGAAGCTCGAGTATCAGAACAGGCGCCATCCCATGGAAGTAAACGACGGAACGGCGCACCTCTTTATAGTTAACCCATTGAGCGCCCGGTCTTTCGCCAAGCTCTTCTCCACCCACCCGCCAATAGCGGAACGGGTCCGGCGGCTTGAGGGGAAAGCGGGCGGCTTGTGAAACGGACTCGCAAAAAGGCGACCCATTGGAAGGACCGCATTTGCTTTCAAACAGCAGTTTTAGCAGGTTACGGGAAAAACACGGGATTCGCTAAAGGCTGCTCAAAAAGCTCCAGATGCGAGGCCCCCCGTTGTTGGAAATGGGAAGCGAGGAAGAGGGTATTTTTGCATACGTCGGAGTGTCAAGCGACGAAGCCAACGAAGCGGATGGACTTTTTCAGCGGCCTACTTAGGATTCAGGTCCTCTGATGCTCGTTCCTCTTCTTATAAAAAGTCAGGAACTCATCCATCGCGTCCCTGTCAGATTCGGTAAGGTCGAGGAACATTATGCCGTAGCGAAGTATCTTCCTGGGGGTTTCGCTAGTCGGTCTTATCCTCCTTGGCGCCGCCTCGGTGCCGGGCTCCACGCGAATTATCTCGCCGGTTATCTCAACCGACCTGTCGGTACCGGGCAGGGTGAAGGTGTACTTTACGAGGGAGCCTTTGGGTACCATGAAGCCGGTCTCTACCAGCGCGCCGCTCGTGCTTATGTTTACGGTATTGCAGAGGCACGATTCCGCCGGAGCGGAGCTCCCTTCAAGCTTGAGCTTGCCGAGTATCTGAAGCTCAAATCTATCCGCCCTCGCCAGCTCCTTCAGGTTTCCCATCTCGAATCCTCTCTCGCGGCTGTGCGTAAAGGCCGTTTAGGCCGTTAAATTCTAAGGATTGTCACTATATACCACGAATGAAAGCGGAGGTGAAATCTTTTTTTCATGCCGCTCGTCAGTATCGGTTCAAGCCGACATGATTTGAGTTGCTTTTCAGGCCTTATTTTGTTAGTATCCGGAAAAATATCCCTTTTAAATGCAATAGGAGGAATATGGGCAGCTCAAAAATATATGATACTCTTTTAAAGACGGCATTATTGTCATTTACCGCTCTACTGCTTGTTACGCCTTACGGCTGCTCCAAGGCCGAGAAGGAAGCCGCCGCTCCTGCCGAGCAGCAGCAACAACAACAGCAGACCGCCGACCCGTCCGACCCGGCAAAGGCGCATTTCGAAAAAGGAGTGCAGCATCTCCTTAAAAAAGAATACGACCTCGCGATAAAGGAGTACGAGACCGTGCTCCAGTATAACCCCAAGAGCGCCGAAACATATAATAACCTGGGGTTCGCTTATTTCGACACCGGAGAGTTTGAAAAGGCCTCGGAAGCCCAAAAGAAGGCAGTCGAGATCAAACCTGACATGGCCAACGCATATTACGGGCTCGCAATGGCCCAGGAAAAGACCGGCGACCTTGTCGGGGCCCTTGAGAGCTGGAAGGCCTTCTCCGGCCTCACACAGCCGAACAGCAAATGGTGGGCCAAGGCCCAGGAGCGGATACAGGTCCTGGAAAACTACAAATCCGCACACGGTCAGGACGCAGGCAAGCCTGCCGGACACTGAAACCTGCAAGACTTTAAAATAAAAAAGGCAGGCCTTTTGGCCCGCCTTTTTTTTTGCCCTTTGCGAGGATTGGGTCTAAAGAAGCGCTGAATTTACTTGAACGGGTCCTTTATTACGATGGCGTCCTTCCTGTTCGCGCCCACCGAGACTATCACGGCCTCCACACCCGATAGCTCCTCGAGCCTCCTCACATAATCCCTTGCCTTTGAGGGGAGCTTCTCAAAGCTCGTTACACCCTGCGTGGGCGCGCGCCAGCCCTCGATCTCTTCGTAGACCGGCTCGCAGCCGGAAAGGACGGCCCCTTCGGTCGGGAAGTCGTCTATCAACTTCCCCTTGTATCTGTACCCGGTGCAGACCTTTATCTTATCGAGCTTGTCGAGCACGTCGAGCTTGGTTATGACGAGGCCGTCAAGGCCGTTGACCCTGGCCGCGTACCTCAAGGCCACTGCGTCGAACCAGCCGCACCTCCTCGGTCTTCCTGTGGTCGCGCCGTACTCCCCACCCTGCTCGCGGAGCCATTCGGCCTCGGCCCCGGAAAGCTCGGTCGGGAAGGGACCCTCGCCCACCCTTGTGCAGTACGCCTTTGTTATGCCTATTACCTTGTCTATCCTTGAAGGCCCTATGCCGCTCCCGGTGACCGCTCCGCCCGCGACCGTGCTGCTGGATGTGACATACGGGTAAGTGCCATGGTCTATGTCGAGGAGCGTGCCCTGGGCGCCCTCGAAGAGTATCTTCTTGCCCTCTTCCGAGGCGGACCAGAGAAACCTGGAGGTGTCCCTTATGAACGGCGCCATGGCCGAGGCATAGGACATGTAAGCCTCATGGACCTGGCCGGCGTCGAATCCTTCCTCGCCGAGTATGGTCTTTATGAACTGGCTCTTCTCGACGAGGTTGGCCTCGAGTTTCCGCCTGAAGGCGTCGGCGTCGAAGAGGTCGCCGCATTTTATGCCGCACCTTGCGACCTTGTCCTCGTAGGCCGGGCCTATGCCGCGGCCGGTTGTGCCTATTTTCGCAGCGCCTCTCAGTTTCTCGCGCGCTATGTCCAGCTTCTTATGGTAGGGCATTATAAGGTGCGCGTCCTTGCTTATAAGGAGGTCCTCGGGCCTGAAGATGCCTTTCGCCTTAAGGAGCTCTATCTCCTTCACGAGCACCTCGGGGTCGAGCACCACGCCAGCGCCGATTACGCAGGTCTTTCCCGGATGGAGCACGCCGGAAGGAAGAAGGTGGAATATGTATTTCTCCGAACCGACGATAACGGTATGCCCCGCGTTATTCCCGCCCTGAAAGCGGACGACCACGTCCGCGCTCTCCGTGAGGATGTCGACGATCTTTCCCTTGCCCTCGTCCCCCCACTGGGCGCCTACTATTACTATGTTCCTGGCCATCCTTCCCCTGTCCTTTTCCGAATTCTTCATTTCCCGCCGGTCCTGGCCTCCAGGCCGGATGAGAGCTGCTCGACGTCAAAGGCGAAGCCAGTGGCCCTGCACGGATACCCGTACTTCTCAAGCAGGCTGTCATATCTGCCGCCCGAGAGGATGGGCTTCCCGATGCCCGGGGCGAAGCCTTCGAATATGATGCCCGTGTAATAATCGAAGCCCCTGACCTCGCCGAGGTCTATGGTTATCCAATCCCTGAGCCCGCTGGAGGCTATCGCTTCCATCACCTTCCCGAGATAATCGAGGGAGGCCAGGGCCGAAGGGTCTTTCGTGAGCGAAGCCGCCTTCTCTATGACCTCTTCCTCGCCGTAGAATGTGGTGAGGTTCATAAGGAGCTCCTTGTCGCCCGCGCCTATGCTGTCAATTCGGCCAAGGAGCGTTTCCAGCCCCGAGGTGTCTTTTTTCTCAAGGAGGCCCTGCACCGTTTTCCTCAAGCCCTCGTCGAAATGGCTCTCAAGGACCTTCTTAAGGAACCCGACGTCGCCGATGTCGATCTTGAAGTCCTTAAGGCCCACGGCCTTAAGCGCCTCGACGGCCATTATTATCATCCTGGCGTCGTCTTCCGGGGAGGCCTCCGCGGATATGTACTCCGCCCCAATCTGCAGGACCTCCCGCTTCCTTCCGTCCCTCGTGTCCTGGTACCTTACCACACTTTCGTTATAGCAGAGTTTCAAGGGAAGCGCGTGAGCGCGCATCCTGGTCGCGGCCACCCTCGCTATCTGGGGCGTTATGTCCGGCCTTATTGCTATGACCCGGCCGGTGGGCGGGTCTATGAACTTAATGACGCTCTCCAGGAGGTCGGACCCGGCTCCGATTGAAAGGACGTCCGCGTACTCGAGTAGCGGCGTGATCACCTTCCTGAAGCCGTACCTTGAGAATACCGAGAGTATCCCGGACTCGACTGCCCCGATCCTCTCGGCTTCTTCAGGCAATATGTCTCTTACGCCCTGCGGCAGGGATATGGTAGGCGAATTTATCATGATTGTCCCGGAAAAAAGCCGTGTTACGCATAACATAACACGGCTTTATCCGGTGGTCTATTAATTTTTGTTAAGGCTTTCGTGCGGCTCAGAGCTCCACGACGTCGGCCTTTATCATATGCGGGAGCTTGAGTATTTTCTCTATGAGCCCCTTGGATATGGGCGTGTCCACGCTCCAGACAGATACGGCCGCGCCTCCGACAGCCTGCCTGCCGAGATGGAGCCTCGCGACGTTTATGTTGTTCGCGGCAAGGAGAGTGCCCACGTTCCCGATGACGCCGGGCTTGTCCTCGTTCTGAAGGAGAAGGAGGTATCCTTCGGGCACTGCGTCAAGCAGGAACTTGTCTATCCTCACTATCCTCGGCTCCTTCTTGCCGAAGAGCGCGCCCTCGACCACGTTCTCCTCGTCCTTGGTGCCGACCTTTATGGTCACGGAGCTTGCGAAATCCGTGGACCTCGAGCTCTTTATCTCGACTACCTTTATCCCGCGCTCCTTTGCCACGAACGGGGCGTTCACGAAATTGACGTACATGTCGAGGACCTGGTCAAGGAGGCCCTTGAGGCACGAGATGGTTATGGGCGCGACGTCGTAGTTGACGACGTCCCCGCTGTACTCGATAGTTACCTCCTCTATGCCGCCCTTAAGTATCTGCCCCTGGAAGCTCCCGAGCTTCTCGCCGAGCGAGATATAGGGCCCGAGCGCCGTCAGGAGCTCGGCCGGTATGGAGGGCACGTTCACCGCGTTCCTTATGGTGCCGTTCACGAGGTAGTCGACGATTTGCTCGGCTATGGCCACGGCCACGCTCTCCTGCGCCTCCTGCGTGGATGCGCCGAGATGCGGGGTGAGGATCACCTCATCGAGCTGAAGGAGCGGGTTGTCGGCCGGGGTGGGCTCCTTCTCGAAGACGTCCATGGCCGCGCCCGAGACTATCTTGTCCTTTATGGCCTCAGCGAGGTCGGCCTCGTTCACTATGCCGCCCCTTGCGCAGTTAATTATCTTTACGCCCTTCTTCATCTTCCTGAAGGCGTCGGCGTTAACGATATTCTTCGTCTCGTTCGTAAGCGGCACGTGTATGGAAATGAAGTCGCTTCTCCTGAAGAGCTCGTCCACGGTGACGAGGGCTATGCCCATCTTGTCGGCCGCCTCCTCGGATATGAAGGGGTCGTAGGCTATGACGTTCATCCGAAGGCCCAGGGCCCTGCTAGCGACGACGCTCCCGATATTACCCACGCCGAGGATGCCGAGGGTCTTCCCGGTTATCTCGGTCCCCTCGAACTTCTTCTTCTCCCATTCGCCCTTCCTCATGGAGGCGGTAGCCTGGGGGATCTTCCTTGCAAGGGCCATCATCATGGCGATCGCGTGCTCGGCTGTCGTGATGGTGTTGCCGCCAGGGGTGTTCATTACAACTATCCCCTTTTTGGTCGCGGCGATCGTGTCTATGTTGTCCACACCCGTCCCGGCGCGGCCTATGACCTTGAGGTTTTCGGCGGCCTCGATTATCTCGGCCGTGGCCTTCGTGGCGCTCCTTACGACAAGGCCGTGATAATCCTTTATCTTGGCCTTGAGCTCATCGGGCTTAAGATTGGTTATTACGTCCACTTCGAGGCCGGGCGTATTTTTGAGGACGTCAACGGCCTTCGAAGACATGCTGTCGCTTATGAGTACCTTCATATCACTTGTATCCTTCCGCGAGAATTTGAAGGGCGGCCGCAACACCCTTCCCGTACTGGGCCTTGTACCCGAACTTGTTGAGCGCTATCTCGAGGGCCGAGATGGCCGTTACGACATCGAAGGTGTCCACGTACCCGAGGTGCGCGACCCTCACTATCTTGCCCTTCAGGTGGTCCTGGCCGCCGGCCATGGTGACCCCCATGTCGTCCCTCATGTATTTCACGAGCTTTCCACCCTCGACCCCTTCGGGGACGAAGATGCCGGTAGTGGCATTGGAGGGGTTCTCGGGGGCGAGGAGCTTAAGCCCCAAGGCCTCTGCCGCGGCCCTTGTGGCCCTGGCCAGCCTATCATGCCTCGCGAAGACGTTTTGTAGCCCCTCTTCCTTTATCATCAGAAGGGCCTGCCTCAGGCCGGTTATGAGGGAGACGGCCGGGGTATAGGCGGAGGTATTGTCCTTAAGGTTCTTCCTCTCCTTCTTGAAATCGAAATAGAACCTGGGGCACTTGGCGGTCTCCTGGAATTTCCAGGCCTTCTCCGAGAGCGCTACGAAGGCGAGTCCGGGCGGGAGCATGAAGGCCTTCTGGGAGCCGGAAACAAGGACGTCTATGCCCCAGTCGTCCATGGGGAGATCGAATACGCCGACGCCGGTTATGCCGTCGACTATGAGGAGGCATTCCCTGTCTTTCGTAAGGGCCGCAAGCTCTTTTGTCGGATGGGCTACGGTCGTCGAGGTCTCGCTCGCCTGGACGAGCACTGCCCGTGATTTCGGGTTCTCATCCAGTACCTTCTTTACGACGGCCGGGTCGACCGCCTTGCCCCATTCTACATTTATCCAGTGGGCCTTCAGGCCGTAGGCCTCGGAGATCTTCCCCCACCTCTCACCGAACTTTCCGCCGTTTATTACGACCACCTCGTCTCCGGGGGAGAAGAGGTTGGTGATCGAGCCTTCCATGGCGCCGGTCCCCGAGGCGGCGAGCATTAGGACGTCCTGCTTCGTCTGGAATACGTATTTAAGGAGCTCAGCCGTTTCCTTGAAGACCTCCGAGAACTGGGGGGTCCTGTGGTGGATTATGGGCTGGGCCATCGCAAGGAGCGCCGACTCGGGCACAGGTGTCGGGCCGGGCGCCAGAAGGTAACTCTTTCTCATGACTTAAGATTCCTCCCTTTCATCTTTTGAAAATAATTTGATCAGAACAATAAAGAGGGCCGCCAGATTTTACTGACGGCTCCAGGGGCCTGGCTCGTAACAGCTTGATTTTTAGGCCTTTTAAGGCCTTCTACAGCCAAAAAAAACCGCCTGGGGCCGTTCCATACTACCTCGTTAGAGGTAAATGCGATGCCCAGACGGTCGACAAGTATATGATCCTTCGCTCCCCGGTGGTCCCCCACCTTGATTCCGTCAGTCACGAAGGAGACTGCCTCTGTATGGGGTCTATACTAATCTTACTCCGGGGTTTTTGTCAAGCGGGATTTTGGGCCGGAAACCGAGAGTCGGCCTGGGCCTCAAAGCCCCCGCCTTTCGGTCTTTTGGTTTTACTTATGGTGTCGAAAAAGGTTATGATTAGCATCTGTCCGGGCCTTGATGCCCGGTAATCGACGACAGGATGTCTTAAGATGCCAAAAGGCGTAACAGTAGTGCTTCCCACCTATAATGAAAGGGAGAACATAGGGAAGCTGGCCCGCGGGATACTCGATTCGGTCAGGACGGACGTCGAGATCATAGTGGTTGACGACGACTCCGAGGACCTGACATGGAAGGCGGTCGAGGAAATGGGCCTCCCTTCGGTGCGGGTCATAAGGAGGGTCGGCGAGAAGGGCCTCACATCGGCGATAAACCGCGGCATAAGCGAAAGCCGTTATGATTTAGTAGCGTGGATGGACGCGGACCTTTCGATGCCCCCGGATAAGATAAACGACCTCCTCGCGTGCCTTGAGCGGCATGACATAGCTGTGGGCTCCCGTTACGTGCCGGGCGGCAGGGACCTCGGGGACTCGCGAACTGCCGCCTTCATGAGCCGCCTCCTGAGCATAATCGCCAAGACGGTCCTGAATGTCCCCGTGAACGATATGAACAGCGGCTTTATAGCTACGAAAAAGGAGATAGTGAAAGAACTCGGGCTGAGGGGCGACTACGGCGAGTACTGCCTCGACTTCCTCTACAGGGCCCATAAGAAAGGGTATAGCATAGCTGAAGCGCCGTATGTATGCGTACCACGGCTTAAGGGCGTATCCAAGACAGCTACCGGCCTCCTGGGCTTTTTCTGGCGCGGGAGGAAGTACATATACTCCATAATGAAACTACGGCTGGCCCGCATATAAAACCGGGCGCGGCGCAGGAAACAGCACCGTCATCCTCACCTCCGCCCCATTCCCTCAGGGACCGCTCCAATCCACCAGCCCTGTCGCCCCGAAGCCACGCATATCTATAATTCTCTTGAATATAGCTGGTTTATTAGAGTAAAATATTCGCCTGGCAAAAAGGCCGTTTTTGCAAGTTTCGCGTATTCTTCGCGCTTGCAAGCGCGTGCTGTTGGGCTCCGGACTACGCGCAAAAACAGAAAGCGGGGTACTGGCATGCTTAAAAGAACCATACAGCCGGAAGATTACGCCTTCGGGGAAAAAATCGATGTACTCCCTGGCAAGGACCCGGAGGTTAAGATAACCCTCAAACGCATACCGGTGGTCGAGGAAGAGGGAAAGATGATCCCGGTCTGCGAGCCGATCCTCCAGGGGAACGAGCTCAAGTATCTGAAAGAGTGCGTGGAGACGAACTGGATCTCCTCCACCGGCCGGAAGATAATCGCTTTCGAAGAGGCCTTTGCCAAAAAAGTGGGCGCCAAGTACGGCGTCTCGTGCACGAACGGCACCACCGCCCTCCATCTCGCCCTTTATGTTGCCGGGGTAGGCCCCGGAGACGAGGTCATTCTCCCGACCTTCACGATGATAGCCACGGCCAACGTGGTCACGCACCTGGGCGCCAGGCCCGTCCTCGTTGACGCCGACCCATACACCTATACGATGGACGCCGGCAAAATAGAGGAAAAGATAACTGAAAAGACCAGGGCCATAGTGCCGGTGGACATCTACGGCCACCCATGCGACATGGACCCAATACTGGAGATAGCCGATAGATTCGGCCTCGCGGTGATCGAGGACGCGGCAGAGGCGCACGGCGCGGAATACCGCGGCAGGAAGATAGGCTCCATATCCGACGCCTCGACATTCAGCTTCTATGCCAACAAGATAATCACTACCGGCGAGGGCGGCATGATAACGACCGACAGCCGCGAGTTCTATGACAAGGCCAGGAACATAAGGGACCACGCCTTCTCCGAGGACAGGCATTTCTGGCACAAGTACGTGGGTTTCAACTACCGCATGACGAATCTCCAGGCCGCGGTGGGGCTTGCTCAGGTCGAGCGTTTCGAAGAACTCGTCGGCGCCCGAATAAGGAACGCCGCGCTCTATAACTCGCTCCTCAAGGACATCCCGGGCCTTAGATTGCCGCCGGAGGCCGAAGGGGTCAAGAACGTCTTCTGGATGTATGCCCTTCTCGTCGAGGACGGATTCGGGATGAGCCGCGACGAATTGAGAAAGCAGCTCGCGGACAGGGGCATCGAGACCAGGACCTTTTTCATCCCCATACACCTTCAGCCCATATACCACAAGCTCTTCAAGGGAGAGTCCTTCCCGGTCTCCGAATCGCTCTGCGCCAGGGGCCTCTATCTCCCCTCATCGTCGGGCCTCGGCGAGAACGAGATACGTTATGTCTGCGGCGCGATAAAAGACATACTGGAGGGAGCCAGCCTCTAAATGGAAGAGCAGGAATACGGGAAGATGTACGAGTTGGAGGAATCCTTCTGGTGGTTCAGGGGGAAGGACCGTATCCTTCACGGCCTTTTGAAAAAAACCGGTGCTGGCGCGACAAGGGGCGGCAAAATACTCGACATAGGCTGCGGTACCGGGCGGGTGCTTGAAAATCTACGAGTTTATGGTGAAACGTACGGCATAGATTTCTCGGCGACAGCCATCGCATTCTGCAGGGAAAGAGGTCTAAAAAAACTAGTCCGCGGGACCGGAGATGTGCTGCCCTTCCGCGACGGGGTTTTCGACGTGGTGACGGCGCTTGACGTCTTTTGCCATCGCGGGATACGCGACAACAAGGCTGCCCTGAAGGAAGTGGCAAGGACGCTGAGGAGCGGCGGCCGCTTCATCTTGAGCGAGCCGGCTTTCATGTTCCTGTACGGTCCGCATGATGAGTCCCAGCACTGCAAGCAGCGTTTCAATGCCGCGGAGATGAAAGAGCTCATGGCCTCCTGCGGCCTCAAGATAGAAAAGCTCTCGTACTTCAACTTCATCCTTTTTCCGCTCGTTCTCGCCCACAGGCTCGCCATGAGATGGAGCGGCCTCAAATCACAGTCGGATGTGAAAGAGATTAACCCCGTACTTAACAGCATCCTTTTCCTGTTCCTCAGGCTCGAAGCCGGGCTTCTGCGTTTTATGAACCTGCCCGCGGGAAGCTCCGTCATCTGCGTGGCCAGGAAACCTTAGAACTGCACGGGTCTGCCCGTCCGCGTACGAATCTCTATTTCTGGATTATTTCAGACCGAATATCGCGAAAAATCCGTTTATCTGCCCCTTGAGCTGGGCCAGGGACTTGATTGAAAAAAGCCTTCTCAGTATGTAGGAGGGCCTGAGATAGAAGCTCCTGTACATGTGGTCGAGGTATTTGCCGTATGCTTCGGCGTCCATGCCCTCGGGCACATAGAGCAGGGCAGAATGGTCGAGTATGCTCGAGCTCTTCGTGAAATCGAACTTGTATCCCTTGGCTGTGAGCGCTTCGTAGAGCTCAGTGCCTGGAAAAGGCACAAATTTGTTGAAATGGGCGTAGTCTACTCTGAGCCTTTTTGCGAACTCTAGCGTCTTCTCCATGCTCTCGAGGGTCTCCCCGGGGGTGCCCACGATGAAGTCGGCCCTTACGCTCAGGCCCGCCTCCCTGGCCCACCTGGTCGCGTTCTCGCTGTGCTCGACGGTAATGCCCTTGCTGAGGAGCTTTAGCATCCGATCATCGCCGGATTCGAGGCCGTAGAGGACCTGCCAGCAACCGGCCTGCTTCATCCTCTTCAGCATCTCGGGCGTTACGGCGCTCACGCGCGTAAGGCATGTCCACGGTATCCTTATCTTTCTCCTGTCGAACTCGTCGCAGATCTCGAAGACGCGCTTCTTGTTCATGGTGAGCGTGTCGTCGAAGAACCTTATCTCCCTGGCGCCGTACCTCCCAATGAGCTCCTCGACCTCGTCCATCACGTTTTTGGCGCTCCTCACCCTGTAAGTGGTGCCGAAGACGGACCGGTCGCAAAACGTGCACTGGAAGGGGCATCCCCTCGAAGTTATCATGACCCCGAGAGGCAGCTTTCTATAAGAAGCCGGCGTCGGCCTGTAGGCCGAAAGCGGTGGCAGCAGGTGCCTCGCGGGGAAAGGGAGGTTGTCCAGGTCTTTTATGAAGGGACGCCTGCCGGTCGAGATGACCCTGTCCCCCTCCTTGAAGACTATGCCCTGGACGTCGCCCAAGTTTTTTCGCCCGTGCTCCTCGAAGTGCCGCACGAGCTCGACAAAGGTCACCTCGCCCTCGCCGACGACGCCGGCATCGAAAGGCGCGGATTTCATGACCTCGCCCGGGACAGCCGTGAGGTGAGCGCCGCCGGCCACTACCAAGGCGTCGGGAAGGAGGCTACGGACGTCCCTCGCGACCCTGTACATGCTGATGGACGAGGGGGTGGTGCCGGTTATGCCGACGACGTCGGGTCGCTCCCTTTTCAGGGCCTCGGCGAGCTCGGCGTGTGACATGCCCAGGGTGCAGTCGAAGATCTTTACCTCGTAGCCCGCCTTCTCCGCGGAAGCGGCCACATAGGCGAGCCCGAGCGCGGGAATGACATTCAAGACTTTCTGAATGCTCTTGCTGCCGCCGACTGAGAGCTCTTCCTCAAATGGAGGGTCTACGAGTATGATTTTCATCACAGGCCACCAGCATTCTATGCCAACGGGTCCGAAATGGCAATAAAAAACAATAAAAACGCCCGCATAAGGAATTTGACACCCGCTTTTTCCGCCTTGTCTTTTCCAGCAAAAAATCGTATAAAAATACCATGCTGAACGGAAAGGAAGAAGGATTCAATCGCCTGATTTTCGCTCTCGCGCTCGTCATGGCGGTCATTTTCTTCGCGAGCATTTTCAGGCACCTATCCTACCCGCTACTCTGGAATGACGAGGGCGACACCGCCATGTTCGCAACGCGCATCCTCGAGTACGGCTACCCCAAGGTCCATGACGGCAAGAACATCCTTCATGTCCACCCGGTCACGGACATCGACCTCGTAGTCAACAAGAAGTGGGACATGTACACCGCCGACACGATCATGACCTATTATTGGGCGGTCCCCGGAGCATGGCTTGCCGCCAAGGCCGAGGACATATACTCCAAGACTTTCCTTTTCAGGGCCCCTTTCGCGGCTACGGGTTTCATCGGTGTGCTGATAATGGGTTTGACGGCGGCAAGCCTCCTTGAGAGGGGCCGGCCGGGAAAGCCGCTAATTCTGGCCCTCTTTTTCCTGTTCGCCACTTTATCGGTTTCGCTGGCCCTGCATCTCAAGGACGCCCGCTCTTACTCGCCCGTAATGCTCCTTTCGGCAGGCGTCCTGTATTTCTATATCAACCACAGGGTGCTTGAAAGGCTCAGCTTCAGGCTGCACACCTCGGCCCTCGTAATATTGCTGCTTTGCATATACCATAACTTCTACCCTCTCTATATAGTCTTCCTGGCCTTTTTAGGACTTTACGAATCCATAAGGCTTATCGGGAAATGCCTCGAAAACCGCCGTATCGGCCGGGCTTTTGCCATGCCGGGAATACGCGATTTCAAGTATTTCGTCCCCATAATCCTCTCGGTCATATCCATTGTCCCTTTCGTAATCGCGTTCAAGACCATACAGCTCATCATGGCAGGCTCAGCGGCGGGGAACAGCAGCTATCTCAGGAACCTCGCGTTCATATTCGGCTACTTCATCCGCCACGAATTCCTCTTTCTTGCGTTTTTTGTCAAGTCGGTGCTTGTGTTCATGCTCATCAGGTGCCGCCTTTCAGGAACATCATTATTCGAGTCGGTTGCCAGGAAAGTCCGGGTCTCGAACTTCCTGACCCTGTTCTTCGTGGTCCATGTGTTCGTCATTGCCGGGACCCCTTGGATATACACGCGCTACTTCATAGTCCTGCAGCCGGTCCTGACAATGATACTCCTACTGGACGCCTTCGTCGTCTTCGAGGTCCTCGCAAAAGCCGTTCGGGAACCAGTCCGGAACAGATGGCGGGCCGCCTTTATCGCAGCAGCCGCAGTGATATTCGTCCTAGTTACAGCCGGCAAGTACGAGGACCTGAAAGGGCGCGTCTACGAGCTTACTCACCAATATAAGGGCCCCCTGGACTTCGTAGTGCCGTTTATCAAGGAGAACTACGAGAACCCGGAAGACCTCGTCATCGCCACTAACGTCGAGGAAGCCTCACTTATGTACTACCTGGGGAGCAAGGTGATAATCGGTTTCATATGGAACAACATCGTTGAAGACCTGAAGTTGACGCCGGACATAATATTCTATCGTAGTTACTGGGGCGGGTGGGAGGTCAGGAGCCTCTTCGAGCGGCGGCTGCTGCCGAAGGCCGCTTACTGGCCTGTCTCGTTCCCGGTCCAGGACTACCCGATAAACAACATCCCTGACATCCATTTCCGGATCAGGCACCTCTATCGCACCCCGGCAGCCGAGAACGAGGCGGAGCGCTTGAGAATATTCGTAAGGAAATAAATTACAAAGACCGCGCCCGCGCGGCGATAAAGGCCGACCTTTTCAATGCCGAACGAGAGAGACAAAAAATTAAACCGCCTGTTTTTCACCTTCGCGCTTATCATGGCGGTCCTTTTCTTCGCGAGCATTTTCAAGCACCTCTCGTATCCGCTTCTATGGAACGACGAGGGCGATACGGCCATGTTCGCAACGCGCGTCCTCGAGTACGGCTTCCCCAAGGTCTATGACGGAAAGAACGTGGTCTATGTCCACCCGGTCGATATAAAAATCGGCGTTAACGATTTCGGCATGTTTGTGGCCGACCCGATACTTATCTATTACCTGGCCGCGCCCGGCGCGTGGCTCGCGGAGAAGGCGGCGGACATATACGACAAGACCCTCCTATTCAGGCTGCCTTTCGCCATTGCAGGGCTCCTGGGGGCGTTAGTAATGGCGCTTGCCGCGGCAAACCTCTTTGAAAGGAACCGTCCGGCAAGGCCTCTTTTCATGGCGTTATTTTTCCTTTTTGCCACACTCTCGGTCTCCCTGGCCCTCCACCTCAGGGAGGCCAGGTATTATTCGCCGCTCGTCCTCTTCTCGGCCATCCTCTTCTATTCCTATTTCAAACACCGGCTCCTGGAGGAATCGGGTTACAGGTCCTATTTTGCCGTGTCCGTATTCATGCTCTTTCTGATCTACAATACCTTCTACCCGCTCTATTTCATGCTGCTCGCCTCGATCGGCCTATACGAGTTTTTCGCTCTTTTAAGGAAGATGCGTAGCGGGCTGGCGCCGGGCCGGCCCTTCGCGCTCCCGGCCATGCGGGATTTGAAGCCGTTCTTGCCGCTTTTCGTTTCGATCCTTACGGTAATACCTCTCCTCATATTCTTCAGGACCATAGAGGTAGCCCTTCTGAAGGGGTCTACCGTCGGGTTCAGCATGGAAAGGTATATCGCGAACCTGCAGTTCATTTTCGGATATTTTGTAAAGCACGAGTTTCTGTTTATCGCGCTCCTCATGAAGGCTGCCCTCGCCTTTCTTCTGATACGGGGGCGCGCAAAGGGCGAGGCGCTGCCGGATGGAACGGAGAGAAAGGTTAGCGCCTCCAATTTCCTGACCCTCTTCTTCCTCGTCCATGTGTTCGTGACAGCGGCTACCCCTCTCATGTTCACCCGCTACTTCATGGTCCTTCTGCCGGTCGTGACAGGCATAATGCTCCTCGATGCCTTCGCCGTGTTCGAAATTACGAGGAAATATCCTGTCGCCGCCCGGAAGGCATGGCAGGGGGTTCTGGTTGCCGCCTCTGTTGCGCTATTCATCATGGGGCTTGCGGGCAAAGCCGGGGACTTGAAGGGGCGCGCCTACGAGCTCACCCACCAGTACAAGGGGCCCCTTGATTTTGTCGTTCCTTTCGTCATCGAGAACTATGAGAGGCCCGAGGACATCATAATAGCCACGAACTACGAAGAGGCCTCGCTCATGTATTACACGAAGAGCATGGTGATAATAGGCTTCATAGGGATAAACCTCACGGAAGACATGAAGGAGACCCCTGACATAATTATCCATAGGGATTTCTGGCCCAACATACCCTATCCCTTCCCGGCCCTCCTCAGGAAGGCCGAGTACGGAAAGGTCTCCTTTCCCGTAAGGGACTACCAGGTGAACAACATACCCGACCTCCATAACGCAACCAGGCACCTCTACCAGACCCGCACGCCCCGGACCGAAGCTGAGAGCATGACCATATTCATCAGAAAATAACCTCGGTTCTGCCACTGCCCACGAAAATGAATCCCGGCAAGCCGTCCATTTGACAACCCGGCCTGATTGAGCTATCGTTTCCATGTCTGCATGTCTGCCGTCCCGTGAACGGTTTCCCCAGCTTGCCTGTTTTCTAACGCCGACGCCGCTTAATATTGGGTTCAACCTGCTTACAAGGAGAGACCGCATGGCTCGAATTGGCGCCCTCAGGCTTACACTCCTCATCCTTTCCCTTGCAGTATCAGTCCCAGCCTTTGCCCAGGAGGCCGTGCCGAGGCTTTCTGACGCGGAATTCGCCAGAGCCAAGCAGATATATTTCGACAGGTGCGCCGGATGCCACGGCACGCTCAGGAAGGGGGCTACCGGGCCCAACCTGGAACCTGAGAAGACACGCGTAATACCGGTCGAATCGCTGGCCATCATACTGGCCGAGGGCACGGCCGGGGGGATGCCCCCCTGGAAGGACATACTCTCGCAGGAGGAGATGGAGCTGGTATCCAGGTACCTGCACCTCGACCCTCCCCTTCCACCTGAGTGGAGCATGGACCAGGTAAGGGAGTCCTGGAAGCTCGTGGCCCCGGTCGAAAAGAGGCCTAAAAGCCCGCCGAAGAGGAACTGGCAGAACTACTTCGGGGTCATACAGAGGGATGTGGGGAAGGTGAGCGTGATAGACGGGGACACAAAGGAGGTCCTCTCCACCCTTGATACGGGGTTCGCGGTCCATATCCTGCGCACATCGGCCTCGGGCAGGTACATGTACTCCATAGGACGGGACGGGAAGGCCACCATGATAGACCTCTGGATGGACCCGCCCGGCATAGTCGCCGAGATAAAGACCGGGATAGACGCAAGGTCCATAGACACGAGCAAGTACAAGGGCGAACTAGGGGACTTTACCGACACCTATGCGGTGGTCGGCAATTACTGGCCTCCACATTATGTGATAATGAAAGGAGACACCCTCGAGCCGCTCAAGATCGTAAGCACGCGGGGGTACACCTACGACACGAACGAGTTCCACCCGGAGCCGAGGGTCGCCTCGATAGTCTCGTCGCACAACGCGCCGGAGTTCGTCCTTAACATCAAAGAGACCGGGGTCGTCCTACTCGTCGATTACAGCAAGCTCGACGCCGGCACTGTGACAGAAACGAAGATAAACGCCGAACGGTTCCTCCACGACGGCGGCTGGGACTCTACCAAGCGCTACTTCCTCGTTGCCGCGAACATGAGAAATAAGGTCGCTGCCATAGATACCCTCGAAAGAAAACTTACTGCCCTGATAGAGACCGGGAACAAGCCGCACCCCGGAAGGGGCGCAAACTGGGTGGACCCTGAGTACGGCCCTGTCTGGGCCACCCCGCACATGGGCGAGCCCATGGTGGCGGTCATAGGCACGGACCCCGAAGGACATCCCGAGCACGCCTGGAAGGTCGTAAGGAAGATACCGGTTGCCGGGAACGGGCTCTTCATCAAGACCCACCCGAAGAGCGACAATATCTGGATCGATAATATCCTCAGCAAGGACGTGGAGGTCGCCCAGACGCTCACGGTCATAAGCAAGAGCGATATCGGGGCAGAGCCGGTAAACTTGAGGCTCAGCGACTGGGGCAAGCTGGTCCATATGGAATACAACCGGGCCGGCGACGAGGTGTGGGTTTCTGTCTGGGAAAGGGAGGGCGAGATAATCGTAATAGACGACAAGACCCGCAAGGTAAAAAACAGGATAAAGCTGGCTACCCCCACGGGAAAGTTCAACGTCTACAATACGATGATGGACATATATTGAAAAGGGAAGGGGGCTTTTAAGCCCCCCTCTCTTTAGCAGGTTGCGGAAAAACGCAACCTGCCAAGCAATCCAGGGATGGATTGCCAAATTGCGAGCCTGTAAAGTCGAGCAATTTGTGAGACTTGCACGAATTCACTTCGGGCAAGTCGTGGCTGAAAAAGTCCAGGAAGGACTTTTTTCAGCATACTGTTAGATTACAATGACTTTCTTCAGCGCGCCTTTCGCATCACCTGCACGATGCCGCATATGAGGCCGCCGCCTCTCCAAGGAGGTCCGCGTCGATATGGACGCAACCGGCCTTTAGCACGCCGAACCTCTCCCTCTCCATTATCGCCGGATACATTTCCGGGGTATATCGGTCCCCAAGGGCGGCGAATATGCTCTCCTCTGAATGGATGTTTCTGTAAGATACCGGGGCGGAGGGTTCAACGCCCTTGTCGCTCTCCTTTTTATCCTGAGCCACGCCTCCGTCATTCCCCTTTTTATCCTGGGCCGCGCTCTCGCGGTTGTCTTCCAGGGCAGATACGAACCTCTGGAAGTTGGTGTAGGTCGTTTTTTCCAGGTAAGCGACCTGGACCCCGGACGACCCGTCCTTGCCGGGAAGTTCTTCGGATGCGGAAGCCTGGGAGGCAACCGAAACCATAGCGAATGCCGTCAGGGCAAACGATAAAAACGTAAATCTTTTCACTTCCGCCTCCTTCCTCGCGATATGCTTCTGCGCAATAGAATGCCGCGCCCCGCATTGGGGCCTTTTTGCCGATTGATTCCGTTGATCTGATGGTGATCGCAAGAGAGAGAAGCGAGCTGCAGGAGGATATACCTATAATACGGGAGAGATGCCTTTGTCAAGCCCAAATTTCAGGAAGCCGCGTAGACAGCGGGGAATATGATTCAGAACCGCCTGTTCGAGGCGTTGTACTTGCCGACAGGCCTTTTGAAGGGAATGGACTTTACCGGCTCAAGGCTTCTTGTGTCGTATACCGCTATCCTCCCGTCGTCTTCCGAGACGCTCACGAGCGCAAAGGCCCCGTCCCTCGTGAACTCAATATGCATGGCCTTTTTCCCCGGCTCCGGGACCACCTCGCCTGAAATGGCAAGGGTCTTTTTATCGATGAGCTGGATCGTGTCCGTGCCGGTGTCGACCCAGATGTGCGGAACGTTCTCGTGCGTGCGCGCAAAAAAGCCCGGCCCCTTCACCTTCATTTCGGCCAGAAGCTCCCAGTCCCCGAGCCGTAGGACGCTCAGGACCGGCGCGCCTATGTGCGGGAATGCGGCGAACCCGGCCCCTTCCGTCTCCCAGAACGCCGCTGAGGCGAGGTGCGGCATGCCCGACTTGAGGGTTAGCTCCTTTACTACCCTCTCTTCCTTCAAGTCCAGGACCCATAGCTTTCCGCTCCCCCTTGAAGTGGCGGCCATGTATCTTTCCCCCGGCTCGATGAAGAAATCCGTCACTGGCGTATCGGTCTCCATGAACTTCACTTCAAGCGCGTTATCATCGATAAAGAGAAGGCCTGCCCTGTCCCTTGCGGCTGCCACGAACCTCCGGCCCTCTCTCAAGGCGTAGACAGAACTTATCGGCCCGGCATCCCGGAGCGACCTTATCGGCTCAAGGGTCGCGGCATCGAAGACCACGAGCCCGGCCGGCAGAAGGGACGCAACCGCCACCTTTTTCCCGTCTGCAGAGACCGCCAGGTTCCTCGCGCTTATGCCAGCCCTTATCCTTCCTGCCTCCCTGAGGTCAAGGAGGTCGTATTTTATGACCCAGCCGTCCCTTGACGATATGAACGCTTGCTCAAGGCCGGGGCCGAACTTGGGCCCGCCGTGGACCGCTCCGGCCTTTACGCTCCCCATTAGCTCGAAGCTCTCTCCGTCCATGAAATGCACCGTATTTCTGCCCGCCTCAACGACCATGAAGAGGTTATCCCTGTTATGGACGGATCCGGACCCGTCCTCCAGGGCGGAAATAACGCGGGTCGAAAGCATCTCTTTAAAGCCCCACTCTGGTGCTTTTGCCGGGGTCTTTACGAAGCGGGCAGCCTCAAGAAGTTCCTCGTCCGAAAGGACGCCCTTAAAGGGAGGCATGTTGGTCGCCTTTATCCCATCTCTTATTATCGAGGCGAGCTCAGTCTCGTTTTTAGAGCCGAGGTACTCGGGTATGAGGGGCGGCCCAGTCAACCCGTGCCTTTCCGGGTGGTGGCACGAGGCGCAGTGCTTGAGATAGAGGGGCTCTCCTCCGGCCAGGGCGCCGCTTCCCGGGGAGACAAATATCGCGATTATTACAGTTAAGGCGAGTCTCATGCGGTTGAGCTGCCCGCGGGCTCGGCCCGGTAGTTTATGAAATAGACGGGGGAGCTTTTTTTAAACTCCCTCACCGTATGAAGGGACTTTTGCCTGGACGCGCCCGCCTTTTCCGCCAGCCCGACTATAACCGCCTCAAGGTCTTCGCGTGAGTTCCCATGTACCATGGTGTAGACATTAAAGGGGAAGCCCTCGAACCTGGGTCGTATGTAGCAGTGGCTCACCCTCGGGTGCCCGGCAAGGGCGCTCCCGGCTTCATCTGCCCCCTTGTCGTCTATATCCCAGACCACCATCGCGTTATTCCTGAACCCCGCGTTTCTTGGGGTAAGCGCGGCCCCGAACCTCCTTATGACCCCGCATTCGAGTAGTGAGGCCGAGCGCTCAAGGACCTCTTCCACGCTCCAGCCGAGGCGTAAGGCGGCCTCGTGGAAAGGCCTGGCCGTAAGAAAGAGGCCCTCGTCCTGAAGGACCCTTATGAGCGCAATGTCCCTGGGGTCGCGTATCATTCCACCCTCAAATCCACCTTGACCTTGAACATCCTTGCAGCCGGGAGGTTATGGACCCGGTCTATTCCGGCCCTTTCGCATATGTCGGATACGACCTCGCCTATGGCTTCCCTGGAAGGGGCTATTACGGTGAACCAGAGGTTCGGGACCCCGTCCCGCTGGTAGTTGTGCGTGACCTCGGGCCGGGAATTTATTATTGATGCGACCTGCTCTATTCTCTCCTCAGGCACATGCACTGCGCAAAGTGTCGATGATGAACCCATCTTTTTGGCGTCAAAGAACGGACCCACCTTGCGGACGACCCCGGCCTTGACGAGCCGCCTTACTCTCGAAAGCGCCTCATCCCCGGTCACCCCAGCCATTTTTCCAAGCTCCTCATAGGGCTCTGCCTTTAACGGAAAACCGCCCTGTACGATGTTAAGGAGCGCCTTGTCGATACTGTCGAGCATATGTTCCGCCATAATGGTCTCCCGCCGAGCTTAAGGAAAGTAGAACACCACAAACGCGGCCTGTCAACCGGGCGCTCGTGCGGATTTACTTTTTTCTGCTATGCTGTCTTATATCCAGCCGGGGACCAAATGAATCGGCGGTCCCCTTGGGGGTGCGATGCTATCGGTTTCAGGGATACTTTCCGGAAAGACCTCTGGCAGCAGCCGGACGGAAAGGCTCCGCTATTCGCGGGAGTCAAGGCCGGTGGTCGTCTGGAACCTGACCCGCAGCTGCACCTTGAGTTGCCTGCATTGCTATAACGATTCCCGGGACAGGGCGTTCGACGGGGAGCTTTCGACTGCCGAGGCCGTCTCCGTAATCGATAGCCTTTCCGTTTTCGGCGTCCCTGCCATAGTCTTCTCCGGCGGCGACCCTCTTACAAGAGACGATATTTTCCATCTGGCGGGATACGCTGGCTCAAAGAGGATACGGACTATTCTTTCAACGAGCGGGGTGCTCATCGACGAGCCCGCTGCCAAAAGAATCAAAAAGGCCGGGTTCTCGTATGCGGGCGTAAGCATCGACGGAAGCGAGGAGACGAACGACAGGCTCCGCGGCTCGAAGGGGAGCTTCAAAAAGGCCCTGGACGGGATACGGTGTCTTAAGGGCCTTGACATTCCCACGGGCGTTCGCATTACCTTGAGCAGGAACAATGCCGGAGAGCTCCCCTTCATCTTCGACCTGATTGAAAAGGAAGGGCTTGAACGGGGATATTTCGCGCACCTTGTCTACTCCGGCAGGGGCGGGGCTTTTTCCAGGGAAGACCTCGGCTACGCCGAGACAAGGGCGGCGCTCGACTATATCTTCGAGCGCGCGGCAGGCTTTATCGAAAAGGGCGTTCATAAGGAGATCGTCACAGGCAGCAACGACGCTGACGGGGCCTACCTGTATCTCAAGCTCAGGGAGAGCGACCCGGAAAAGGCGGAGGCAATGCGCGGGCTCCTATCCGGAAGAGGCGGCAATACCGCGGGCGTGAACATCGCCTGCATAGACAACCTGGGCAGGGTGCACGCTGACCAGTTCTGGCAGGGCCATCCGCTCGGTAGCGTAAGGGAGCGGCCCTTCGGAGAGATATGGAGGGGTCCGGAGCCGCTCCTTAACGCGCTCCGGGACAGGAAGGCGTTCATAAAGGGCCGGTGCAACTGGTGCTCGTTCTTTGATATCTGCGGCGGGAACAGCAGGGCAAGGGCCGCATCCGCATACGGCGACTTCTGGGCAGAGGACCCGGCCTGCTATCTTACGGACGAGGAGATAGGGATAAAGCTCGAAAATTGAAGGGGGCGAGATGAGAAATGCGGGAATTATAATCGGGGTCCTGCTCTTTCTGTTTGCGGGCGCAGGCCGGTCCGCCGAAGCGGAGAGCGTGAAAAAGGTCTACGGAACAGCGGCCCTGATGGTGGTGGTCGAAAGGGAAGACGGCAGGGTCGCGGTAATAGATTCCGTGAACCACGAACTTATAGGAAGGATAGCCGGGCTTGGCAACCTGAGGCACGCATCGATCGTATTTTCGAGGGACGCGAGGTTCGCGTTCGTCGCTGCAAGGGACGGCATGATTAGCAAGATAGACCTGCTGGGCATGGAAATCGCCGCCCAGAAAAAAGCAGGCGATAGCTCCATAGGCATCGCCATATCCAGGGACAACAGGTACATAATGGTATGCAACTACGAGCCGGGCGGGGCAGTCATCATGGACGCAGCCTCTCTCGAAATAGTAAAGGAGATCCCGGCGGAATTCACCCTGCCGGACGGGAGCAAATCAAGGGCGAGGACCGTCGGCCCGCTCGATACCGCCGACAACCTCATGATATTCGCGCTCATGGAAGGGAACGCGGTCTGGGTGGTGGACATGAGAAAGGAAGGTTTCCCGGCCGTAAGGAAATTCGAGGACGTGGGCGACACCCCCTATGACCAGCTCATAACGCCCGACGGCAGGCATTACATGGTCGGCCTCTTGAAATCGGACTGGATGGGGCTTCTCGACACCTGGAAGCTCGACGGGATGAAAAGGATAGACGTCAGCGAGAGGAGGTCGGCGTTAAAAAAAGAGGGCGAGAAGGTCCCGCTCCACCACATACCGCATATCGAGTCATGGGCCATAGCAGGGAGGCTCGCCTTTGTGCCCGCCTTCGCTGAAAAGAGGGTGATAGTCTACGAGACCGACAACTGGACTGTCGTAAAATCAATACCTGTCTCAGGCACGCCGCTATTCGTGGTGGCGCGTCCGGGCGGCAGGGAGATATGGGTGGATAACGTCGGAGAGCCCGGAAGCA
Organism: Deltaproteobacteria bacterium; assembly: GCA_019912665.1. NCBI lineage: Bacteria > Pseudomonadati > Myxococcota > Myxococcia > Deltaproteobacteria bacterium. Next base: position 649,757 of record JAIOIE010000018.1, read on the forward strand.
AGGAGGAAAGGCTCATAGAGGTCATAGACATTGAGAGCCTTGAGGTCAAGAAGGCCATAGACGCGGGAAAGGGGGCCATACACCCCCAGTTCACGCCCAAGGGCGAGGCGGTCTATATATCGATACAGGGCGAGGACAGGATAGCGGTCTACGACGCCGACACCTACACGCTTATAAAGGATTTCCCGGCAAAAAAGCCCTCGGGGATATTCTCGTCGGACAGGGCCTCAAAGTTCGGCCTCTGATACGGGTTTTAATTTCAAGCGCATGGGTGCTATAATAACAGAATGGCACAGTGCTTCCACTGCAAGAAGGCCATAGAGGCCAGGTGCAGGCCCGGCAGGGGCGAGTCATGCCCGGTCTGCGGCTCGGACCTGCTGGTATGCCTGAACTGCGGGTTCTATGACCCGGCCTCCTATAACGAATGCCGGGAACCTGCTGCCGAAAGGGTGCTCGATAAGGAAAAGGCCAACTTCTGCGAGTACTTCGAGTTCAGGGAGGCGGCGTCTGGACGCGGCAAGGGAACCGATTCGGTAGAGGAGCTAAGAAAGCTATTCAAAACCTGAGCTGCCGTAGCGCGCCCTGATAAGACGAATCCCGCCAAATTCCTAATCGTACACCTTGTGACCGTTCTCGGAGAGCCAGTTCATCTGCTCGGCGCTGAGCCTCTTCTGGCACACGTACCAGTTCTCGTTATAGATCCTCACCCAGCCCTGGTCCTCGAGCTCCGGGACCTTCTTGCCGAGTACGCAAAACGCGAGCACGTCGTGCGCGTAGGTGGGGCAGCCGTAGAACCTCCCCTCGCGCGAAAGCCAGCCGGAATTGCATTCCGGGTCGTAGTACGGGGTCTTGGTCCAGTCAAGGAGGCGGATGTGCTCGGACGAGACCGATTCCAGAACGAGATCGCGCTCGTCTTTTTCCTTCCAGCGGCTCCGCGCGACGTCTTCCCAGTGCCCGCCCCTGTCCTTCATCCAATAGGCCGGGGATCCGGGTTTTTCCTGCTCGGAACCGGGGCTGACGAGGAAATAATTCTTATGTCCGGTTTTGGTCTTCATCGGAGCGTCCCATAAAGTATAGACCGGGTCCGTTGCAAGGTCAAAGGGACCCCTGGTGGCCGGAAATCCTGCTCAGCCCGGCAGGAGGTCGTCCCAGACCTTCACGGGGTCGAGTGCGAAGATCGCGTCCGGGCCGGCGTCCATCACATGCCAGCCGCCCTGGAGGAGCTCCCTTTCGAGCTGGTCCGGGGCCCATCCGGCGTACCCGGCATAGATGCGGAAAGAGTCCGACGGCATGCCGGCCTCCATCCCCTTCCTGAGGTTCGCCTCGCTCGTGCTCACGCACACGCCGGGAAGGACAGGGCCACAGCCCTCCATCTCACCTTCGGTCCGGAATAGCATCCAGACATTGCCCGGCTCGACGGGGCCGCCGAAGAAAAGCGGGTCGTCCTTGCGGGACTCTGCAACGCCCAGGACGCCGTCCGCGAGCTTCATTTTCAAAGGCCGGTTGAGTATCAGCCCCGCAGCGCCGTGGCTCCCGTATTCGAATAGGAGTATTACGGTCTTTTTGAAGACCGGGTCGTTCAAGTCGGCCCCAGCCACGAGGAACTTGCCTTTTGCGAGCCGGTAATCGTGCCTGTAGGTCTCGGGGTCGAGCCTTTCAGACTCTTCAGGAACTATATGTGCGTGGATGGAAGGGAGCGCAATTCCCCACATGAGGAGCGCAAGCAAGGACATCCTTAAAGCGTAGAGCTTCATGACTTAGATTCCGGAACAGACATGAATCAAAAAGACCCCCGCATCGGCTGCTTGGAAGTGAGCTCCCATGTTACCTTAAGACCGGCCGGTTTGCACCATTAAACGGGAGGGCGCGCGCTTCCGGATTGACATCCCACCTCTCTCCGATAAAGACCTTTATAACCGGCCCCTGAAGTGTTAACCTCATAAAAAAAATTTCCCTGGGAGTGGGCTCTCATGCCTCATTTCGATCTCCGCCATTTCCTTGAAACGCTCGGAGAAAGGCTCGGAAGCCGCGCCTTCGTCGTCCAGGTAGGGGCCATGGACGGGAAGACCTTCGACCCGGTGCACGAGTACATAAAACGCTTCGGCTGGAGCGGGTTACTTATTGAGCCCGTCAGGGAGCATTTCGAGAAGCTGAAGGAGACCTACCGGGAAAACCCGGGAATAGCTTTTTCTAACGTGGCTGTTGCCGGGCACTGCGGGACCATCGAGCTATTCAGGGTGCCTTCCGAGCATGTCATCGAAGGGCGCGTGCCTAGATGGGGGCTTGGGGCCGCCTCAATCTATGCTGACCGGAACGCGCTTTCGTTCCCAGAGGTGCGCCCGTTCGTGGTGAAGGAGGAGGTCCCCTGCATGACGCTTCCGGGAATACTGCGGGAGCATAATGTAGCTCGGATCGACGTCCTGCAGATCGATACCGAGGGCTGCGACTATCAGGTATTGAAGCAGCTCGATTTCAGCGCCTTCCGCCCCAAGGTCATAAATATGGAGATAGTGAACATACCGAAAAGCGAGCGGACCCCCTGCAAGCGCCTCCTCGACTCGCATGGGTATACATATGTCAAGGCGGGCTACGACCTGCTGGCGGTCTCGCTCGATGATTTCATGAAGTAAGCCTTATTTTCCCGCCGAGCCTCCACTCCATAGTAAGTCCGAGCCCGCTTTCGAGCCCCACGAGCGGCCCCCATCCAAGCCCCTCTTTTGCCTTCCCTATTGTAAGACAACTCCTTTTAATATCCCCTGGTCTTGCATCGCCTTTAGCAGGGGTTTTTAGGGCCTCCGACAAGGGCCTGACCCGGCTCAGGGCTGAAGCGATGCCGTTAAAGAGCTCCAGGGTATGGGTGGCCACACCCGTCCCGATATTGTATATACCCCCGCTCCCCTTTTCGAGGGCCAGGAGGTTTGCCCGTGCAACGTCTGTGACGAAGCAGTAATCCCTGGTCATGCCCCTCGGCTCGTCAGAATAGGCGTTAACCGTGCAGGGGAGCCCCGATATGAGCCTGTCCATGAATATGGCGACGACGCCAGCCTCCCCGTGCGGGACCTGCCTGGGGCCGTATATGTTCGCGTATCTCAATACCGTGTAGTCAAGCCCGTACTGATCCCGGTAGAAATCGAGGTACTTCTCGGATACGAGCTTGGTTATGGCATAGGGCGAGGCAGGCCTGGGCATGTAATCTTCACCCGTGGGGTATTCCGTCGCCTCTCCGTAGACGGCCCCGCCTGAGGATATGAATATGACCTTTTTCGTCCCGTTCTTCCTTGCGGCCTCGAGGACGTTCAGGAAGCCCTTTACGTTCACGTCCGCGTCGAAGAGCGGGTCTTCAACCGAGGCCGGAACCGACATCTGCGCCGCGTGATGGTTAACGACATCGGGCCTTTCGTGCTCGAATACCTTCCCGACCTCGGGCGAGCGCACGTCCATCAGATAGAACTTCGCCCTGGGGTTAAGGTTCTCGCGCCTGCCCGTAAAGAGGTTGTCGAGTATGACCACCTCGTGCCCGGCCTCTATGTAAGCGTCGGCCACGTTCGAGCCTATGAAACCCGCGCCACCTGTAACAAGTATCTTCATATCACCCCTCTGAAATAGAATTCAGCAAGTCCGTCTGCCTCGCGTTCAGCGTAGCTCGCCTTTTATCCCCTTAAGGTAGTCCCTGAAGCCTTTTGTTATCATACTCGCGCCAGGGGCCGCCGGGGTCTTCATGGTAAGAAGGCTTAAAAACGAGGCGGCCAGTATCGAAAGGTATCTCGCGTAGCGCAAGGGCAAGGGTAGAGGCCTGTTCAGGTCAACGCACCTCAAGGTGTTCCGGGTCGAGTAATAAAGGGACGCGGCCACCCCGACAGCCCCGCTCGATGCCGAGACCTTGTGCCAGACCTTTGATGATGGCACGTAGAGCACCTTGAACCCGGCCTTTTTCGCGCGCATCCCCCAGTCCAGGTCCTCGGCGTAGCAGAAGTAATCCTCGTCGAAAAGGCCGACCTTCTCGCAGAGGATTCTACTGACCATCATGGCGCAGCCCGTGGGCCTTCCTGTCTCCCTTGTCCCGGAACCGCCAGAGTCCTTCTTATTGAAACCGAGGTGCCTTCCCCAGCCAAGCAGACTGCTAAAGTAAGCACCGCCGTACCATACTGTGTCCGGCCTGTCATGGAAATACACCTTCGAGCAGAGTATACCAGCCTGAGGCTCGCCTTCTGCGGCGGCAACAAGCTCGCTTACGAAATCGGGCGCAACAATGGTATCGTTATTGAGGAGCAGCACATAATCCGCCTCGTTCTCAAAGGCCTGCCTTATGCCCGCGTTGCAGCCACCGGCAAAGCCCAGGTTTTTCCCGGTCCCGATGAACCTTATGCCCGAGGGGAAACGCCTCTTGAGGGCATTGAGGGAGCCGTCCACGGAGCCGTTGTCAACGACCATTATCTCAAGCGCCGGATAGACTACTTTCTTCAGTGACTGTAAGCACTCCGCCGTATCCCTGTACCCGTTCCAGTTGAGGACGACTATCGAGACCTTCGGGGCCATTATTTCAGCGCCTCCCGGTCTCAAGGGCCGCCCTGCCCTTTTCCGGGAGGAGCTCCATGTATTTCCGCTCAAGCCCGGCCGCAATCTTCTCCCATGAATACTTCTCTGAGACGAGGGCATAGCCGCCCTTTCTTATCCTCTCGGAGAGAGAGCGGTCTTCCATGAGCCTCTTGCAGGCCTCGGCAAACTCCCGGGGGCTGTCGGCTATGAGGATATTCTCGTTATTCCGGACCTCTATGCCCTCGCACCCTATGGAGGTCGAAACGACCGGAGAGCCGGCTGCCATCGCCTCCAGTATCTTAAGCCTCGTGCCGCTCCCGACTCTCAACGGCACTATGGAGATCGCGTTTTTAAGCATCGGCCCCGTCTCTTTAACGAACCCGTGGAGTTTTATATCCGGGTCCGTCTCAAGCGGCTTTAGCGCGCCAACAGGGTCGCTCCCTGCCACATCCAATTTTACGCCCAGGCATATCTCCTTGAGTATCGGGAATATGGCTTCATGGAAATAGAGGAGGCCGTCCCTGTTCGGCCAATGGCCGGTAGAGCCTATGTATAGCAGCCTTTTCCCCGGCTCAAAGGGCGCGAGCGCCTCCTCGGGGCTCAAGGGGGTTGCGCCGTTCGGCACTACCTGAAACCGGTCTCCCGGACAGAGCTTCCGGAGCATTTCCGCGTCGGCCTGGGACATCATTATCCTCAGGTCGAAGCGTCCGGAAAGTTTTTTCTCAAGCCGCCTGCTCTTTAGCCACTGGATGTAGAAGAACGCCTTCCAGACCATGCCGGGGGCGTTCCTGGCGCGGCGGTACTGGGTCACGAAGGAAAGGTCCTGCTCGGTAAGGGCGCCTACGCCGGCAAACTTGTCCGGGAGATAGGGCCCCATCTCCGTAAGCTCTATCTGAACGACGTCGAATGAGCCAGAGGCAAGGAGGGCATTAAGCCTTTCCGCCATCCGCTTCGAGCGGTACGCGAGGGATATTATCGGATAAGGCGAGAGTATGTGGCGTATATTGAAGAGAAGGGACGGTAGCCCGGTGAGCTCCCTTCTTTCCACTCCCTCGACCCTGCAATATCTCTCAAGCTCCTTGAGGGCGGAAAGCTCGCCGTTTCCGCTGTAGAAACATAAGAGCGTGACCTCGTTCCTCCGTGAAAGCTCCCTTATGAGGTTGAAGACCCTCACCTTGCCGCCGTCGGCAGGCGGGTAGGGCGGGAAAGGCGATACGACGAGTATCCTCATCCGGTCATTCAGCCTGCGTTACGATTCTATCACTATACTGGAGGCTATAATATTTAGTGTACTCGCCGGAGATTATCCTGTCCCACCAGTCGCGGTTGGCGATGTACCAGTCTATGGTCTTCGCTATCCCGTCCTCGAAGCAATGCGCCGGCGCCCAGCCGAGCTCCTTCTCCATCTTCGAACAGTCTATGGCGTATCTCCTGTCGTGGCCGGGCCTGTCCTTCACGAAGGTGATGAGCTTTTCGCGGCTCCCCTCGAAGGGGTACTCCTTTAATGCGCCCTCACCGGCCTTCCTGTCCAGGACCGAGCAGATGAGCTTTACTATCTCGATATTCTTCTTCTCGTTCCGGCCGCCTATGTTGTAGGTCTCGCCGAGCCTCCCTTTTTCAAGGACGGTATCCACGGCCCTGCAGTGGTCCTCGACATAGAGCCAGTCCCTGACGTTAAGCCCGTCGCCATAGACCGGAAGGGCCTTGCCCTTCAATGCGTTTATTACCATCAACGGGATGAGCTTCTCCGGAAACTGGTACGGCCCGTAGTTGTTCGAGCAGTTGGTCGTGAGGACCGGGAGCCCGTAGGTGTGGAAGTAGGCCCTGACGAGATGGTCGGATGAGGCCTTGCTCGCGGCATAGGGCGAGTTGGGGCTGTAGGCGGTAGTCTCTGTGAAAAAGCCTGTGGGCCCGAGCGTGCCGTAGACCTCGTCGGTCGAGACGTGGAGGAACCTTTTTCCGCCGGAATCATTGCCCCAGTGCTTCCTCGCGGCCTCGAGCAGGGTGAATGTGCCGAGGATGTTCGTCTCTATGAAGTCCCTGGGGCCGAGTATCGAGCGGTCCACGTGCGATTCGGCAGCGAAGTTCACGACCGTGTCTATGCCCTCTTCCGTAAAGAGCGCGTCAACGAGATTTATATCGGTTATATCGCCCTTCACGAACCTGTATAGCGGCCCCTCCTTTAAAGACGCGAGGTTTTCTAGGTTGCCCGCGTAGGTGAGCTTATCGAGCACCACGAGCCTGTCGCCGGGGTGGGCGGCCCTCATGTGGAGGACGAAATTAGAGCCGATGAAGCCTGCGCCGCCTGTTATGAGTATCTTACGCATTGCCAACCCCCCTTTGAGGCAACCCCTAAAAATCGATCTTTTCCCCGGACTCTGCGTCAGGCCGGGAAAAGCGTGAAAAAGCTCTAATTTTCAGAAGTTGCCTTGAGTTCCTTGAGCATCGACCGGAGCGAGTCTCTCCAGTAAGGAATCCGGAGCCCGAAGGCCCCCTTTATCCTGGCCTTGTCCAGGACCGAGAAGGCAGGCCTCCTGGCCGGGACAGGATATTCAGCCGTGAGTATCGGCTCTATTGCCGAGCACTTAAGCCCGGTGCCGAGCGCCTTCGCCTCCTCGCATATCGCAACCGCGAAATCGAACCAGCTCGCCACACCCTCATTGGAATAATGGTAAGTCCCCCAGGGGCTTTTGCCCGCGCTGATTGATTTTGCGACCTCGACTATCGCGGAGGCCAGGTCCGCGCTCCAGGTCGGAGAGCCGACCTGGTCGTATACCACCCTGAGCGAGTCCCGCTCCGATGCGAGCCTCAGTATCGTCTTTACGAAGTTATGCCCCGTGACCCCGTAGACCCACGAGGTGCGTATGACCACGCGCTTATCCAAAAGGGCCGCGAGGGCCGCCTCGCCCGCGAGCTTGGACTCTCCATAGACGCTCTGCGGGTTGGTCGCGTCGTCTTCCCTGTAAGGGACCGCCCTCGACCCGTCGAATACGAAATCGGTCGAGACGTGTATAAGTGGGATGCCCGCCTCAAGCGCGGCCCGTCCGAGGTTTGCAGGGCCGTCGGAATTCACGGCAAAGGCCCTTTCCCTCTCCTTCTCGGCGAGATCGACCTTCGTGTAAGCCGCCGCGTTTATTATAAGGCCGGGCCTCTCCTTCCGTACCGCGTTGAAAACCGCAGTGGCGTCCGCTATGTCAAGCTCGGATGAGCCGAAGGCCGCTGTCTCGAACCCGGCATTCCGGAGAAGCGGCCCAAGGTCGCTCCCGAGCTGCCCTTTTGCGCCTGTCAGTAGTGCCTTCATTCAATCCAGCCTGTAGGGGGATTTGGGGTCGTTCTCGTATCTCACCTCGTCAACCGGCTCCTTTTTGCCGTTCCCCTTAAAGAGCCTGTTCGGGCAGTTTATGACGAGCCCGTCCTCGCTCCCCACGTTCCTGTACGCGTGGACGACCTTTTTGGGGACGATGACGACCGAGGGGTTTGATTCCCCGGCCACGAAGGCCATCCTGTTCCCGAAGGTCGGCGACTCGGGCCTGTTGTCCCAGAGATACACCTTGAAGTCCGACGGCCCGGCAAAGCAGAAATAATCGGCCTGGTCCATGTGCTCGTGCGGCCCCCTCGCCACACCCGGCCTCGTAAGCGAGACATAGGTCATGACGGGAACGTACTCCTCTGAAATTTCATCCGTGCGGAAGAGCTCCATCAGCCACCCGCGGTCGTCCGCATACCTCTTGAGCTCCTTTATCACAATACCCTCAATCGGCCCGTCCTTGAACATGCCTTACACCTCCACCACGGAATCATCGCCTATCATCAGACGGAGCGCCTCGTGCTTCTCATGGCACCTCCGGACCTTCGCGTTCCTGCCGATAAGGCTGTCCTCGAGCCTGTCCACGTGGTCCACCTCGGAGCCCGAGAGTATGACGCAGTGCTCGACGATGGACTTGAAGACGCGTGTCTTCGCGCCTATGCTCGTGAAGGGGCCGATGAAGCTCCCCTCTATGACTGCCCCCTTGCCGATGACTATCGGCCCGCGGAGCGTGCTGTTAACGACCCTGGCCCCTTCCTCTATCGTGACCCTTCCGGTCACCTCGGAATTTTCGACCTCGCCCCTTATGTCGCGCTTGTACCATTCGTCAAGGACGATGGTATTGGCGGCCAGTAGGTCGTCTTTTTTTCCTGTATCGAGCCACCAGGTGTCGAGCACGTGGCTGTGCACGGGCCTGCCCTGGTTTATCAGCTCCTGTATGGCGTCCGTTATCTCGAGCTCCCCGCGCGCCGAGGGCTTGATGCGGGATATGGCCCTGTGTATCTCGGTCGAGAATATGTAAACGCCTACGAGCGCAAGGTTGCTCTTCGGGGCCTTTGGTTTTTCCTCAAGGCAGATGATGCGGCCGGTGCCGTCGGTCTGGGCGACCCCGAAGGAGGACGGGTTTTCCACGGGCTTAAGGAGAATGACCGCGTCAGCCCCGGTGGACCTGAACGTGCTTACGAAAGATTCTATGCCGGTCCCGATGAGGTTATCGCCCAGATACATGACAAAGGGGCTATTTCCGAGGAAGGCGCTTCCGGTGATGACCGCGTGGGCGAGGCCGCCGGGCTTCTCCTGCATGATGTAGGTGATGGCGACCCCCCAGTCGGAGCCGTCGCCCATGGTGTCCTTCACCTCCTGCCCGGTCTCGGGAGAGATGATTATGCCGACCTCCTTTATGCCCGCCCTCGCGATGTTGTCGAGCACATAGGCGAGTATTGGGCGGTTAGCTATGGGGACGAGCTGCTTTGCGCCCGTGTGCGTAAGGGGCCGTAGCCTCGTGCCTTTGCCCCCGCTAAGGACCAGGGCCTTCATCTCGGACATAAACTCTCTACCTCCTCTAAGCAGGCTGCTGAAAAAACCCAATCTGCGGTGTCGTCTTGGGCTTTTTGAGCAGCCTGAATGTGATTTCAAGTCTGCCAGATCGATTTCTTCCTCAGCCCGGCTGCAGCGACCTGTACCACTCTATCGTGTTCCGAAGCCCTTCCTCGAAACCAGTACCCGCCCTGAAACCGAACTCCTTCTCGGCCCTCGTTACGTCAAGGCACCTCCTGGGCTGGCCGTCGGGCTTGGTGGCATCCCATATTATCTCGCCCTTGAAGCCCGTAAGCTTCGCTATGAGCTGGACGAGCTCCCTTATGGATATCTCGAACCCCGCGCCGAGATTCACCGGCTCAGGTTTTTCATATTTTTCCGTCGCGAGCGCTATGCCTTCTGCCGCGTCCTCGGCGTAGAGGAATTCCCGCGTGGCCCTGCCGGTGCCCCAGACGGTTATGGAGGGCGCGCCGGCCTCTATCGCATCCAGACATTTCTTTATGAGGGCCGGTATGACATGGGAGGAGGCCGGGTCGAAGTTGTCGCGCGGGCCGTAGAGGTTCACGGGTAAAAGATATATGGAGTTGAAGCCGTACTGTTCTCTGTAAGCCTCTGACTGCACCAGGAGCATCTTTTTCGCTATGCCGTAGGGTGCGTTCGTCTCCTCGGGGTAGCCGTTCCAGAGGTTTTCTTCCTTGAACGGCACGGGCGTGAACTTTGGGTAGGCGCAGATGGTGCCGAGCGCAACGAACTTCTCCAGCCCATGAAGCCTCCCCTCCTCCATCATGAGCGCGCCCATCATGAGGTTGTCGAAAAAGAACTTTCCGGGGTTTTCCCTGTTCGCTCCGATGCCGCCCACCTTCGCGGCAAGGTGTATGACTATATCCGGGCGCGCGTCCTTGTAGAGCCTTTTACAGGCGTCCCTGTCGACGAGGTCGTATGCAGCGCTCCTCGGCACGAACACCTCCGCGCCCCGGGTTTTAAGCTTATCGACCACAAACGAGCCAAGGAACCCGGCGCCGCCGGTCACCACTATCCTCTTGCCTTTCAAAACCCGCATCCGACTAAGACCCCCTGCCTGGTTTTATTTCCAATCTGCATCAGTTCCTTGTGTCATTGCGAGCATACCGAAGAATCTTGCCCAACAGTCCATCAAACCTTTGCTGTCATTCTGAGCGGAGCGAAGAATCTCGACGTATGCCTTCCCCAAGACTCTTTTCTATCATTCCGAGGCAAGTCCCTCGTCATTGCGAGAGACGCAAGTCCTGCAGGGTGCGCTTTGCGCACCAATTCATTTTTTATCAGGCCGCAGGGCCTTCTATCTTTTTAAGCCACCCGCCGGAGCTTATGGACAGAATCTTTTTATCATCAACCCCGGCGCGGACGAGCCCCCTTCTCAGGGCCTCGTCGTCCTTGAAGTTCGTTATCACAACCACATCGAACGAAAGGCTCTTTATATCCCCTATGGCCCTGACCTCGTGGCCGAGAAATCGCTGCTTCGAGGGCTCGGAGTCCACGATCCCGGTAAGCTCAAGGTCGGTATCCTTCAAAGAAAGGTAAGCTATCTCGGTGACTTCGTCAACCCCGCAAAAGGCGACCCTCTTTACGCCCGAGGCAGCGAGCCTGGTAAAAAGGGCGCTAAAGTCCCTCCGCGCGACCCTGTAGAGGGCCGTAAAGTTCTGGAGATGGCGGTAAGTTAGGCGGGTTTTCTCGGCAAAGCCGTGAGGAGTAAGGTAATACGCGTATCTTTTCCGGGGTATGGTGGATATGGTTATGTAGCCTTTGGCGGCAAGGTTCTTGAGGTATGAGTTTATAAGGCCGAGCGCGACCCCGAGCTTCCGGCTCAAGTCCCGCTGGGTAAGCTCATGGTTACGGGATATCTCGTCAAGGAGCTGTAGCGAGCGGTAGTCGTCTGTCTGCTCGTCCTTGTTGTTCATGAAATGAACATACCATAGGAAAGCTGGTGCAGTCAAGAGGGGAGGGGGCGCGATTTGACAATGTTCCCTGCACCCCCGTGAACGAAAAATGTCGTTTGAGAAAACGAATAGTTTATGCTATAAAAAACGCACAGAATCCTTGTTGAAGCTTTTGGCGAATAGCACATTAATAATTTCCCGCATATCCCTCTGAAATTGAAATGAAAACCGCTCAGAGGGGCGAATTCAGACACCTTCTTATGATTAGAAAAAGGACCTTTTTCCTATTTATAAACGGGCTTTCTGTCCTTACATTAGGGATTTTGCCTTTTGGACAAAATCTGCTAGGCTTGCTTAGTAACTCCATTTTCAACCAACTCCTTACCTATATCCTCATTACTCATGCACCAGAAACGGTCTTGCTTTGTGGCGCTTATTCTGCAAGTTACAGCATTATACCCTCATGGTTGTTTACTAGAAAAGAGCGGAATCGATTAAAAAAGAAATTTATTGAGAGAATTCACAGCGAATTGCTTGACGGAAATGCCGATACTCATAGAGTAACACTCTTTAGAGAAGTTGGTTATTTACGGGTCTTTATCAGAAATTACTGTAATTTATTTAGACATTTATTTTCCAATAACAGATGGCGTTGGAATTTATATTTACTACCTCCACAATATGGCAAATACCTAATCGTCGATGTAAGATGTGGGCGTCCTTATCAGAACAATTCGTCTACGATGTTTCGTGTCGAACCATACGAAGAAAAAGATTGTGATGGGATTGCAGGTTACATAAGATTTTCAAATTCTAAGGCCTGCATAACAGATCTGCCAGATATAAGTCAGATAGAATTTAAAAATTATAAAAATTTAGAAGAAGTCGCATATAGGCCAGATAAGAAAAAAATACGCGAGTATATGGAATATGGTTACATAAAAGAGTTTACAGCATTAAGAAAAATGCACAGTAGGGCTCGTCATTTTTTGGGAACTGTAATAAACAATAAGGATGGGTCACCATCAGGGGTCCTTTTAATTGATAGCGTAGCAAATAGTAATCCATTCAATTCAGAAATAGAGAAGCGATTTAACTCGTTTGCAATATCAGTATATGATATTGTCAATTGGGAGGCCTAAATGAGCACTAATAGAGCAATCGTTGTAAATAAGGAACTTTATAATAAGCCCATAGCGGACCTTCATAAAACACGTGTTAGAATTAAGCTTTATCTTCCACCAAGCGATATTCCTAAGACGATATCGCCTAATTACAATAAAAACGAAGACAGGTTGACTATCACATTCGACTATATCGACTCCGAGAAAGAAAAAGAACTTTTGAATAGAGATGGCATCAAATTGATTGTGGGCGTTTATAGTGGGAAGCCCCTTAGAATTGAGATAAGTAATATTAAAAAAGAACGCATTGACAATGTAAAACTCACAAACATAATAGAGAGCGAGATTGGCAAACTAATCGATTCAAAAAAATCTGAACTTGAAGGTGCCAGGGAAAAAGCCAATTTAAGCTTTGCTGAAGAGCTTTTAAAGAGCAATGCTGGCATCTTGGCTCAAGCAACTCTCTAATCAGAGCCCCTTGTGGGAAGCAAGAACGATTCTAACTCTCAATGTACTGGTTTCATACCGTATTTTTTTAGAAAAAGAATAAGGGTGCGCGGGCGCACCCTTCGAGCTTAGAAACAAGTTTCTCGACTCTCAACCCCCTACCTCCCCCCGAACGCCTCCTTCAAGAAATCCTTCATCGCCTCCCAGGAGCGTTTGTCGGCCTTTTCGTTGTAGGCGAGGCCGTCGGAGGGGTCCGTGTCGTTATTCGGGTTCGAGAAGCCGTGCACCGCGCCGCCATAGCTTGTGAAAACCCAGTCGGCCCCCGCGTTCCGCATCTCGTCCTTGAAGGCCCGCACCTCTTCCGGCTTCACATTCGGGTCTTCCGCGCCGTGGAGCGCCAGCACGCTCCCCTTTATGTCGCCGGGCTTTGCCTTACTTTTAGTGGCAAGAGTGCCGTGGAAGGAGACGGTGCCGGAAACCGGCGCGCCGCTTCTGGCAAGCTCAAGGGCCGCGCCGCCGCCGAAGCAATACCCGATGGCGGCTATCCGTGAAGTGTCCACGAGCTCAATTTCCCTCAGGGCCTCAAGCCCGGCCGTCGCGCGGGAGCGCATGAGGGCGTTATCTGCCCGTAGCTTCCCGGCGGCCTCCCCGGCCGCCTTGGGATCGGTCGGGCGCACGCCCTTCCCGTACATATCAGGCGCGAAGGCCACATAGCCGAGCCTAGCGAGCTCATCCGCGCGGCCTCTTATATAGTCGTTTATCCCCCACCATTCGTGAAAAACGAGCACGCCGGGCCTCGGGCCGCTCACCTCGTCGTCATAGACGAGATAGCCCTCAAGGACGGTATCGTTGGCGTTGTATTCGATCGTCTCGCCCACCAACTTCGCGTGCGCATTGACGGAAAAGAGGAGCAGGACTGCCGCGACCGCAATAAGGGTCTTCATCGTGACCTCCTTGAAGGCCGGCCCATCAGGGCACAGTGTGTTTTATCATCGGGCGTTCAGCCTTTTCGCCTGTCATTAGGAGTATACAATATTTTTTGAAAGGGGCAGGGACTTCGAACCGGGCAGGGCCTTGGGCGAGCAAAAAAGGGGCAACGAGTTCCCGTAGCCCCTTTAACTTTTGTGGGCCGCATAGGCGTCAACCTGCGACCCGCTGATTAAAGGGTATCCCTCGGAAAAACTTTTCTTTTGCTTCTGTTTGCTTTCATTTGCTCCCGCCTACCTTCTATGGCCTTTTTAGCGGACAGCAGGCTTTTGCCCCCTTTAAGGAGTTTTTTCTTTCGGGCATACAAAAACCATAGGCCCGCGACGACCTCCTAACTTCGAATCACACCATTCCGCGGGGCACTGCCGGGAGTTCCCTCATCGTTATGGTAGTCCCTGAAATAAACCACCAATGTCCAGAGGATGACCAGGGGGATACCCAACTCCAAAGATTCCTCGAGGTAGGTGACATAGGCCGACCAGGCATCCGGCAGATATACTCCCAGAGACCTGAGCTTTCGCTGGAAACCGTCAAGGGTTTTCACCAGAGCTGCCAGCAGGAAACCAGCTATAGACAACATGTAAATCCTGCCATGAGCGGCAAAGCCCCGGCGGAAACGGATAAGGTGCTGCTTCAAAATCATCACGGCAATCCACGCCAGTATCATCAGCACCAGGCTCCCCAATAACTTTTCCGCCAAAGGGGTATGCCCCGTATAAAACTCGAGCTTCATCAAGCCGACTGATGTGAATCTCCTGTTGAAATCCAACTCTCTCAATGCGCAAAAAACAAACAGGGCAATAAAGTAAGGTCGGGTACGGACGAACCGAACACCCCCTTTGAAAAAGGCGTAAGCCGCCGCCAGGCCGTATCCCAGCGCCGACAAGCTCTCGATCAGATTATTTTCCCTGAATAATGCGGTCGATCCAGGCTGGAGATAAGGCAAGAACGAAACTCCAAACAGGATCAGCACCAGAAAAAGACAAAACAGGATGTCTTTGCGTTGCATGGCAAGAAGCAGCCTCCGCGGGTGAGGGTTTCTCCGCTGACAGGACAGTAAAGCCGTTAAAGTGCTTCAGAACCATGACCGAAGATCAACTATACAGAAACTATACAGCAAAAAAGAAAAAGGGGTTGCAGGATTTGAAAAAATCCTGCAACCCCTTCCTGATTTGGTGGGCCGCGTAGGGATCGAACCTACGACCCGCTGATTAAGAGTCAGCTGCTCTACCAACTGAGCTAGCGGCCCAAGAAGAAATCTATTTGAAAGTCAGCGCCTGTATTGCGTTTTTCCTTCCCGGCCCGCCCTGAATCTGGCGCGCCTGAGAGGATTTGAACCTCCGACCCTCGGCTTCGGAGGCCGATGCTCTATCCACTGAGCTACAGGCGCGTAAAACCGAATCTTTTCAGGTTACAAAAAAGGCAGCCCTTTGTCAAGGCAAAATCCATATCCTTTAAAAACGGGCCTGGCCGGGTCTTTACGCCAGGAGCGGCCCGCGGCCATTATTCCTTTGCCCGGCGCTCACTTCCGAAGCATCGGTTGAACTCCATTAAGCCCAAAAACAGGGCGGCTTGTCAAGCCATTCAAGAAAAAGCCCTCAAAACGGCTTTATTTTTTACGGGATTTTGCTAATATGGTTGTTAAGCCCGCCTCGCGGCGGGATTCAAGACGAAAGGGCTTTAAACGGATGACCGAAAAGAAATACGGCGCAAAGGCCATAGAGGAAGCGAAGCTCGAAGCCTGGGACAACACGAGCCCGGACAGGGACTATACGATAGAGATAAGCTACTCCGAGTTCACCTGCGTGTGCCCGCGCTCGGGATACCCGGACTTCGCAACGATACGCGTCTCCTATGTGCCTGACACGAAGGTCGTGGAGCTTAAGTCGCTCAAGCTCTACCTCAACGCCTTCCGCGACAGGGCCATCTCACACGAGGCCGCAACCAACCTCATCTTCGACGACCTGAAAAAACTACTCTCGCCGAGGAAGCTCGACGTTGTTGCGGACTTCAATGTGCGCGGGAATGTGAAAACTGTCATTAAAGTGAGCCTTTAAACATTCACGCGGTCCGCTCGCCCCTCTTTCTTTTTCCTCTCTCCTTCGCCCCGGTCTTTCCGAGCGCCTCTCTCAGTGAATCGACAAGGAGGCGGTTACTATCCCTTCCGAGCACAGCCACCCTGAAGAACTCCGGGCCGAGCCCGGTAAAGGCGCTCAGGTCGCGTATGAGTATCCCGTCTTGAAGAAGCCTGGAAGCGAGCGCCCTGGCATCGAGGCGCGGCTTAGATATCCTTACCATCAGGTAATTCGCCGACGACGGAAAAGGCGTAAGCCCCTTTACTGATGCTATGCCTTCCGATAGCGCGTCCCTCTCCGTTGAAAGCCATTTTGCCGTCCGCTTCCTGTACTGAGCGTCCGCAAGGCAGGCGGCCCCTGCAATGGACGAGAGCGTATTAACGGACCACGGCGGCTTAAGCCTTTCGAGCCTTGAAAGAAGCCTCCTGTCAGCCGCCGCGTACCCGAGCCTCAGGCCCGCAAGCGCGTGGAATTTGGTCATGGAACGGAGCACTATAGCGTTGCCCGCCCTTATTGCCTCCCGCATGACACTACCGCCTGAGAAGTCTATGAAGGCCTCGTCAAGCACCGCCAGTGCGCCGCTTAAGCGAGCGAGTTTTAAGAACGCGAGCGTCTCCTCTTCGGAATAGAGTACGCCGGTCGGGTTTGCGGGGTTTGCCATGAAGACGAGGCCGAAGCCCTTTGAGAGCCTTTTCCCGAGCTTTTTAAGGTCGAGCCTGAAACCGTCGTTTTTATCCAGGACAAAGCTCTCGGCCTCCCATCCCGCAAGGGCAAGGGCCTTTTTGTATTCGCTGAAGGCGGGCTCCATGATGAGCGCCCTGCCGGGCCTCATGAGCCTGGGGATCATATAGATAAGCTCTGTCGAGCCGTTCGCCGGAAGGATGCTGTCCGCGGATATGCCGTGATGAAATGCGAGCGCCTCCTTGAGGGCGCTCGCAGAAGGGTCGGGGTACGGGGGTATGAACCTGAGCCCTTCCTCTATCGCCTTTATTGCCGAAGCTGGCGGGCCCAGCGGGTTTATGCTCGCGCTGAAATCGATTATCCCCTCAAGCGGCTTCGAGACTTGTTTAGCCGCCTTCCAGATGTCTCCCCCGTGTATGTCCTTGACCAACGACCAGACCCCAAGAATGGAATAATGCCTTATACCAGCAATGCCCTGGCATCCAATGCCAGGGCCCCTCTCTCATACACCACAAGTGGGTTTATCTCAAGCTCTTTTATGGCGCTCACCTCGTCCATTATCCTCCCGACCTTCATTATAACGTCGGTTATGGCGTCCAGGTCCTTGTGGCTTCCGCCCCTGAAGCCCGTAAGGAGCGGAAAGCTCTTTACCTCGGATATCATCTCAAAAGCCTCCTCCCTCGAAACCGGGGCGAGCCTGAAGGAGACGTCCTTAAGAAGCTCTACTGCCACCCCTCCGAGGCCGAACATCACGGCAGGGCCGAACTGCGCATCCCTTATACCGCCGACTATGACCTCTGTCCCCTTGCCCGCCATCTCCTCGATTAGAAAGCCCTCTATAATAGAGGCCGGGGCCTCATCCGCCGCGCCGAGTATCATCCGCGACCAGCTCGCCTCAAGCTCCCCGGCATCTTTTATGCCCAGGGCTACCCCGCCTATGTCGCTCTTATGCAATATGTCCGGCGAGACCAGCTTAAGCGCGACCGGATAGCCTATCCCGGAAGCGGCCTCGATAGCACCGGCCATGTCCTTCACCACCCTGTGCCTGGGGACCGGGATGGATGCGAGGCTTATGACAGCCTTTGCCTCAGGCTCGATGAGCGCCCTTCTCCCCAGGCTCAAGGCCTCTTTTACTATCTTCTCTATCGCGGCCCTCCCGGCCATTCTATTTCCCCCTCGCGAGGATGGCCGCTGCGCGCACCGCGCCCTCTGGTGTCGTGAATACCGGGAGGCCCGCTTCCCTGAATAGCCTGAGACGCGACCGCGAATACTCCCCCCCCGGCGTGCAGATGATAATGGGCTTTTCGGAAAACCCCGGCTTCTGGACCAGCATGCCAGGTAGTCTATCGGTTAGGGCTGGCGGGCCCCAGAGCGCGGCTACTATGGCGATGTCGTAATGCCCTCCCGCCATCGTCTTCTGGACCGAGAGGGCAAAGGACTCGTCTGTTGCGCTCCCTGTAAGGTCAAGGGGATTGGAAATGGAAAAATAGGGCGGGAAAACGGCCTTGAGCTCTTTTTCAAGTGCTGCTGGAAGCGGCGCGGCATCGAGCCCGATCGCGTGGCAGGCGTCTGCGATGCCCACGCCCATGCCGCCGCCGTCGGTTATTATCATTACACGTCTGCCAGAAGCCCTCCCCTGAAGCCCGAATGCCTTGCAGGCGGCCTGGAATTCCTCGTAGCCGTTAAGCTCCGCTACACCCGCCTTTTTGAAGGCGGCCCTGTATATCTCGTACCTCCCGGCGATCGCGCCGGTGTGGGAGCGGGCCGCGACAGCGCCCGCGCCGAACTTCCCGACCTTGACGGCCATGACCGGTTTTTCCGAGGAACACTTTGAGGCGGCCTCGACAAACCTCCTGCCGTCGGCGACGGATTCCATGTATACGACTACGGCCTTCGTCTCCGGGTCGGATGCCAGGAACTCGAGGCAGTCGGACTCGTTAACGTCAATAGCGTTCCCGTAGCTTACTATTCTGGCAACGCCGATGCCTTCTGCCGCAAGCTCGTCCATGGCGGTCGCGGCGAACGAGCCGCTCTGTGAGAGTATGGAAAGCCCTCCCCTCCCCGGCCTTCCGGCCCTGTCAGTGGGTATGAAGAAGGTATCGACCTTCGAAACAGCGTCGTAGATGCCGAGGCAGTTTGGCCCGATTACGCGCACCCCGGTCTTACGCGCTATCTCCAGGACCTCCTTTTCGAGGACCTTTCCAGTTTCACCGGCCTCCCCGAAGCCGCCGCTCACGATTATCGCGCCCCGGACTTTCCCTTCAGCGCGCTTTAATGCGTCGGGGACGGCAGCGGCCGGTATGGCGAAGACCGCAAGGTCTATCACCTCGCTCGACTCTTCGAGGGAAGGCAGGCACTCAAGCCCCATGACAGAGGCCTGCCCGGGATTGACGGGGATTATCCTTCGCCCGTAGCCCGCGCCTATGAGGCTCCTGAGTATGATATTCGAGATCTTCCCCGGCTCGGGCGAAGCGCCGACCACGGCAACCGAGCCCGGGTTGAAGAAGAACGATATGTCCCCGCCATTCGGCATCCGGACGGCCTGCCCCCTCTACTGGTCGAGCTTAAAGGCTACTTTTACGACAGCCTGGAACTCGGCTATCTTGCCTTCCGCGATCCTGCCGTGCTGCTCGACGACCTCGAACCACGCAAGCCCGTGAAGGGTCTTGGAGGCCTTCTCTATAGCGGTCGAAACTGCGTCCTCGAAGCTTTTGGACGAGATGCCGACTATCTCTATCTTTTTATAGATCTTGTCCATGTCGCCTCCCTTTGTTTTTTTCTGGCGCCTTGAAGGATACTTCTTATAATCTGAGATTCCTCGAGACGAGAAATACCAGGACGATTCCGGCGACCATGACCACCAGGTTCAGGGCGAAGCTCGTCCTGTGGACGCCCCTGAACTCGCTCCGTAGCTCTTCGAGCCTCTGCGGGTCCTCCACTACTTTCATCTGGGCCTTTATGGTCTGCGCCTCCTGGGCCACCACGAGCCCCGAATAAAAGGTGAGCGCGGTCATAAGCGCCAGGATAAGAACCCTGGCCATGGGAAAGACCTTCTCGATAAATGACATGGCGATGAGCGAGGCAAGCGAGAGTATGGCCGCGACATAGCCTATGCCCCAGTATTTGGGGAATATGTGAGAGACCACATCCCCCGCGAGCTCCCTCGGTAGGGACTTGAATATGCTCGGGGTTACGAAGAGTGTATAAAAGATTATCATCCCCACCCATGTCACGATGCTCATGAGGAAGATGAACCTGAGCGCGTTAAGCATCGGCCTCCTCTTTACGCCCGGGATACGTTTCAATGGGCGGCGTTTATTTGAAAAGGAGCATTATTGCAATTACAATCCCGGCCATCATAAGACCGGCGGTCCTCATTATCTTTACCGAAGATATTACCGTCCCGGGATCAAAGCCCTTCTCCGGGTCGCCTATCCAGGGCTTCTCCGAAAATACGCCGCCGTAGAACGACCCTCCGCCGAGCCTAAGGCCCAGAGCGCCTGCCATTGCGGCCTCCGGGACCCCGGAGTTGGGACTCGGATGGTTCCGCCCGTCTCTCGCCAGTATGGCCGCGGACTTCATACAATTATATCCTAAAATAAAAGAGGCTGTGACGATGAGCGCGCCCGAGGCCCTCGCGGGTATGAAATTGGCCGCGTCGTCCATCCTCGCCGAAAACCAGCCGAAGTGCCTGTACCTTTCGTTCCGGTAGCCCACCATCGAATCGAGCGTGTTTACGGCCTTGTACGCCATCATTAGCGCCGGGCCGCCGAGAGCCAGGAAAAAAAGCGGCGCTATGACTCCGTCCGAGGTGTTCTCTGCAACTGTCTCGACAGCGGCCTTAAGCACCTCTTCCTCCTTGAGATTGCCGGTATCCCTCCCGACTATGCGGCTCAGCCGTCTTCTCCCATACTCCAGCCCATGCCCGAGCGCTCTTACGACCGCCAGGGCCTCGTCCCCGAGAGATTTCATGGAAAGCCCGGCCCATATGAAAAAGACCGAGAGCACAAAAGAGAACGTGGTCGAATAGAGGCTTGAAAAAAGGAGGACAAGGGCGGCCGACGCGTAAATGCCGACGACGACGAAAATCCATAGGAGCGCTCCACCGAGCTTTTCCCATCCGGCGCTCTTTGGCAGGGCCTTCCGTATTGCGGCCTCAAGAAAGGCCGCAAGCCTCCCGATCCACCTGACCGGGTGGGGCGCCCTCTCAGGGTCTCCTATCACAAAGTCGAGGATGAGCGCCGTAAGGAACGCGAGCGCGGAAAGGGGCACAATGTCCAGCACGCCCTCAAGCACTTGAGGGCCCGTCATACCCCGATTATCCGAAGGATCTTTTCCATTTGAACGTTCTCCTCGAATATCGAGGCCAGTGAATCAAGCGCGCTCTCGCGCCCGGACTCGAAACCCGCCACAATCGGCCCGCCCTTTCCGCCGGAGAGCGCTGATACGACCGCCTGCCTGAAGATGTCGTTATCGAATATGCCGTGGACATAGGTACCCCATACCATGCCGTCGGGAGAGGCCGCGCCGTCCGGGAAATAGCAGGTCCTGCCGTTACGGTCGAGTATCCTTGAGAACGGGGTGCCTTTTACGATAGTCTCGCCCATGTGTATCTCGTAGCCCCTGACCTCGTAGTCCCCTCCCATGAGCCTTGCCACAGCCGATACCTCGAAGGTCTTCTTCTCCCTGCCGAGGACGGTCACGGCGTCTACAAGGCCGAAGCCCTCGGCCTCTCCCAGGCCGGATTCAACGCCGTGCGGGTCCTTTACCGCGGTCCCCAGCATCTGGAATCCCCCGCATATGCCCGCGACCATGCCGCCTTTCTCGATGTGCTCCCTTATTGCAGGGCCGAAGCCCCTCGATTTCATCCACATGAGGTCGGCTATCGTGCTCTTTGTGCCTGGTATTATGACGAGCCCTGCCCCGTCCATTTCATCAGGAGAGCTTATGAACGAGAGCTCTATGCCCGGATCCCCCCTGAACGGGTCGAAGTCAGTGAAGTTCGAAAGTCGCGGGAGCTTCACGACCGCCACTTTCAATCCGGAAGCGCCCCCCGAAGACTCCCTCTCGTCAAGAGAGACGCTATCCTCGTCGGGTATGAGGAGGCCCGAAAAGCTCGGCACGACCCCCAGAACATCCTTCCCGGTCCTTGCCTCGAGGAAATCGAGCCCCGGCTTAAGGAGGCCTGTGTCGCCCCTGAATTTATTTATTATGAAACCCTTTATCCTCTCCCTTTCTTCCATCGAAAGGAGCTCTAGCGTGCCGACGAGCGAGGCAAAAACCCCGCCCCTGTCTATGTCGCCGATGAGCACGACGGGGCTCCCGATTGCCCCGGCTATGCCCATGTTGGCAATGTCGTTATCGCGGAGGTTCACCTCAGCCGGGCTCCCGGCCCCTTCGATGACGATTACATCGTAATCACGGGCAAGCCTTTCATAGCTCTCCAGCACATAGTCCAGCGCCTCTTTCTTGAAGGCATGGTACTCGACTGCCGACATCATGCCGACGGCCTTCCCCTGGATAATGACCTGGGACATTGAATCCCCTGTGGGCTTAAGGAGCACGGGGTTCATGTGGACTGAGGGCTTGAGGCCCGCTGCCTCGGCCTGGAATGCCTGCGCCCTCCCTATCTCGCCGCCGTCAATGGCCACCGCCGAATTCAGGGCCATGTTCTGGGCCTTGAAAGGGGCGACACTGAAGCCCCTGTACTTCAAGGCCCTCAAGAGCGCAGCAGTGAGGACGCTTTTCCCCACATGCGAGGAGGTGCCCTGAAACATTATATTTTTCGCGTAGTTTGCCATTGAATCCGTACCAGGACCGTGCTAAAATATTCGGCCTATGCGTACTTCCATCAAGAAAACTATTCTATCCATCCTCATTACGGCTTTCATCGCGGCGGCCGCGCCTTTTTCCGGGGCATATGCCGGAGAAACGGCTGACGCCGATATTGCAATGATAGCCGGCGTCCTCTCAAAAATAGAGGCTGTAATGGGATTTAGCCCCAGGGTAGTCCTAAGCGCTGACGCATCAGGGAGCGCCTTTGTCATGCCCGACGGAACTGTCGTTCTCTCGGCCGGGCTGGTCTCTAAAACCCGGACGGATGACGAGATGGCCTTCGTCATCGCGCACGAGGCCTCTCACATACTCGCGGGGGACCAGTCTCCTGCGCTCTCAGGCATTGACAGCCCCCTTGAGCGGGAGATGGAGGCTGACAAAAACGCTCTCGGCATTATGGAGCGGGCCGGATTCGATCCCGGCGCCTCGGTCGATATCCTGTCCAGGCTCTCCGGAAGGGTCGACATAAAATCCCGCATACTCGCCATATCAAGGCTCCTCGGCTTGGATTAGCTCAAATAGCCCCATATTGCCCTTTCAAGCCCAGTTAAGCTGGTGTAAGATTATACTACTTCACTACTCCTCAACAAGGAGATTCTGGTGTTTTCCGGCCTCGGAGAGATTAGAGTCGAGAGGGCCCTCCTGCCCGGAGATACATTTACTCTCGACCCCGAAAATACAGGCAGGCTCCTTTCTTGGCAGCCCAGGCCCGGCGAGGCGTTCACGCTCATAGACGGACGAGGCGAGCTTGTCCGCGGAAGGCTCCTGTCATTATCCGGCGGGGTGGCCGAGCTTATCGTCTTCGAGGAGATTGGGGCGGTCGAGCCCGGCCCGGCGGTTCTTCTTCTTCAGGCACTGCCCGAGAGGGAGCGGCTGGAGACCATAATCCAGAAGACGACCGAGCTCGGGGTTACCGCAATACTCCCTTTCAAATCCGAAAGGTCGATATCCATCGAGGAGCTCGACTCAAGGCAGAAGAGGTCGCATAACTGGCAGAAGGTGGCCATCAAGGCCGCGAAGCAGTCAAGGAGATGGGACATACCGAATGTCCTTCCTTACGCGGCTTTCAGGGAAGCGCTGCACGAGACCGCAGCTACGGAGCTTAAAGTAATGCTCTGGGAAAGTCCCGGCCTGAAAGGCCTGAAAGATTTCTTAAGGGAGAATGAGAAGCCAATCGGGAGTGTTTCGCTACTCGTCGGGCCTGAAGGCGGCTTTACGGAAGAAGAGGCTGCGGCGGCAAGGGAAGAGGGTTTCGCGCAGGCAAGCCTTGGAAGCAGGGTCTTACGGACCGAGACCGCAGCGATCTTCGGAGTCGGGCTGCTCCGATACGAGCTCGGGGGGTAAGGACTGAATTATATGGCAACGTCTAAAAATTTGAAATTTTTCCCGTAATCAAGAAAGGCCGGGGAAAAGATCAATTTTTAGAGGTTGCCTCATAATAATCCCTCTCCGCCCTCCCCTATGACCTGGTCCTCTATGAACTTCCTGAGGCCGGCCTGGATGTTGGGATCAAGGCCGATAAACCTTATGCCCATGCCGGGCTCGGAGAGGCCGTCCGGCATCTCCTTAACCGCATAGAGCACCTCTCCGTCGAGCACAAGAGGCTTGGGCGTAGGCAGCTCCAGAGAGATCTTGACCTTCGCGCCCTCGGCAAAAGGCTTAAGCGTCCTTATGAAGACGCCCTGCTCCGAAAGGGCTGTCGCGAAGGTTGCGCGGCCGGTCGAGCCGGTTACGACGGTCGCCTTGAAAAGGACCCGTATCCTGAGGAAGTTTCTCGGCCGGGGCTCGACAAGCTTCTGTATCGTCCTGTAAAGCTCGGTCGGGCTTACCGGCCTTGCGACATACCCTGCGGCGCCCTTTGAAAGCGAGGCCACGAGGTCGCTTGTGCGCCCCACGTCCGATGTCGTTATTATCCTGATCATGCTTAAGCTCCTGTTCGACCTGAGGGCGTCTATGCAGGGCTGCCCGGATATCGGCGGCATGTCTAAATCAAGGAGCACGGCGTTTGGTATTATGCCGGAGGTCATCCGTACGAGATCAGGGCCGTTCGAGGCAAGGAAGACGTTGTAGTCGAGCCTCTTTACCATCGTGGCGAGCTTTAGGCACCTTGCCGCGTCAGGATCAGCCACGACTATGGTCTTCGGGGGAGTAAGAATGGGAGCGGCTCCTTTTTAGGATTGCCAATACTTGTAAGTGATTTTACTGCTTTTGTCAACAATCTTGGCTCCTTCGGGCCAAGATTCCACTTGAGGAACAGAGGATAAGGATTTAAAATCCATTCCCATGAACGAATCGATAATCTGCATAGAATGCGTCCACGCCGTTTTCCTGGACCCGAAAAAAGAGATCTGCTACAAGACCGGGGGCCTATACTGCAGGAAGCTCAAGGCGATTGTCGGAAAATACGACCTATGCCGCATAAAGCCTGTTAAAAAGGCCAAAGGCAAGGGCAAGTAGCCAGGTCCCTCGGGTCTTTCTCCCACGCCGGAGCTAAAAGCGCACCGGCCTTTCCCATTCCCCGATTCTGGTATATTATATAAGTTCCGCCCCTGTATTTGCGCATACTACAACTGGAAAGAGACACCGGATGGAATTAAACGCGACACTGGCGAAATCACTCGGGGCGGCCGGGAAGCTCAGGAACCTCATAATATTCTACGCCGCCGTCCATGTGATATTCCTCTTCTTCGGACAATGGATGGTGGCACAGGGATACCCGGGCGTAATCGAGCTCCGGGAAGAGCAGTTGAAGGAGATACAGGAGCTCCCGTATCTGAAGCCGCTTACGGGAGCGCTCGCTGAGAACCTCCCGCTCAAGATCCTCTACACTTTCTCTTTCAACCTGGTATTTGGGGCATTTTTCAGCACTACCCTTACGGGCCTCGTATTCTTTTTCCCTTACGTCGTCGCCGTCTGGAGGAGCTTCATAATAGGGATACTCATAGCCGGAATGGACGTGAGCGCTACGATGCTCCTTGTATTCTACGGCACCTTTGTCCTCGAATTCGGGGCATACTGCCTCTCATCCTCGGTCGGGACCGACCTGGGCCTATCCCTCATCTGGCCTGACCGCAAGGGGGCGGCATCAAGGAAAGAGGCGCTCCTCAATGCCGGGAGGAACGGGGCTAGGCTGTATGTGCTTGTAATCATTATTCTTTTCATAGCCGCCATATGGGAGATGGCCCTTCTGCATTACATGGGGCCGATAACGGGCCCTGCCGCCTCCTGATTTTTTTCGCAAAAACCCGTGAAAACCAAGATTTCGCTTGGACACTGCCCCCATATATGCTATAAGGTCTCGTAAACAACAGGTGATAAGGCAGCCTCTAAAATTTGAGGTTTTTCCCGCAATCAAGAAAGGACGGGAATAAAAAGCGGAGCATATATGCGAATATGTGAGCATTTTTATTCCCGGCCTGACATGGAGTCCGGGGAAAAAACCAATTTTTAGAGATTGCCATAAGTTATTTTCCAGCAAAGTCGCTTCTCTTCTCCCCGCTCGGTTTTAAAGGGCCTTCGGCCCCCAATACTGTTTGCCGGATTTCCTGATGGCTGGAAACAATATTTCTGAGAATATCCTCAATATTTACGACCGAATAAGGAGGGCGGCACGGAAAGCCGGCCGCGATCCCGGCGAGATAACTGTCGTGGCTGTCACCAAGATGGTGGAACCCAGAAAGGTCAAGGAGGCCGTTTCGGCGGGCATCCGGGTCTTTGGCGAGAATTATGTGCAGGAGGCCCAGGAGAAGATCGGCAAAGTCAAGGACAAGAAGATAACATGGCACTTCATAGGCCATCTTCAGAAGAACAAGGCGAAGCTGGCAGTAGAGCTCTTTGATATGATCGAGAGCGTGGACTCGGTCGAGCTAGCAAAGGAGCTCGATAAGAGGGCTGCCGGGCCGCTCGATATCATGATAGAGGTGAATATCGCGAGGGAGAAGACCAAGGGCGGGGTAAGCCCGGACGAGGCCGTAAGGCTCGCAAAGGCCGTATCCGGGATGGCGAACCTCCGGCTCAAGGGCCTGATGACCATACCCCCGTTCTTTGAGGACCCCGAGATGTCGAGGCCTTACTTCGCCATGCTCCGGCGCCTTGCCGAGCGCATAAACAAAGAGAAATTCCCCGGCGTTTTCATTAAGGAACTCTCGATGGGCATGTCCAACGACTTCGAGGTGGCCATAGAAGAGGGCGCCACCATGGTCCGGATCGGGACCGCCATATTCGGCAGCAGGGAAACTCAAGTTAAAAAGGCCGCCAAGTCCGCCTGACAGGCTGCTCAAAAAGTTCAAGATGCACGGAGTCGAGGAATTAGGAACGAGGCGTACGCCGAAGTGTCCAATTTTTAAAGACGACGCATTCAAGGACTTTCCAGCAGTCCGATAATCCTGAAAAAATCATGCTCACAAGGAAGACCATAGGCTTTCTCGGAAGCGGGAACCTGGCCGAGGCCCTTATCAAAGGGCTTCTCGCCTCATCCAAGGTAAATCCCGGGCAGATAATCGCAAGCGACAGGATAAACGAACGGCTCATCCACCTCGCCGAAAGCTACGAGGTGAAGGTCCTCAGCAAGAATTTCGAAACCGCGAAGAATGCTGATATAATATTCCTGACGGTCAAGCCCGGCGATGTTGAAGGCGTCTTGAGGGAGATAGCCCCCGAGATAGAGGCCGGGAAGCTCCTCATCTCGACCGCCGCAGGGATTACGACCTCACGGATACTTGAGGTCCTGAAGGAAGCGGGCCTTTCGCATTTTCTGCCGGTAGTGAGGGCCATGCCCAATACCCCTGCCATCGTCCGTGAGGGAGTAACGGCACTTTGCGCCGGGCTCGGAACAGGCGAGCGGCACCTTGAGCTCGCAACCAAGATATTCGGGTCGATCGGGAGGGTGGCCGCGGTAAAAGACGAGTCCATGATGGACGCGGTAACGGGACTGAGCGGAAGCGGGCCCGCCTACGTCTTCCTCTTCATCGAGGCTCTCGTAGACGGCGGGGTAAGGGCGGGCCTTCCGGCGGACACGGCAAAGGAGCTCGCCTTTCAGACCGTCTTCGGCGCGGCGAAGCTCGCGATTGAGAGCCCCATGGACCTCGACGCGCTCAGGCGCATGGTCGCCTCCCCCGGCGGGACCACGGTCGAGGGCCTCCGGCGGCTCGAGGAGGGCGGCTTCAAAGAGACGGTCGCTTCCGCCGTAATCGCGGCGGCGAAAAGGGCAAGGGAGCTTTCAGGGGGGAAATAGGCCCGAAGCTCCCGTCAGTCATCAAGCTTAAAAAAGACAAAACCACATAATAAGGAAGATTGAATGTTCATGCTGGCCAATATCATAATCGGGCTCACAAAGGTGCTGGATACGGTCCTGACCCTTTACTTCTGGGTGATAGTCATAAGGGCCATCATCTCATGGGTGAACCCGGACCCCTACAACCCCATTGTAAAATTCCTCTACCAGATAACCGAGCCGGTCCTTGGCCGTGTCCGTAGATACATACCCTATCTGGGCGGGATAGATATCTCCCCTCTCGTTGTGATTTTAATCATATACTTCATACAGGCCGGCATAATACCCTCCTTGTACGAGCTTGCCAACAGGCTCAAGACAGGAGGAGGCTTCTGATGAAAATAACCGCGCTCGAGATAAAGGGACACGCATTAAGGAAGCGCTTCAGGGGATACGACGTAAAGGAAGTGGAGGAGCTACGCGATGCCGCTTCCGAGGCCCTGGCCGGGGCGGCCAAGGAGATAATGGACCTGAAGGAGAAGCTCGAGGAGGCCGGGGAGCGCATACGCGAGTACGCCTCAAACGAGAACGTCCTTCGGGAGGCCATCACCACGGTCCAGAGGATGGCTGAGGAGATGAAATCGAACGCCAAGAAAGAAGCGGAGATACTCCTTGCCGAGGCAAGGCTCCAGGCAGACGAGATAATCAGGCAGGCCCATTCCCGTTCATCCGCGCTCCAAGATGAGATATTCAGGCTCCGGAAGCAGAGGAAAGAGCTCGAATCCTCCATAAAGTCCGTAATAGAATACCACTCCTCCATCCTCCTCCTTGAAGAGGAAGAGGCCAGAAAGGCCGATGAGGAATCGGACAAGCTCAAGTTCCTCCCGAAATAGCGCTTCATATGTCACGCCCGCCGAAGGAGGCGCGTCCATAAGGGTG
The DNA here is from genome assembly GCA_019912665.1 of Deltaproteobacteria bacterium. Classification (NCBI taxonomy): domain Bacteria; kingdom Pseudomonadati; phylum Myxococcota; class Myxococcia; species Deltaproteobacteria bacterium. Next base: position 678,352 of record JAIOIE010000018.1, read on the forward strand.
AGGCTCAAGCCGCGTTCTTCCAGGAACATGGTCGAGGGCGCCGAGGAGGGCTCGCTTAGGATAAGAATAACGGCCCCGCCTGTAGAGGGCGAGGCGAACAGGGCCCTCATAGAGTTCCTCTCCGGGATTACCGGCATAAGAAAAAGCGCCTTCCATATAGAGTCCGGCCTCAAATCCAGGGAAAAAAGGGTCTTCGTTGCCGGGGCGTCGGCCGCGGAGCTTGAAAAGGCCATCTCGTCCAGGATTTCGTAAATTCAAAATCCAACCAGACCTGAACCGTATTGATTGAGAGAAAGGCCTTTTTACGCGCTGCCGCGCGTTTTGGGCATAAGGCTCCGCACTCTTTCCGCCTTCAGCCTCCAGCCTCGGCCCTTAAGTCGCTCGGCCTTTGGCCTCGCTCCTGCAGCCCCGCCTCGCCCGCCCTCCTCCATCCCTATGTTCGCTCCGCCTTATGCCCGGTTTATTTCTGAAAGACAAAACAAAAATGTTTTTTTGTATTTTCAACAAACCCCGGAGGGTAAGGCGAGCGTAGCATAAAGGAGAAATAGCGTGAACGGGACGGGATTATAGGAGAGAAGCGACTTCAGAGGCCCTGTTCACGGGGTCGGGGAGGGGGCTAACGCGAGCCCCTCAAACCGCACGGAAGTACGGAAAGGGCCTTTTGCTACGACTTTCGAATGTTAATTGCCGGTGGTAACCGGGTTTGCACGGTGTTATAATGTACCCTGCCCGGCCTTCCTACTGTAAGCGGAAGCGGCTCTGGGGTTTAAAGGAGATGCTAATGGACGGCATAATCTGTCCCGCGCCCTGGAACAGCCTTCATTTTTTCGAGGCCGGGCGAGTATTCACCTGCTGCACCGGATGGGTAAAGTCGCCGGTAGGGAGCCTTCAGAAGCAGACCATCTCCGAGATCTGGAACGGTCCGGAGATCCAGTCCATGAGGAAGAAGATGCTCGAAGGGGCATGGCGTGAGATATGCCGCCCATCATGCCCGTTCATCCAATGGCACCTCTCCGGCGGCAGGCTCATAAAATTCGCCGACCTTGAAAAACACGGAGTTATACCGGCCGCCGCGGACGAGATACGGGCCGGCAAGACCGTCATCTCTACACCGCCAACCGTATTCAACTTCTCCAATTCCGGCTACTGCAACCTCAAGTGCATCATGTGCAACACGAATCTCAAGGAGGACAGGGAACTCCTTGAGAGGGCCTATAACGACTTCATAACATATCTCCCTACGGCGCGGGAGGTGGTCCTGAGCGGGTGGGGAGACCCCTTCGCGAGGCCGGACACGCGTAAGATACTCACCGAGTTCGACGGAAGCCGCTATCCTGACCTGAAATTCAGCCTCATAACGAACGGGCTACTCCTAAAGAGGTACTGGGACAGGATTAAGCACCAGAACTTCGCCGGGATAAACATCTCGGTCGACGCGGCCACAAAGGAGACATACGAGAAGATACGGGTGGGCGGCAGGTGGGAGGACCTCCTCGAAAACCTCGAACTGGTAAAGGACAACAGGAAGAGGTTCAGCGATGTCGTCATAAACATGACCGTCATGAGGGCCAACTACATGGAGATACCGGCTTTCGTGGACTTCGGTGAAAGCTACGGCTTCAATGTGGTCTTCCAGAAGATAACAGGGAGGTGCGGGGACCAGAACTTCTTCCTGCACGGGGACAGGAAGTTGATCGCCGAGGTAAAGGCGATGCTCCAGGAGATACAGGCGTCCAGGAAGGCGAGGAAGATCTCCGTGGACGTCGAATCGAACTTCGGAAACCTCCTTTCAGGAGAAAACCTGGATGGGGAAAAGCGCCTCCACGCGCTCCTCAATTACTGGGGCTGGAGGCTTACGGCGCCGGTATCGAAGGCGATGGGGCTTCTGAAGGGGAAAACCGGCACTGATAATTTTTCAGACAACTGAACCACTACGGCTGAAAGGCGGGGGGATTTTAGAGTCCCATAACGAGACATTAAAAGGCTTTAAAAGAAGAGGGGGGGGGTGAATCGCCCCCCCCTCTTTGAGTTCATAACAGAATCTTATCAGCCTTCGCTGAAGCCCTTCAAGAGCTTGGCCCTCGTGGGGTGCCTGAGCCTCCTTATGGCCTTGGCCTCTATCTGGCGCACCCTCTCTCGCGTGACGCCGAGGACCTTCCCCACCTCTTCAAGCGTATAATCCTGCTTCTCGCCAATTCCGAACCTCATCCTCAAGACCTTCTCCTCTCTCGGGGTAAGGGTCTCGAGGACCGAGTTCGTCTGGTCCGAAAGGTCCTTCTCTATGGCCGCGTCAGAAGGCGAAGGGGACTTCTCGTCCTCGATAAAATCGCCAAGCGAGCTCTCCTCGTCGTCGCCGATGGGCGTCTCGAGCGAGAGGGTCTGCTTCATGAGCCTCAGGATGCGCCTGACCTTCTGGATGGGTATGTCCATCCTCTCGGCTATCTCTTCGGGGTAGGGCTCCCTGCCGAGCTCCTTAAGGAGTTGCCTCGATGTCTGCAGCAGCCTGTTAATGGTCTCTATCATGTGGACCGGGATCCTTATGGTCCTCCCGTGGTCGGCTATGGATCTCGTGATGGCCTGCCTTATCCACCATGTAGCGTAGGTCGAGAACTTGTAGCCCTTCTTGTAGTCGAATTTGTCGACGGCCTTCATGAGGCCGATATTGCCTTCCTGGATGAGATCCGAGAACTTGAGCCCCAGGTTCACATATCTCTTTGCGATGGAGACCACGAGCCGGAGGTTCGCCTCAATGAGCCTCTGCTTGGCTTCCCACATGTTGAAGTCGTGTATTTTTACCTGCCTTGCGAGCTCGCGGAGGTCGCCCCTCTTCATCTCTAGGCGCCTCATTATCTTTCTTATGCGGGCCTTGGCGCGCTCCTGTTTCCTGGGGCCCTTTTTCGACTCCTCGCGCTCAATAAGGTGCTCGAGGCGGACTATCCTCTTTACAACGCGCCTGATGATGTTGGCGCTGAGGTTCATGTCCTTAAGGAGCTTGTAGGCGCTATCGGGTTTGCGCCTCCTGAGCCTTTCGAGCTTGGCAAGTACTTCGTCGGTCGCGGCGGTTGCCTCTTCGGCCTGGTTCTCCTCAACCTCTTCCTCTATGAGGTCGCGGAGCGACGCCTTGCCTGCTCTTACGCGGCCCACAAGCCTCAATATCTCTATAACCGCAAAGGGGCTGGAGAGGGTGAGCCTGCGGAGTTCGTTCCTGCTCTCCTCTATCCTCTTCGCGTATACGATCTCCTCTTCGCGCTTAAGAAGCGGCACCGCGCCCATCTCGCGCATGTAGATCCTGACCGGGTCCTCGACCCGCTCCACTTCCTCCACCTCGAACTCGCGCGGCTCCGCCACTTCCTGGGCCTCCGGGCCGCCCTTTTCAGCGCTGTCCACAACGTCTATTCCGAGCTCTCCGAGGGTCTCAAGCAAGTTGTCCATCTCCTCCACAGAGAAATTGTCCTGCGGGAACGCGTCGTTTATTTCATCATAGGTGAGGAACCCCTTGTCCTTCCCTATGTCGATAAGACCCAAGAGTTCCACGCTCTGGTTATTTCCTGCTTTTTTGCTCATAAACCCTTCCTTTACTTGCCTTTCCCTGGACATAAAAATTATTTAATCCTAACATAACTATAGGACAAATGTCAAGCCCCGTCAAGCCATGCCAAGTTACCGATTTTACGCTCTTTTGGGCGGTCCCGCTTGACCTTGCGGCGCGATTGTGTTAAAGTTTTTAATTCTAACCCATTGTCATTATAAGCTTTTTTACAGTATCGGTCAGTGACTTATGTTGCGTAACCGCACGTCATTTAAATATGAAGTTTATGGACGGAGGAGCAATCGGTAAAAACATTCCCAGAGCCCTCGGGGCGCTGGCCCTCGCGCTATTTTTATTGATCGCAGGCTGCACGCCCAACGACCCTTACCGCCCGTCCGAACGGGGTAAGAACATCTTCTACACGACCTTTTTCGAGCCTCCCAAGCACCTCGACCCCGGCCGCGCCTACAGTTCCGATGAATACGACATAATCGGGCAGATATACGAGCCCCCGCTCGAATACCATTACCTGAAGAGGCCTTATGAACTTCAGCCCCTCGCGGTCGAGGAAGTCCCGGACCCCGTCTATTTCGGCAAGGACGGGCATAAGCTCCCCGACGGAGCGCCGGCCGAGGCCGTGCACAGGGCCGTCTACGAGCTAAAGGTGAGGGACGGGATACTCTACCAGGACCACCCTGCCTTTGCCCTGGACCGGGACGGAAAGCCTCTTTATCAGGGCGTTGAGGAAAACGAGATCGGCGGGATAAAGGGGGTGTCGGACTTTCCGGTAAAGGGCACGAGGGAGCTTACGGCCGACGACTTTATCTACCAGATAATGAGGCTCGCGGACCCGCAGGTCGAAAGCCCTGTACTCTCCATTCTCGAAAAATATATACTTGGGCTGGAAGAGTACGCAAAGGCCCTCCGGGCCGACCTCGAGGAGATAAGGTCAGAGAGGCGGGCCGAAGCCGGCTTTTCCTACAACCAGGCGGCTGACGAGAAAGAGAACCCCATTATCCTCGATTACTGGAAGCACCCCCTTCCCGGGGTCGAGAAGGTAGACGACCATACCTTCAGGATAGTCTTGAAGACCAAGTACCCGCAGTTCGTCTACTGGCTCGCAATGCCCTTTTTCGCGCCCATGCCGAGGGAGGCCGCCGAGTTCTACAAGCAGGGCGCGCTCATCGACAGGAACATGACCCTCAACAGGTTTCCCGTGGGCACTGGCCCGTACATGATGGAGACCTTCAACCCGAACATGGAGATAGTGCTCGTAAAAAACGGGAACTACCGCCACGATCCCTTTCCTGCCGAAGGCGAGGAGGGCGACACTGAAAAAGGGCTCTTAAAGTATGCGGGAGAGGGCCTTCCCTTCATAGAGAAGATAGTCTTCAAGCTCGAAAAGGAGGCTATCCCCAGGTGGAACAAGTTTCTCCAGGGATATTACGACAACTCCGGCATAAGCTCCGAGAGCTTCGACCAGGCCGTCTCCATAGGGAGCGGCGGAAGGCCCGAGCTTACCGATGACATGCGGGAAAGGGGCATGAGGCTCCTTACGTCAGTCCGTCCCTCCATCTATTATTCCGGGTTCAACATGCTCGACGACGTCGTGGGGGGCTACTCGCCCGAAAAGCAGAAACTCCGGCAAGCCATCTCCATAGTGCTCGATTATGACGAGTTCATCTCCATTTTCAATAACGGGAGGGGCATAGGCGCCATGTCCCCGCTCCCGCCGGGCATATTCGGATACAAGGAAGGCAAGGAAGGCATAAACCCGTACGTCTATGATTGGGACCACGCAAGGAAAAAGCCGGTGCGGAAATCCCTCGAAGAGGCGAAACGGCTCATGGCGGAGGCAGGCTACCCCGGCGGCAGGACCCCGGGCGGCAGGCCGCTCGTCATCACCTTCGACAACGCCTGGACAGGGGCCGACTCTACACCGCTCATAAACTGGTACATAAAGAAGTTCGCGCTCCTCGGCATACAACTCGAAAACAGGACTACCGACTACAACCGCTTCCAGGAGAAGATGTTCAGGGGCAACTTCCAGTTCTTCTCCTGGGGCTGGAACGCCGACTACCCGGACCCGGAGAACTTTTTCTTCCTCCTTGCGGGCCCGAACGGCAAGGTGAAATTCCAGGGCGAGAACACTGCCAACTACTCCCATCCGGAGTTCGACATGCTCTTTAAAACAATGGAGAACATGGAGAACGGTCCGGCCCGGCAGAAGGTCATAGACGGGATGAACGAGATACTGAGAAGGGACGCGCCCTGGGTATGGGGATACCACCCCGTTGCGTTCTCCCTTTTCCACGGCTGGGTAGAGAACGTCAAGCCCAACCCCATGTCGAACAACACGATGAAGTACATAAAATTAAACGCGGAGAAGAGGCAGGCGGCCAGGGACGAATGGAACAGGCCGGTCATATGGCCGGTGGCGGCGCTCATCGCCGTAATAATCATAGGGTCGCTCCCGGCCATAATAACCGTCCGGAGGAGGCGCGGCCTCGGCAGAAAGGCCTGAGCACGGCAAGATGCTATCGTACATCGTAAGAAGGATACTCTACGCCATCCCCATAATAATCGGCGTGAACGTGCTGACGGCGCTCCTATTCTTCTACGTCAACACGCCCGACGACATGGCCAGGAAGGTGCTCGGCGATAAAAACGTCACGCCTGCCGCTGTCGAGAACTGGAAAAGGGACCACGGCTATGACCTCCCGGCGTTCGTGAACACGGAGGAGCCGGGCATAAGGAAGGTAACGGAGACGGTCTTTTTCCAGAAGTCCGTGCCGCTACTCTGGTTCGACTTCGGCAGGTCCGACAGGAACAACATCGACATCAGCCAGGAGATACGGACGCGCATGTGGGCGAGCCTCGCCATAAGCGTCCCCATGTTCATGGCCGGGGTGGCGGTTAACCTCTTTCTAGCCATGATGCTCGCCTATTACCGGGCCACCTACATAGATATCTGGGGAGTCATTCTGGCGGTCGTCCTCATGTCCGTATCGACCCTCTTCTATATCATAGGCGGGCAGTACATATTGGGGAAGCTCCTCCGGCTATTCCCAATTTCGGGCTTTGACGCGGGGCTCCATTCCATGAAGTTCCTGGTGCTCCCGGTCATAATAGGAATCATCGCCTCCATAGGCACTGGGGTCCGCTTCTACAGGACAGTGTTCCTTGAGGAGATAAACAAGGACTACGTAAGGACCGCCAGGGCAAAGGGGCTCACCGAAGGCAGGGTGCTCTTTAAGCACGCGCTCAAGAACGCGATGATACCGGTCCTCACGAACGTGGTCGTATCCATACCGTTCCTCTTTTACGGGAGCCTCATACTCGAGACCTTCTTCGCCATACCCGGGCTCGGGAGCTTCACCATAGACGCCATACAGTCCCAGGACTTCGCCATAGTGAGGTCCATGGTATACCTTGGCTCGATACTCTACATAATCGGGCTCATAATGACGGACATAAGCTATACGCTCGTCGACCCCCGGGTCAGGCTCGAATAGGAATAAAATGCCTGTAATTCTCGCGACAGATTTCATAGTCTTCTTCCTCGCCGGAGCGATAGTCTACTTCGTTATTGCCGTAAGAAAGGACGGGGCGGCAGCTTCCGCCTGGCGGGAGATAAAGAAGAACAGGCTCGCCCTTGCCTGCATGGCGATGCTCGCGCTTTATTTCTCGGTCGCACTCATGGACAGCGTCCGCTACAGGGACCCGGTGATAACCGAAGATAGCGTCCAGGCCACGACCGAGAGCGGCGCAGCGATTTATAGCGCCCAGGCCCTGAGCCTCCTTGACAGGGCGTTCGTGGGCATGAGGAACAATACCGAGAAGACCTACTCGGCCCCGTTCGCAAAATACCTCTTTCTAAAAGAGAATGTGGAGATGCCGGACGGGACGACGGTACGGGAGTATCCGCCTCTTAAGCACCCGGGCGCGCACTGGCTCGGGACCGACAAGGTCGGAAATGACGTCCTCTATAACGCCCTTAAGGGCGTGAGGACCGCGGTCGTCATCGGCGCGGGCACGACCCTCATAATAGTGCCCTTCGCCATATTCTTCGGAGTGGTTGCAGGATATTTCGGCGGCTTGCTCGACGACGTCGTCCAGTACATATACACGACCCTCGCCTCGATACCCGGCGTGCTCCTCATAGTCGCGTTCATGCTCCTTTTCGGAACATCCGGCTACCAGGGCGGGCTCATATCTGAGGGGCAGCTGAGCCTCGGGGTCTTCGTCTGGAACGACCGGCTCTTCTGGCTCGCCCTCATACTCGGCATCACCTCGTGGACCGACCTCTGCAGGCTTATTCGGGGAGAGACTTTGAAGCTCAGGGAGCTCGAGTACGTGCAGGCCTCAAGGGCCTTCGGAGTATCGAGGCCCGGCATAATTTACAGGCATATCGTTCCGAACGTCATGCACCTGGTGCTCATAACATTCGTCCTCCAGTTCAGCGCCCTGGTGCTGGCGGAGGCCATATTGAGCTACATAGGCATAGGCGTGGGCCCGCAGATGGGGAGCTGGGGCAATATGATAAACACCTCCAGGCTGGAACTCTCGATGGACCCGGTCGTCTGGTGGAATCTCACGGCCTCGTTCCTGTTCATGTTCGGGCTCGTGCTACCGGCGAACATATTCGGTGACGCGGTAAGGGACGCGCTCGACCCGAGGCTCAGGTACAGGTAGCACATTTATTATTGTCATTCTGAGGCGAAGCCGAAGAATCTCGGCGCTGATGAACCAATTAAGAGATTCTCCGTCGACTTCGCTCCTCAGAATGACAGACAGAAAACGACTGACATGGAACCTGTCATAAAGGTAAAAGACCTCCGCGCCTATTTCAAGACCCCCAAGGGGCTTGCAAGGGCGGTCGACGGCATCTCATTCGAGATACCCAAGGGGGGGACCTTTGCCCTGGTCGGAGAATCGGGTTGCGGAAAGTCCGTTACCGCGCTCTCGCTCATTCAGCTCGTCCCAGAGCCCGCGGGCTACATAGCCGGAGGGGAGATAATCCTTAACGGCAGGGACATAGTCCCGCTCGATGAGCGATCAAAGAGGGAGATACGCGGCAACAAGATATCCATGATATTCCAGGAGCCCATGACCTCCTTGAACCCGGTCTTCACCGTAGGCGACCAGCTCATGGAGACCATCGTCCTCCATCAGGGGAAAAGGAAGGGGGAGGCAAGGAAGGCCGCCGTCGAGATGCTCGAAAAGGTGCACCTACCTGAGCCCGAGAGGCTATTTGGCGAGTACCCCCACAGGCTCTCAGGAGGGCAGCGCCAGAGGGTCATGATAGCCATGGCCCTTTCCTGCAGGCCAGACCTCCTCATTGCCGACGAGCCCACGACCGCCCTCGACGTCACCATCCAGGAGGAGATATTAAAGCTCATAAGGGAGATGAAGGATTCCCTCGGCACGGCCGTCCTCCTCATAACCCACAACATGGCCCTGGTCTACAGGAACGCGGACATGGTAGGGGTGATGTACGCGGGAAAGCTCGTGGAATCCGCATCCACGCAGGGGCTTTTCCGTAACCCCATGCATCCGTACACCATAAAGCTCCTTCGCTCCATACCCGGCCAGGAGAAGAGGGGCAAGGCCCTTGATACCATTCCCGGCGCAGTGCCCTCGGCGGTCTCCTACCCCGCCGGATGCCATTTTTCGGGCAGGTGCCCGAGGGAGATGGAAGGGTGCGCCTCAATAGAGCCGCCTCTTATTGAGAGGGCCCAGGGCCATTCGGTCGCCTGCCACCTGCACGACCCGGGCTTCATGAGCCAGCCTCATTCCAGGCCCCTGAGGCAGGAGCCGGACGCGCTCCCTCCCCTGGCGGTGCCCCCTTCCGAGAGGGAGACCATACTTGAAGTGAGAACTTTGAAGACCTGGTACCCCATAAGGAAGGGCGTGCTTAAAAGGACCGTGGGCCACATAAAGGCCGTGGACGGCATCGACATTTCCATAAGGAAGGGCTCTACGCTCGCGCTCGTAGGCGAGTCAGGCTGCGGAAAGACGACCGCGGGAAAATCCATAATACAGCTCATAAAGCCGACCGGAGGCGAGGTCCTCTATAAGGGCGCCGACATCGCCAAGCTCGGCGAGCGGAGGCTTAAGCAGTTCAGGTCTTCACTCCAGATAATATTCCAGGACCCGTACTCGTCCCTCAACCCCCGGCTCACGGTGAGGGAGACCATAGAAGAGGGGCTACGGGCCGTAAAGCCCGGCATGGGCAAATCAGAGAGGATTGAGAAGGTAAGAAGCGTCCTCGAAAGGGTCGGGCTCGGGCCAGAGGCCATGTCGAGGTACCCGCACGAGTTCTCGGGCGGCCAGCGCCAGAGGATAGGTATCGCCAGGGCGCTTGCGGTTGACCCCGAGTTCATCGTCTGCGACGAGGCGGTATCGGCCCTGGACGTCTCGGTGCAGGCCCAGATACTCAATCTCCTCAAGTCCATACAGAGGGACTTCGGCCTCTCGTTCCTCTTTATAACCCACGACCTCGGGGTCGTCGAGTATATTGCCGACGAGGTGGCGGTCATGCACAACGGAAGGATAGTCGAGCGCGGAACGACTGCCGAGATATTCTCGGACCCGAAGCACGACTACACGAAGAAGCTCCTTTCAGCCGTACCCAGGATAGACAGCCGCCTTGCCGATTTCTGGCATTTGCCGGGGAGTCTCTCTGAAAAGGGCATTGGCTGAACCATTATCGGGAGCGCCTCTCAAAAAGAAAGAGGGGGCTGCTAAAAGCAGCCCCCTCTTTTGCTTTCCAACCCGGTCGGCCTTATTCCGCCAGTTTCTTCTTATTACCCGGCTGCTGCGCTACGACCTTCCCTGCCGCGATCTCGCGGAGCGCCGTCACAACGGCCTTGTTGTCCGATTTTACGAACGAAGGAGAGCCCTTTATGAGATCTCTCGCCCTCTGCGCGGCGAGGTGCACGAGCATGAACCTGCTCGGGACCTCTTTCAAGCAATCCTCTACGGTTATCCTTGCCATTTTAACCCCTCCTTAAAAACAGGCCTAAATTATACATTTTCAAGGGGCCGGTGTCAACCGCCCCTGTTTATCCGACCAGGCCGCCGAAAAGCTCCTTGAGCTTCCCGGCCATCCGGGACGACCTGAATTTTTCGGCTGTTATGATGGCGGAGAACTCCTCGAAGGCCCGCCTCAAATCGTCATTTATTACGATATAGTCGTAATCGACGGCCCTCTTTATCTCTTCGGCCGCTATGCCGAGCCTCCGCCGTATCTCTTCGGTCGTGTCCTTGCCCCTGGCTATGAGCCTCTCCTCGGCCGCCTTGAGCGAAGGCGGGAGTATGAAGACAAATACCCCTCCCTCGAGCTTTTCCTTTACCTTTGCCGCGCCCTGGACGTCTATTTCGAGTATGACGCTTACGCCCTTTTCAAGGAGGTCTTCCAGGTCCTTCCTGGAGGTGCCGTACCGTTTCCCGTAAACGTCGGCGTACTCGAGGAACTCCCCTCTTTCGACCATCCCGGCAAAGGTCTCCTCGTCAACGAACCAGTAGTCTACCCCGTTAACCTCTCCGTGCCTGGGCTTCCTCGTGGTGTAGGATACCGAAATCCTCAAATCGGGAAACCGGCCCGCAGCCATCTTGCAGAGGGTGGTCTTCCCGGAGCCCGAGGGGGCCGAGACTATGAATGCTATGCCGCTCATTTAATTTCTAACCTCTCAGGCCAGCGTCACTCGACGTTCTGGACCTGCTCCCTTATCTTCTCGACCTCGCTTTTCATGTCGATGACGGTCTGTGTTATCTTCACGTCATTGGCCTTTGAGCCGATTGTGTTTATCTCCCTCCCCAGTTCCTGGCAAAGGAAATCTAGCTTTTTGCCGATGGGTCCCTCCGAGGCCGCGAGCTTCCGGAACATCTCGATATGGCTCTTAAGACGTGTCGCCTCCTCGGCCGTGTCGGTCTTTTCGGCGAATATGGCCGCCTCGAGGAGTATCCGCGATTCCTCTATCCTCTCGGCCAGCACCTTCTCCATTTCCGTCTTTAGTCTCTCCCTGTATGCCTCGAGCATCTTGGGTATACGGGCCTCTATGGTGAAGAGGAGCCCTTCAAGTGAATCCGCCCTCGAAAGGAGGTCTGTTTTAAGCGCCTCCCCTTCCCTCGCCCTCCAGGCCTCGACCTGGCCGAGGGCGCTTTCAAGCCCTGCCCGAAGAGGCTCCCAACCCTCGTCCGTTACCGAGCCCTTCCTCTCGAAGGTGAAGATGTCCTTCTGCCTCATTATCGCCGAAAGGTCCAGCTCGCCCTTGACCCCGAGAGCGGACTTGAGCTCGGCGGCGGCGTCCATGTAGAGTTTCGCCATCTGGAGATTGAGCCTCAAGGGCGGCGCCTCTGCCGAGACCGGGATTATGTGGACCGAGAAGGAGCCCCGAGCGAACCGCTTCTTTATCTCGTCGCGAATCCTTGTCTCAAACGGAGAGAACCTCTCGGGCGCCCTCATCGAGATGTCGATGAACCTGTGGTTAAGGGCCTTTACCTCTATTGTATAAAGGTCTCCGCCGATAGTGAAATCGCCTTTGCCCCAGCCTGTCATTGACCTTGCCATGCCGCACCTTTTAAATGATTAAACGAATGCCGTTACTTCGGAAGCCCGGCCTTCAGGTTCGTTATCGCCGCCTTGAGGAGCTCCGCTGGTGTGAGTGTCGCGGTCCCGATCTTCCCGACTACAACGCCAGCCGCGAAGTTTGCGAGTACCGCAGCCTCCCTGTAACTTGCCCCCGCTGCGAGCGCGAGCGCGAGCGCGCTTATGACCGTATCACCGGCGCCGCTTACGTCAAAGACCTCCTGCGCGACAGTCGGTATGTGGGTTTCCCTCCCCGGCTCAAAAAGGCTCATGCCGTTCTCCCCCCTGGTAATGAGGAGCGCCTGGCATCCGAGCCTCCCGAAAAGGGCCTGGCCCGCCCTGTGGAGAGACTCGTTATTCGTTATCTCGATCCCGGAGCCCTGGGACGCTTCGAGGTTATTGGGGGTGACGATCGTCGAGCCCCTGTAGAAATCGAAATGCTCTACCTTGGGGTCGACAGCCACTGGCCTCCCCATATCGAGGCAAAGCGAGTTCGTCTCATCCATGAGGCGCTGGGTAACGAGCCCCTTGGCGTAGTCCGACACCACCACTATGTCCGCGGCCCTGGCAGCCTTTTTGATGTATTTCAAGACCTTGTCGGTAGCTTCCGGGTCGATCTTGTCGCGCAACTCGCGGTCGAACCTTACGACTTGCTGGTGATGGGCTATTATCCTGGTCTTTATGGTTGTCGGCCGCTTCCGGTCGGTTACTATGCCCTCTGCCGGTATGCCCTTTCCCTTGAGGGAGGCGACAAGCTTCTTGCCGTCGGAGTCGTTCCCGATGACGCCGGTTACTAAAGACCTGCCGCCGAGGCTGTGGATGTTATTTACGACGTTTGCCGCCCCGCCGAGCATTATGGACTCGGAGGTGACCTCTACCACCGGGACCGGGGCCTCCGGGGATATCCGCTTCACCTTGCCCCAGATGAAATGGTCCATGATGAGGTCGCCGACAACGAGTATCCGCGCCCTTTTGAACTTCTCGATTATTGCCTGCGCCCGTTTGGCGCTTAGGTATTTTTTCATGGAATTTTACTGGAATTGTGCCAATTGGAATTTATAACACAGATGCCTTTGGCAAGGCAATAACGTAAGCGGGTCCTCGCCGGACGGGCTGGTACGCTTTCACGGAAGCTGCCAGCCTGCCTGGCTACAAAATCCTAGATATTGGCGGCGAAAGGGGAAAAGGAATTAAAAGAATGGCTGCCTCAGTGACAGATCTCGAATCCTGTTTTTTTACGCGCCCTCCCGGCCCGAAGAGCATCAATGAAAAACTCCTCGTATTTCCGGGCGATAGCCTTGGGGTCGTTCCGTTTTCCAAGGAGCTCGTGCCCCTTACGGCCGAGCTCCTCCCTTAGCGCCAAGTCCCTTACAAGCTTATCAAGGTGCGCCGTCATCCCCTGTATGTCATCAAGGCGGGCCAGGAGGCCGCCTTCGCCCACAACTTCCCTGTTCGCGGCGTCGTCGTAGGTGATTATGGGGAGCATATTTGCCATCGCTTCAAGGAAGACCATGCCGTATGACTCATTCGAGGTTGGATAGAGGAAGATATCCGAAAGCCGCATGAGGCTCATCTTCTCGTCCTCCGTAAGCCTTTTCTTTATTACCGTTATCCGCTTTCTCCCGAAGAGATAGTTATATGGCCTTTCAGACCTTATGACGAAATGCACGTCCGGGTTTTTATAATGCCTTGCTATCCGCATGAAATGGGCGTTCTCTTTCCTGGCGTTCCCGATGGAAGCGACTATGAGCTTCCCTTCAGGGAGGCCGAAATGGGCCCTCCCGTAACGCGCGTCGTATTCTCCGGCGTCAAAGGGCAGGTCTATACGGACGACATTCTCCTTACGCTTCTGGAGCGAAAGGACGAAGCCGGAGAGGACGACCGTCCCCGAAACATCGTCGAGGTTTCCGGCCTGCCTCGGGCACATGACCGTCTGCGTGACCGCCGTAAGGCGAGCGGCCCTTTTTATATATTCGTGGTCCTTTCCGCCGCCCGGGGCGCAGTGCACAATATCGGGCCTGAGCCGCCGTATGTAGTCCTCTATATTCGGGTAATCGGGGCCGTCATAGAAGACCGGGTAATGGGTCTCGAACTTTTCGCTCAACCCCCCCCTTCCCATGGCAAGGACGCTTATCATGAACCGGGACCGGTCCAGGTGCCTGGCCCAGTGGTGGATGCCGAGCTGCGAGCCGCCGAAGTCGAGCCTGTGCGGGCATATCAAGAGATGTATCATGCGGGTCCCCATTCATCCGTATTGGATACATATTTTCTAATTGCAATCTCTGAAAATTGGAGATTTTTCCCGAAATCAAGGAAGGCCGGGAATAAAAAGCGGAGCATATATGAATAATATGTGAGCATTTTTATTCCCGGCCTGACACAGAGTCCGGGGAAAAGATCAATTTTTTAGAGATTGCATGGGCTTCCCTTGCGCTCCCGAGCACCATTCCCGAAAGTGCCCAGAAGGTCTGCCCCGTATGCCGTGTCATTATGTCTTCCGTCATGTTGAGGACCAGAAAGGCGACAAGGAGTCCGACGCCGGATATGCTTATATAGAACCACTCTTTCCCGGGCGTGGCAATGAGGGCAGCCGAATGCATGAGCCGGAAGAGTTTCCAGAACAGGACCAGGAGAAAGACAATGCCGCCTGCCCCGGCCATGACCCCGTAGCTTAGAAATAGGTTGTGCGGGTAGACATGGCCGAGCCTGAACGCGGGGACGAATATTTCCTTGTTGCCGAAGCCGAGGCCAGAAAGGGGTCTCTTCATTATCTCTTGAACAGAACCCTCCCAGATTATCCACCTCTCCTCGACCTTGAGCTCCTCTACCGCGCCCCTCCAGCCTTCGAGGCTCAAATCCATGTTCAGGTCACGCTTGGTCGATACCATAGGTATGATCGAGACCAGAACGAGCGCTGTAACCGCGATCGACGCCAGGCGCACCTTGAGGCCGGACCTCAGTATCTTCCCGTATATGAGGAAGACCGCGACGGCGGCTATAATCGCGAGATACCCGGCCCGGAGCCTTGCGAAGTAGATGCCGAGGAGGAATAGCGGCATAAGCGCAAATGCGGATGCCCGGAGCCGGCTGCCCGGCCCTTTCGTAAGCCCCAGTCCCAGCCCGACCACGGCGGCAGAGGCCATGAAGAAACCGAAATAGGCCCTCTTCCCGTAAGCAAACCCGGTCTCCTCGAGTGAACCGAAGCCGAGCCCCATGATATAATAAAAATAAACGCTTGCCGCGATCATGAGCGCGGCCCCTGAAAGGAACCACGCGCCAAGGTATGCGAAGTCCCGCCCGCTCCTCGTCATGACATAAAAAACCCAAAAGGCCAGCACAGGATAGACTATCTCCTTCTTTATCTCCGAGAGGGAACGGGCAATATCCTGGCCCGGTATTATTGTGACGAGCGCGAGCGCGGGCCAAACAAAGAGGAGAAGGCGCATGGGAGGCCATTCAATCCCTCCCTTTCTCCACATGTGCAAGGCTGTGAACAAAAGCGCGAGAAAGAAACCGGCCCCCCTCATGGTGACGACACCGGGAAGGTTCAACGAGAAGAGGTACACTCCCATTGAGGCGAGCGCGGCCCTTTTAAGGGCCGGGGTTGCCGAGTTTGAATATCCGGATGTGTTCAGGTCCTTATCCTTTCAGCTATCGTATGGCGACTGTTTTCAAGAGCGGCGGCAATAATCTCCCTGCAACGATGCAGGTATGTATGGTTTTGAAGGACGTGCTTCTGCCCTTCCCGTGCTATCGCTATCGCCTTTTCCGGGTTTTCAGAGTAATAGAGCGCCTTTTGAACGGCCTCCTCCTCGGTCCTGAACCCTATGTAATGCCGTCCCTCATCGAAAAGCTCCTCATACCCGAGGCCCTCGTAGGTGTTGGTAAGGAGCATGCACTGGCCGTTCGCCATTGTCTCGAAGACCCGCATATTCATGTCCATGCCCCTTTCCCCGTCAAAGCCGGCCCCGGCGTTGAAGCCGATAGTGGAGCGCGCAAGCTCGCGGGTCGCCTCGACCCCGAACCTTTTCCTGAAAAGGAACCTGGCCGAAAGCCCTGATCCCCTAAAGAGCTTCTCGAACCTCTTCCTGTGCCTGTAGGGGGCGCCGCACATGGCGATGTCGTAATGACTCCTACGGAAGAGCCTGTCGAGAAATGGCCCGCCCGCCATGCCCGGCCTGTAGGCGTGCGTCTCGGGCTCGGCGGCAAGCGGCAGCCACCGGGCGTTATTCCCGAGCTCTTTGACGACATGCTTCTGCGCCACCCAGATGAAGTCGAATGAGTACCTATCGCAGAGTGCCCGGTGCATGTGGAGCTTGTGGCAGGAATCTATGCTCACAAAGCCCTTTGATCCGCCGAAAATCTCAAGTGCCGGGAAATCGACAGGCATGCCGCAATCAATTAGGATAGCCAGGTCCGCGTCCGGTATGCTCTTCCATTCCGGTGTCTCACGGGGATGGAACGGAAGGTCGACGAGGTCCACTCCAAGCCGCTTGAATGCCCTGAAATAGTACCAGGCGGTCGTATGCGGGACTACGGAGCGGAGGAGCGCTATCCTGGGCCTTTGTGCAGCCATCTTACCTATGCGCCCCCGTAGACGACGCCAGAAATGGATTGAAGGCGCTCCTTATCCTCTTCGCGTCCGCGGCATCCCGTATCCCGGCCCGCTTGTCCCTGAACATCGCTTCCGATATGTCTTTGCTGCCGGATTTCTCATGGCCGAGGTGGAACTGTATCGCAAGGTATCTGACCGACCTCATGGCGCATCCGGCTGCCTTGAGCCTGTAGCTTATGTCCGTATCCTCGCCGCCGCCCCTGTGCTCGTATTCCTCGTCAAACCCGTTCACCGAGAGGAGGTCTTCCCTGTACATGGAAAAGTTGCAACCGAGGAGGCTAAAGGGGCTACTTCCCCTCAGGCGGTGTAGCGGCCTCAGGGCCTCCTCGTAATACCTGAAATCACCTTTGAGCGAATGGTAGAGCCCCCAAAGGGTCGGCCCGTCAAAGTATCCTTTGTCGACCATCTCCGCCGTTACCCTTTCCGATACAGGGATACTCATCATCACCCTCCTCCCGCCGAGGAACTCACCGCGCCTGCGGTTCCTGAAGTGCACCTCAAGGAAGTCCCTTGCGACGATGCAGTCCGCGTCAAGAAAGACGATATAACCTGCCCTCGACTCCATTACCGCGCGGTTCAATATCCTGCATTTCCTGAAGCCCCTCTTCTCCTGCCAGACGTGGCGGAGCGGAAAAAAAGGCCTCCGGGCCTTAAACCATGCCCCTACCTCCGGGCCTGAACCGTCGTCTGCTATGAGCGCCTCGAAGTCCCTAAACGTCTGCCTTTCGAGAGCGCGGATGCAGAGCTTTAGATAAGGGAGGCTGTTATATGCGCCTATGATTACGCTTACCTCCGGCATGCTCAAGCCAGCCCAGCCTGCAAAGAGGCCTCATTAAGCGACCTTTTCGATAGCGCTATCTCGTCTATAAGAGAGGCAAAGACCGCGCTCACCTCCTCGGCCGAGCACTTCAGCGCCGCTTCCCTTCTACGGGCCCGCTCTCTTGCGAGCCCGCCGGTACGCCTGAGCATCCAGTCCGTCGAAAGTGCCTCCTGGATAAGGACTGCAAGCTTATCCGGGTCGGCAGGGGCCTGGATAACCTTTCCTGCCCTCTCTTTCTCTATAAAAGAGGCTGCGCCGGCCCCCTTCCCTATTATGACCGGCAGCCCGGCTGCGAGGGCTTCGACAGCTGCTGCCCCGAATGTCTCGAAGAGCGAAGGCAGCACGAATACATCCGATGCATCATAGAGCGCGCCGACGTCTTCCACCCCGCCGAGGAACCTGATATTCCCGGATACGCCGAGGTTCCGGGCAAGAGTCTCAAGCCGCTTTGTCCCGCTCCTGTCCCTGCCTGCCGCAAGGAGGAACGCTTCCCTGCCGCTTCTTTTAAGCGCGGCGACTGCCCTGATCGTCGCCTCAAGGCCCTTTATGCGGAAACCCGAGCCCACGTGGAGTATGACAGGAAGGCGGTGAGGTATGCCCAGGGCCTTTCTCGCTGGGTCTTTCCTCGCCTCATTCGGACTGAACCCTATCCGCCCGAGGTCGACGGCAGGCGGTATGACGCTAAAAAGGTGCCGTTCCAAACCGTGATGGCGGCATATCTCATCCCTCCCACGGTCGGAGAGGACGACTATCCTCCCTCCCCTTTCCCTCAAGTCCCTTAATAGCCTCTTTTCCAGCGCGTTTATTACGATGTGGAGCGGGTTCATGGCTATCGATATCCTGTCCCTGAGCCCGAAATTCTTCTTCCTGAACGCAAGCCATTCCCTGTGGCAGGCGCTACCCGCCCTGTAGATATCAGCGACGAGCGTCCTGTCAAAGGCGATTACCATATCGAAGCCCCCGGGACGTTTTGATATTACCGACCTGCTGGAGATGGCGAAGGAGAGGACCTTGAGCCATGAGGAGAGCCTTATTACCGGCGCCTTTATGACCTCTATGCCTTCTTCCGGGGCGCTTTCAAACGACCCGGCCACGATGGCCACATGGTCGCCCCTCCTCGCAAGCGCCCTTGCAAGGATCGCGGCCTGCCGCTCGTAGCCGCCGAAGGGGTTGTATTTCATGAGGACGATGGCTACATTCACCTGGTCTGCACCTTCCAGAAGAGGCTTCGGCCGGCAGTCCGGCCCTTTTTTGAAAGGATGAGGCCCTCATAAAGGGCCTCGGTCCTGTCGAGCATCTTCTCGATTGAAAACCCTTCGATGACGAGCCTCCGAGCGTTCACGGAAAGCCTGCTGGCAAGCAATCTGTCTTCAAGGAGCATGGATATACTCTCGGCGAGCCCCCGGGCGTCGTTCGCCTTGAACAGGAGCCCGGTATTCCTGTCCTCCACTATCTCAAGAAAGGACGGCAGGCCGGATGCCGCGACCGGGACCTTCATCGCCATGGCCTGCACGATCGACTGGGGCACGCCTTCGTTCGCGTATGAGGGCTGGACAAACACGTCGAGAGAGGAGAGGACCATCGGCACATCGTTCCTGTGCCCGAGCATCAGTACGGTCTTTTCGAGCCCCGAAGAGGCGATCTTTTTACTGATGTATTCCTCCCTCGGCCCGCTGCCCGCTATTATGAAGCAGGCCTCGGGATGCGTCTTCTTGACGAGCGCTGCAGCATCGATAAAGCAGTCGTGCCCCTTCCAGCTCCTGAGGACCGATACCATCCCGATAAGGGGCGCAGAAGCCGGGACCCCAAGCTCGGCCCTCAGGTCCGGGTACCCAAGCTCCGGGTCGAACGCGCCCATGTCAATGCCTGTCGGAATGGATACGGCCCTTCCGGGCTCGACCCTGTTTATATTAATAAGCCGCTCCCTTATGGCCTCGGAGGTGGTTACTATGCAGTCAGGGGCGTGCCTGTAAATTATCGAGGACGCAAGCCCGGTCGACACCGGCGTTGATATGTGGCGGGTCCTTATGATGAGGGGCCTTGGCCGGACGAGCATTGCCGCGGCCGAGGCGAGCCAGCTGTCCCTTGAGCTGTGCGTGTTTACGACATCGGGCCTGAAATTCCTTATGGCCTTCACTAGCATCACGAGCGAGGCGGGGTAGTCCTTCCTGCTGAACGAGACCGGAATTGTCTCAATGCCCGCCTGCCGGGCCTTTTGGAATATCCCGCTATCCTCCTCGGAGATAATAACAGGCCTGTGCCCCCTGGACTTCATGCCGAGGCACTCGTTCAGCACCCTTATTTCCTGCCCGCCCCAGCCGAGGGAGGCCTCTGTATGGAATATGGTCCACATGGATTACGGCCCCGGATTGAATTCCATCTTAACTTCTGAAACCCGCCTTCATCTCCCATAGCTTTGCGTACTTGGCGAGGGTATAGGAGGCATAGAGTATGGAGAGGACCACCCCGGCAGTGCCGTCCAGGAAGCCGCGCCGGAGCACATACATCTTGAAAAAAGTGAACGTGGGCCTGAAAAAGATGTCCGTTAGGCCCGCGTTCCTTCCGGAGTTCAGCATCTCCTCGGCCGCAAGCGACGAATACTTCTCCATCCTCTTCAAATAATCGGAGACGTCTCTGTAGGTCAGATGAACGAGCGGGTTCGATAGCCTTTCCGTCCGGCCGTTCACGACCACCTTTTCGTGGATGTACCTGTCTATGAACCGGCCTGCGCCCTTCCTGTAGAGCCGGAGGTTATAGTCGGGCCACCAGCCGCAATGCCTTATCCACTTTTCGCCGAAAAAGTTTTTCCTCGGCACGAGGTACCCGGCTCTTCCGTCAGACCCGACCGCGCGGAGTATTTCATCCTTTAAATCCGGGGAGACCCTCTCGTCCGCGTCTATGTTGAGTATCCAGTCGCCCGACGCCCTGTCTCCCACGAGGTTTTTCTGGCGTCCGAACCCGAGCCATTCGTCCCTGAAGACCCTGGCCCCGTATTCGTTGCAAATCTCGACCGTCCTGTCGGTGCTGCCGGAGTCCGAGACAAGCACCTCGTCCGCCCAACTGACGCTCTCAAGGCAGTCGCGTATGTTCGCCTCCTCGTTCAGGGCTATTATGGTGACGGAGACTCTGGGCATAGGCTGCGGTCCAGTCTAATGGGTGCTTTTCATAAGCCCGGCGGATATGACCTGTAATTGGCAAGTTTAGCACAAAAAAAAATCCCTGCCGGACGGCCAGCCCCTTATGCGTATTTCTCTCCGCGTATTCCGGTTATTCCGGCGCTCCTGCATCGGAACTTATCAGCTCACAATTAGCTTGAAAAAAAAATCCAGATTATTTAGCATATTAAGCGTTGTGTCCGGAAATGGCCTCTATCGGCCCCACTCCGTAATCGGTGAAAAGATGGGCAGCCCTGCCGTATCGTTCGTAATCGTAAACTGGAATACAAAAGACCTCCTCCGGGACTGCCTTGAGTCCATCCGGAAGACGGTCAGGATCCCCTTCGAGACATGGGTCGTCGACAACGGAAGTTCTGACGGGAGCGTCCGGATGGTCCGGGAGCGCTTCCCGGAGGTAAAGCTCATCCAGAACGCCGAAAACCTCGGCTTTGCCAGGGCGAATAATCTCGCGCTCAAGAGGATTTCAGGCAAATACGCCGTGCTCCTCAACTCCGATACCGTCCTTAAGGAGAACGCGATAGAGTCTCTCGTCGACTGCATGGAAATGAACCCGCGGGCAGGCGTATGCGGCGGCTCCCTCCTCAATGAGGACGGCTCGATGCAGAACTCGATAGCGAACTTCCCGACCCTCGCAACCGAACTCCTGAATAAGAGCATCCTCCGGAGGCTCTTCCCAAAAAGGTTTCCCGGAAAGGAGAACGGGGCCGCGAGGGGAATTCAGCAGGTCGAGTCAATAGTGGGCGCCTGCATGGTCGTAAGGAAAAAGGCCATGGAGGAGGCCGGACTGCTTGACGAGGACTACTTCTTCTTCCTCGAAGAGACCGACTGGTGCCTGAGGTTCAGGGAGAAGGGCTGGGACGTCCTCCATAACCCGGCAGCAGAGATATACCACCTGCAGGGCGGGAGCGCCAGGAAGGTCCCGGTAAGGGCGAGGACCGAATACTGGCGGTCGCGCTACATATTTTTCAGGAAAAACAGGAGCAGGATGTCTTATGCGGTCCTCAAGGCCGGGCTTGTGGCGAAGCTCTCCTGGAGCTTCGTTTCCATGGTCCTAATGAACCTCGCGACCCTGTTTTTAATCGGGAGGCTTCGCTCGAAGCTCCGGCTCTACGCGGCCCTCCTCAATTGGCATATCGAAGGCTGCCCGGAATCGCTGGGGCCGAGGCCCGAAAAGACGGCCCGGCAGAAACCCCGCGAGATTCTGAAGGAAGCATAAGGTCCGAAGCGGCCGCCTTGCCTTCTGATCACTGCCGCTTCGGCCATTCCCCTATCTCCATTCTCAACAAAAAACCTCGCGGCGCCGGCAGGGAAGGCGCCGATTGACTGACAGGACATGGGAACTACCGTCTCGTGCATATTGATAGTTAAGGACGAGGAGAGGAACATCGACGCGTGCCTCGATAGCCTCTCCTGGGCCGACGAGATAATAGTCGTCGATTCCGGCAGCATTGACCGGACCGCGGCCATATGCGCCGGATACCCGAAGGTGGTCTATCGCGACTTTCCATGGGAGGGCTTCGGCCCGCAGAAGAACCGCGCCCTCGCTCTCGCTACCAAGGAATGGGTATTCTCGATTGACGCTGACGAGCGCGTGACTACAGAGCTCGCAAACGAGATAATCTCAACGGTCCGGGCCCCGCGATTCGACGCCTACCGCATTAAGCGCAAAAACATCTACCGGGGCGCATGGGTGCGCCGGAGCGGCTGGTGGCCGGATGAGGTGCTGCGCCTTTTCAGGCGCGGGGCCGCCAGGTTTGACGACCGCATCGTGCACGAGTCAGTGCTCTATAACGGCCGGACCGGGGTGCTTGAGAATCCGCTCCTCCATCATTCCTACAACGAGGCAGGGGATTTCATAAGCCGTGTCGACCGCTACTCCACTCTTGGGGCGCGGCTCCTCAGCGAGCGCGGCAAGCGCGCCGGGACGCTCAATATACTGGCAAGGACGTTTTTCGTATTCCTTAAGACTTATATATTCAAGCTGGGTTTCCTCGACGGAAGGGCGGGGCTACTCGTCGCGTTCTCGACAGCCGAGGTTACTTTCTATAAGTATATGAAATTGGCGGAGATTGGGGAAGGGGGCCATCAGACGGAGAGATGAATAAAAACATCCTCCTCATCCAGCTCGGCGATATCGGCGACGTCGTCCTTACCACCCCCTCGATACGCGCGATAAAGGAAACATTCCCGGAAGCGCGCGTCTCAATAATGGTCCGGAAGCCGTTCGGCAACCTACTTGCGGCTGACCCGCACCTCCACGCTGTCCTGGAGGCCGGGAAAGTGCGCGGCAACGCCTTGAAAGCCCTGGCGGAGCATGCTTCTTTTATGCGCCGTCTCCGGAAGGCCCGCTACGATCTCGTAATAGACCTCCGCACCGGTGACCGCGGGGCCATAATGAGCCTTTTAACAGGCGCGCGGACGCGCGTCGGCGTGCACTGCAAAGAGCCGGTCTGGCGTAACCTCCTTTTCACCCGGACAGTCCGGGAATTCAAGGCCGCTCCTTACCCGGTGCACCCCGGCGCGGACCAGTCACTACGCATACTCCGCGCCATAGGCATAGAGACGAATGACTCGATGCCGCGCCTTTATTTCTCGAAAGACGACCTTGCGCGCGCCCGAACGCTCATTTCAGAATGCGGTCTACCGCCCGGCACAAGGCTGGTCACGTTAAATCCCTTTTCGCGCTGGAAGTACAAGGAATGGTCTGATCAAAAATGGGGACAGATAATCGACAGGCTTTGGGATGAGCGCCATATTTTCTCTGTGCTGGTCGGCTCAGATGATGAATCTCCGGAAGCGGAAAAAATCAGAAGAGGCCGCGAGGACCACACGTTCAATCTTGCCGGGAAAACTAATCTTCCAGAGCTTTCCGCGCTCATCTCGCTCAGCAGCCTTCATTTGGGGGTGGACAGCGCCGCCCCACATATCGCGGCAGCTGTAGGGACGCCGACCTTAACAGTATTCGGGCCCGGCAATTGGAAAAGCTGGACTGTCCAAGACGATATGCGCCGTGTAGTGACGGCTGAAATGCTGTGCATTCCATGCAACAAAAAAGGTTGCGATGACTCCGGGAGGAGCCGTTGCATGTATGAACTTCGTGCAGACGAGGTTTACAGTGAACTGGAGAGCTTTTTGAAAGGATGTCGTATAGCCTAATGTCAGTTTGACGTGCGGGACATTATAATTCGTTCCTGCGCTGCCTGTAAAACTTCTCGCTTGGATATTGATTTTCGCTTGGATTTTTGATGATGACCGGCTTATCAAAAATGCCTTTCAGTCCCTCCGGGGACTCTTGATATTTTTCCTCTAAAATGAACTTGCGGTTGAAAAGACTGTATTTGGTCCCGGAATGCGTCCTTATGTTTATGGGCGTATAGGTCCGGGTCGATTCCTCGGCAAAATTCTCGAAACCTTTAATTTTGAAGTTTGCAACCTCCCGGCCATACCTGTCCTGATACCGCCAGATGATATCCCCATCCTCCTCTCCGATGCCCAATAAACGCTCATCGAAGTAACCAAGCTCATCAATTTCCTCGCGAGCGATCAAAAAATGGGACCAGGAGCCATTGATCTGGAACGACCTCCCGTTATTGCGACTAAGTGTCATGCAGACCTTTTCCATGAAATCTGGACGGCTTATCATAATGTCGTCGTTCAGCATTAAAATATAGTCATTTGAAGCATGTATAATAATACTGTTCCAAAGCTTTGACAAACCACGGAAGCTTGGAAATAGAATAGGAAAAACGTTTTCCTGATTAGCAGCGCTCTTTAGAACATTTTTCCGGTATTCCTCACTGAATTTCTTGCCGTTCTCTCCATTGACGGCAACCACGATTTCATTGCCGACGTATTCCCTGAGCCTACACAAGAGTGGGGTGAAATACCTATCAAATCTCGCTTCAAACGTGGTTATACCGATAGATATATCCTCCGGCCTTATGCGTCCGGCGCCCTCTCCAGAAAGGTGCTTTTTAGCTTTGTCACTCAATTCCCTTGCCAGATCTACCAGACGGCTCATTATCCTCCCCGGGCACTACTGCTTTTTTAATCAGACCGTTTTCACAGAAACTGGGAATATTCTTCCTGTACAGATACTCGATATTAGAGCCTTCTCTCCAATGTTTCTCTCCCAATTCTTTGTGGTGCCAAAGATGGAGCGTTTTCGCCTCACGAATGACCGAATATCCGCGAAAACCGACCTTCACCATCCGAAGGGAAATGTCCTCATCTTCCCCGCCCCATCCGACAAAATTCTCATCATATCCGTTAATGGCTTCCATATCGGCGCGGTGTATAGAAAAATGACTGCTGCATCGCTGTTTTCGCTCGTTCGCGAGACCGATGCGTATCAGCATGCTATATCTAAAAAACTTCCAATGCTCCCGTGTAATAGGGCGCTCCGGGAGGGCCTTATAGAAGCGCTCAAGCCGCTCGGGCGTGATTCCCTGCGCCATTAATGAACGGGTCTGCTCCTCGGGAAGATACTTGCATAAACCTGCCACGAATCTCCTGCGCTTGGCGCATTCGATATGGGAACGTATAGTGCCCGGCAATAACACAAAGTCACAATCGATGAAGATCAAATACTCTCCACTTGAATTGCGTATGCCGTTATTCCTGACAGACGCGAGCCGGAAACCATCCTTTGGCTGCCATGCATGAATTATCCGAAAAGGATAGGAGGGAATCATCATCCTGATGGCTTCGACCGTCTCCTCGCGTGATCCGTCATCAGCAATAACAACTTCGCTGAAATCATTTCTGCACGCTCTTAAAGCGTCAAGACAGCACTTCAGATGCGAAAGTCGTTCATAAAACGAAATAATGACGCTCACAGAATTAATCATTTGCACCGGCCAGACGCTTAATTGACATCTTTGCCTTGCTGATTCTGCGCCAGAGTCCTGCTTTTAAGCTTCTTCGATATGGGGGTATGGTGATACAGTCCCTATTCCCGTCCTGTCTCGCTTTTCTGCGGAGCATCCTTGTAAGGTGTGGGAATAACTGGTACTCGTAAAGAACCCTGCGTCTCGCTTCTACGAGAGCAGGCAGGCGCCGCTTCCATTCCAAAGCGTCTTCATTCAAAACCTTGCGGATAGCTGCAAGGGCCTCGGCAGGCCTTCTTATATCTATATGGACGTATGATTCCTGAGGGAAATAGTTGGCTAGGTTGGGGCAGCCATGATAAATTGGCACCGTCCAGGACAAAAAACAATCTGCAATCTTCTCCGTCCAGTAATCCGTGGAAACAGTATTTTCAATCGCTAGCGAGAACCTGTAGGGCGCGAGCCCGTCCCACTTATCCTCTATGGGGCGCACGGCGCGACCAAACAGGTCGGCTGGAATATCAGACGTACACTGCAGAGTCTTGAGAAATGCGAATCGGTCCATATGGCCGGGCAAGTCCTTGCAATTGCCCACGACCCAAGATAGTGGGCGGCTCTTATCGGGTATATCAATGGTCGTCAGCTGGTCGAATGTGTGGTTGACATGCCACGGGACGGCAGGTTGAGAGAGAACGTATTTTTCAGATGAGTCGGCCGGATGACTCGTTAGTACATGCGCAAATGGCACATGCCCCTCCACCATCCAATCTGTAAAACCCCTGACATAGGGTTCCTGCATTAATGCCCAGACATTCTCTTTAGGGCAGGTTGCCCTGACCTCGCGTTTTAGACGATTGTTAAGTATGACCAGCGCGTCACATTCTACCGCATCCGTGCTGAAATGCAGCCCGTCCCACACGCCTTTTCCCCCGGGCGTTTGACGTAAAATATCCGGCCAGTCCCAATCTTTGACGACGCAAACGAGCTTAAGATTATTTCTTTCGGCCTCTCTATGCATGTGATTCCCTGCAGCCCAATCACCTTGTTATCGGTTATTGCGCGCCTCTATGGATTCTAATAATATCATCCTGCACTGACATAACGAACTGGGGCTTTATCGTCTTCACGAGCTTCTCCAATTCCTGCAGAGTCGGATAGTCGTTTTCACCAGTAAATTCTCGGGCATCGTCAATCAAAATGACATGATCGTCAGCATTCTCTTGATGCAAGATATGTTCCAGCTCGGAAACTATCGGCGTCAGCTTTTTACCTTTTCCGGTTGTGAATGTTGCGCCGCTCGAATGGTGCGCGTC
Organism: Deltaproteobacteria bacterium; assembly: GCA_019912665.1. Lineage (NCBI taxonomy): Bacteria > Pseudomonadati > Myxococcota > Myxococcia > Deltaproteobacteria bacterium. Next base: position 705,227 of record JAIOIE010000018.1, read on the forward strand.
CAGCCAAAAAAGGCAAGCCCCACTCAAGTTTCCCATCAGGTTTTTCAATACTTCACCGCTGTCCCCCTGAAGCATTTTGACATGCTTGTATTTGGAAAATTTCTTTGCGGCCCGCTGGTATAAAACCTCGTCAAGCTCGATCGAATAGATACGGCTGAAGATGTCTCTTGTGGCGCGAATCATAAAGCCCAGATAGGTGCCTGTCTCTACGAGCGTTTTTATCGAAAACCGCCTCGCATAGTCCTTAACCACACTTTGTTTAATCAGATGTGGCGGCGGGCAGGGCCGGTTATTTTCAACCCATTTCAACAACTCCTTTTTGTGCCGTTTATCTGTCACGATATCGTACAAGAAGGTGCGGCTTATTAATTTCTCGATGCCATAATTCATTGAACTCCCCTCGCGTTTCAATTTTTTAGAGTAATGATGCACGATGGACAGGTCTATTTTTTCGATTTCTTCCAGAGCAAAGAATACGGCAACATAGCGTTCAAGCAGCCCCCCCTGGAGCCTGTGGGAGCGCGTGGAATCATAAAAATCGAGCTTTCTCGTTTCAATGATGGGCACGAGGAAAGACATCAATTTTTCAAATAAGGGCACTGGTGTTATAAAACAATCGCACATATTGAGAAAGCCATCCTTGGCCACATCTGTGAGGGTATAGCTCGTCCGAAAAAAAGAATTGTACTCATCCAAGATGCGATCAATGCAATTGATCCCATCCCCAACGAAAGCGTCAGGCTGGCTCTCATCCATTAAAACACGTTGACTATATATTTTTTTAAAATCGTGACTCTCAAGAGAGACATGGACAGGACAGTGAAAAGCTAATTTCTCGTTTATCAGTGCGGTTATATTAGTGGGCCTGTCAAGTTTCTGCTGCTTCATATCGGACTGTATCCTTAATGCCTCAAGCTCCTTGATATTAGGTTTTCCGCCAGACCCGATAAGCCTGTGTTCTTTATCGTAATGAGAAAACCCAACGTAGTCCAACCCACGGTGAAGATTATTCTTGTAGACACAATACATCCCGGTGATTTCAGCATAGAACGGCGAAGGCCAACTGATTGGGAAATCAGACTCGGCAATCACCTTATAATCCTTGGAAATATTCCGATGCAGATAATGATTGCCCAATTTCAAAAATGTATAATTTTTAGGAGAAAAACCAGGGTCTCCCTCATACATCTCATCCCATATAACGTTATGACAGAATATGAAAACCTTCCAGGCCTTCATTTCACCTGCCGCACTTTTCTCAACACAGATGCAAACCTCAACATTTTCTTGGTATTCTACCCAGTTCGCCAAGCAATAGTGCACTTAGCATGTAAAAAACATAACGACCGATACGTCAGGCGTTTTCGCAGCCATTACGCGCCTGCCCCGGCAAGGACGCAGCCCTTAAGGAGGACTTCCTGGTAAACAGCTTTCATCTTCCCGGTCAATCTCTCCCAATCGTGACCTGCCGCGGTCAGGCCCGCCGCCCTGCCCATAGCCTGCCGCCGTGTCGTATCCAATAATTGCAAAATCCTTTCAGCCGCCGTCTCCGCGTCCTTTCCGTCCGGCAGGACAAAGCCGTTTACGCCCTCCTCGGCCAGGTCCTTTGCCCCGACATTCGGGCTTACAATCGCCGGCAGCCCTGCTGCCATTGCCTCAAGGACCACCATGCCGAAGGTATCGAAGGCCGAGAGCATGATATAGAGGTCTGCGGCCCTGTAAAACCTCTCCAGGCCTTCCGCCTGCTTGCCGGCGAATACCACCGCGTCTTCAACGCCAAGCGAGCGGGCCAGTTCGCCGTATTTTTTTTCATCACCCCGCCCGACCACCAGAAGCTTTATTCCCGCATCAGGCCTTTTGGCGCGCGCCCGCGCAAGAGCCCTTATTATTGTATCCAGCCCCTTCACCTCGAAGTTCATGCCCACGAAGAGGAGGAGTAGGTCCGAATCTTTTATGCCGTAGCGCTCCCTTATCCCGGCCCGGCATGCGGCGCGGTCAGGCTTGGAGAACCTTTCAAAGTCCACACCCGGGTGCATCGTCTGCCAGCGGCCGGGGAGGGAGGGGTATTCGCGGCGGAACGCCTCGAACGCGATGGACGAGACCGGAAGGAAGACCGAGGCGCCCCCGGATGAGAGCATCCGCCCCTCAAGGGCCGTTATCGCCCTGTCAAAGAGGCTCGGTGTTTTTCTCCTTACCTCACGCGCCCAGACAGCGTGCGGCACGCAGTGCATGGTAAATACGTCGGCGCGGAATATCCAGTCGTGCGAATGGATAATGTCGAAGCCGCCCCTGCCTATCATCGTCTGAGCGAAAAAAGCGAATGACAATGGGCGGAGGAACCGGGGGAAGCGGACCATCGGGACCTTGTGGTACGTTATCCGGCCCGAGCGCGCCACCCATTTGTTAGCGAAGACATGTATCTCATAATCTTCGCAGAGGGCGAGTCGCTCCGTAATCTCGCTAGCGAAGCGCTCGCCGCCGCCGACCAGCCCGAACTTGGGGATGGCGACCGCGACCTTCGTCCTTCCGGTTTTATATTTGCCGCCCTGGGGCATTCCTGGCCCCATTATCTGAGCGGCGTAGCCTCGTCAACGAGCATCACCGGGATATCGTCCTTTATCGGGTAGACGAGCTTGCACCTTTCGCAGACGAGCCCGTCCTTCTTTTCGTTCAGCTTTATGCCGCCCTTGCACTTCGGGCACGCAAGGATTTCGAGAAGCTCCTTGTCTATCGCCATTAATCACCTCCGTGAATTGATTACGAAGCCAATGAAAACTTTTCAGGCCCCGGCCATTTGATTCACTTCCGGGCCATGCCTTCCTCTACGGCCTTCCTGCCGCCCATCCTCACGTATTCGACCCCTCCTATGACGCTTACGAAGACGCCGGTCGCGAACCAGAGGAGCGATAGCGCGATGGCCTGCTCCTTCGAGGCGCCTATCATCGTGAAGAGGAATATGAACGCGCCCTCCCTGATGCCGAGCCCGGATAGCGAGATCGGGAGCATGGAGATGGCGGTCGTGAGCGGGATAAAGAGGAAGTAATAGCCCACGGGCACGTCCATACCGAGGCCCGAGCCGAGCACGTAATAGCCGATAATTACTCCTCCCTGTATGACGACCGAGCAGGCGAATATCCGGTAGAGTATGCCGTGATGGCTTTTATAGCTCATTAGCACCTTGTAAAAGGTGTCTATCTTCTTGTTTATGCCGTAGAAGTGGACCTTATCGAGAATGCGCATGGCCCAGGAATGGAGCGGCCCTATCCAGATTACCATGCTCATGAAGGTGAAACCGCCTATGAGGAGCACAAAAAAACCAGGCAGTGCCGTGCCGGATATGAGCGGGTATCCCGGGATAAGGGCCAGCGCAGTTATGCACATGAGCGCGGCGAAACCCGCATACCTGTCCATGAATATCGAGGCGAGCGCGACATCGCCCTTCCTTGAATGCTTGTAGAGGTAGTAGCCCTTGACGAGGTCGCCGCCGACCATCGTCGGGAGAAAGTTATTGAAAAAGAGGCCGATGAAATAGATGGAAAGGAGCCTTGAATAGGGAACGGTCATGTCCTTTTTCAGTATCACCGACCACCTGTAAGTGGCTATGGTCTGGACCGACAGGAAGACGAAAGCCACGAAGGCGACCGAGAGCGGGTTTACCGAGGCAAAGGTCTTCCAGAGCGCGTCAAGGTCGAGGTTCCGGAGGAGCACATACATTATTGCCCCGCTTATGCAGACTTTAATCAGTGTCGATATTACGCTTTTCATCCGCCTCTGCCGCCTTTCCTGACTGTATGATGAAAAAGTCTTTTCCTGGACTTTTTCATCCACGACTTGCCCGAAGTGAATTCGTGCAAGTTCCACAGGTCGCTCGTTTTTACTCCCGCGATCCGGCAATCCATCCATCGCAGGTTTCGTTTTTTCGCAACCTGCCCAAAAACCTCCAGATTGTAACCTTTCCGGAGCGATTATTCCAGAGGATTGCCGCGCTTACGGCCCTTATTATGTTCAGGCCAAATTACCGGAATTCCTGTGCTGTTTTTAACTCATCTCCCTTACATTGAGGATACTTCGTAGCCTCCTACGGAGAGGTTCATTATCCCTATCAGGATCCTTCTCCTACCGCTTTTCGCCCCCGCCTTTGTCAACGGGGGCCGTGCCTCCAAAAAACCTCTTCTCCGCCTTTACGGCTATGAGCGCTATGAAGGTCCCGAGTAGCGCGCCCGCCGCTATATCAGTCGGGTAATGCGCGCCCACATAGGGCCGCGTGTACGCTACAAAGGCGGCAAAGATCATAAAGAGAGGCCAGAACCTCCTGTGCCTGGCAGAGAGAAAGGCCATTGCCGCGAATGCCGCCGTCGCGTGCCCGGAAGGAAGCGAATAAGAGGCGGGGCAGTCGACAAGAAGCCTCACGTTTTCGAGCGCGCGGCAGGGCCTGGGCCTCATGAAGGCGAGCTTCAGGGCGCCTGAGGCCAGCTCGCCAATGAGGACGGCCGCGGGGAGAAGCACGAGCCCTTTGAAATCCCGCCTCCTTCCCAGAATCCAGACGAGCGCAGAGCCCACTATCATCATACCGATGAAGTTCAACTTCTCGGTCGCGTATGCCATGACCGGGTCGAGGGCCGGGGAGGTCCAGGCGGTGTTTATGAGCCAGAAGAGGCGGATATCGAGTCCCGCTATGTAGTCCATACTTCTTTCGCCTCAGGCTCTGGTTTACTTCAAAGAGTTTACGGCCTGCAGGACCTCGTCGACCGATATCAGATTCATGCATTTAGCATCCCTGCACTCCCTTTTGAAACAGGGGCTGCAATCGATGCTTTTCCTTATTACGATGTGCCCGTCTCCGTACGGCCCGGTCCTCCAGGGCGCGGTCGGCCCGAAGAGGGCGATTATGCGCGCACCTGCGGCTGCGGCTATGTGCATGGGGCCGGAATCAACGGTCACGGCGAACCTGGATAGCTTCATAAGGGCCGTAAGCTCCTTCAAGTCCGTCTCGCCCGCAAGGCTTACCGCGCCCTTCCCTATGGCCCCGGCCATTGATGAAAGATCAGATGCGTCCGAAGGGCCGCCTATGAGCACGGGCCGGAGCCCCTTCTCCCCCGCTATCCTTCGGGCAAGCTCCACGAATTTCTCGTCGTTCCAGAGCTTGGTAGCCCACCTCGCCCTGGTCACCATCACGAAAAAAGGGCCCTTCACCCCTTTTCTGTCAAGCTTCTCTCTTATCGACCTCTCCTCATCTCCTAGGCCAATGGTAAAGGCCGGCGCGTCCACAGGGCCCCCCACCCCAACGACATGCCTTGCGAGGTCCAGGTACCTGTCTACCGCGTGCCTTTCGGGGTCGTAGGCCGGGAGCTTTTCATTCAGGAAAACATGGCTCAACTCCCGTGAATTGGAGAAGCCTACTCTCCTTTTCGCGGCCGTAAGCCAGACCCATGCGCCGCTTTTAAGTAACCCCTGGAAATCGAGCGCAAGGTCATAGCGCCGCTCCCTCAAGCGCCTCGCGGTCTGGAGGTTCTCCCTTATGTTCCGAGCCCAGCCGCGCCTTACGGTTATAACCTCGTCTATAAGCGGGTGCCCCTTCAGGATGCCGCTTGCGGCCTCCTCGACGAGCCAGTCTATCCTGGCCTTCACGCCCTTTGCCCTGAAGCCCTTCTTGAGGGCGTCAAGGGCCGGGAGCGTGTGCACGACATCCCCGATGGACGATAGCTTTATTATGAGGACCTTCATAAGGCAGGCCGTTCAAGGTCGGCGAGTATCCAGGCCGCTGCCTCGAGTATGTCCCTGGCTATGAAGTCAGGGGCTTCCACCATGCCCTCGAGCTCGCTCGCGCCCTTGCCCGTAAGGACGAGTATGCCTTTTGCGCCTATGTTCCGGGCAAGCCCGACATCAGATGCCTTGTCCCCGACCATGTATGCCTTTTTCGAATCTATCTCGTGCTCAAGCGCCGCGAGCTCCACAAGACCGGGCAAAGGCTTCCTGCACTGACAGTCTACATCGGGGTGGTGGTTGCAGTAGTATACCCCGTCAATCCTCGCGCCTTCCTTGCCGAGGAGATCCTTGAGCCTCCGGTTCACGGCATCCACCTGGGCATCCGTATAATAGCCCCTCCCCACACCTGACTGGTTGCTCAGGACTATTATCTTGAGATCGCGCTCGTTAAGGAGCCTTATGGCCTTTGTCGCGCCCTCGATGAGGATGATGCCGTCCGGGTCCGAAAGATAGCCTACGTCCTCGTTTATGGTCCCGTCCCTATCGAGAAAAACGGTCCCCGCCTGCTTCTTCATGCAAGTAAGCCTTTAGCTGCCTTCAGGACCTCGCCCGCCTCTATGGCCCTCAGGCACTCGTAGTGTCCGTATTTGCATTCCCTTTTAAAACAGGGGCTGCATTCCATCTTCTTGCCGACGACAGCCGTCTTTTCCCCTACAGGCCCGGTAAGGACCGAATCGGTCGAGCCGAATATCGCGACTGTCGGGACGCCCAGGGCGGCTGAGATGTGCATGGGCCCCGAGTCGTTCGTTATAAAGGCGTCGAGGAGCGACATGAGCGCCATGGATTGCCTGAGATTTAGCGCTCCCGAAAGGTCGAGAGCATGCGGGTACGCCCGCTTGAGCGCGCCGCACGCTTCCTTATCGTCCGGGCCGCCGAAGACAAGGGCAGCGCCTTTCCGGGCCTCCGTAAGCTCCTTAAGGACAGATGAGAACCTTTCCGGGGGCCACATCTTTGCCGGGCCGTAGCTCGCGCCAGGCGCGGCCCCGAAAAGAGGCCGGCCGGGAAGCCCCTTTTTCTCAAGGAATTCGCTTGCCCAGCCTGCCTCCTCCTCGCTTATATACAGCTTCGGGACCGGCGCTTCCTTTTCGTCCTCCATCGGCCCCCCAAGGGCCTCGACGAGGTTCAGATAATAGAAAACATGATGCCTCTTCTTTATCTCCCGGTCCACCGGTACCGCCCTGGTGAGGAAGGCTGACCTCAAGTCCCTTGCATAGCCTACCCGCTCCGGTATCCTTGAGAGGAAGGAGAGGAAGGCGGCCTCAAAGGCGTTCTGGAAGAGAACAGCCGTATCAAACCCCCTGCCCTTCAGCTCAGAGGAGATGCTTAGTTTTTCAAGTATGCCGCCTTTTTTCGAGCCGAACTCCAATATTTCCGAAACAGCCGGGTTATTCTCGAATACCGGGATGACCTTGGGTCTGGCGAGTACGGTTATAGTTGAAGAAGGGAAGAGGCGCTTCAATGCCTCCAGGGCCGGAAGGCACATGACCGCGTCGCCTATCCAGTTCGGCACCCTTACGAGGACCTTTTTTCCGTTTTCCTTGCGCATACGCCTGTTGGTAACATTGAATTCGGGGGAAAAACCCAGGCAGCTTGAACGTGCAAGGACCATCCCTGGATTCCATTGATTATAGTACGAAAAAGGGCTGGGTTTCAATCTGCAAAACCGGTGGGCGCCTTGACTTCATACCGGGTTTTTGCTATTTTTTTTCAAATACACCCGTACTTAAGCCGCTCAATATCTCTCCCCGCCGCACTTCTTGGGAGGAACACTGGATGCCCTGTTTTATGCCCTTCCCGTTACCTGTGAAAACAAGAATAATCTTTGAAGTTTCCTGATTACAGTCAATACGGGGCAGATTCAGCTCCTGGAGGACCGATGAACTGGTATCTTAAGGAATATGAGGAAGTCCTGGGCGCGCTCCGCTCCGCTCCCGAAGGCCTCACGCAGGAGGAGGCCGGAAGGAGGCTCGAGGAGTACGGGCCGAACGTCCTGGAGGAGAAAAAGAAGCGGTCCGTGTTCGCCATGTTCCTCGACCAGTTCAAGGATTTCATGATAATAGTCCTCCTGGCCGCGGCAATCGTCTCGGGGCTCATAGGGGAGCCGGCCGACACAATAGCCATTATAGTCATAGTCGTCCTGAACGCGATCATAGGCTTCGTCCAGGAGTACAGGGCCGAGAGGGCGATAGCGGCGCTCAAGAAGATGGCCGCGCCCTCGGCGCTCGTCTTGAGGGACGGAGCGCCGGTCGCGATCCCGGCCTCCATGCTCGTGCCCGGCGATATCGTCGTACTGGAAGCCGGGAACATCGTTCCCGCTGACCTGAGGCTCATCGAGGCGGCGCGGCTCTTCGCTGAGGAGGCCGCTCTCACGGGCGAATCGGTTCCGGTCGAGAAGCACACCCGCGTTCTCCACGAAAAAGACCTCCCCATAGGCGACAGGAGGAACATGGCCTTCAGCGGGACCTCCGTTACCCACGGCAGGGGCAAGGGGGTCGTGGCCGCAACCGGCGAGGAGACCGAGCTCGGGAGGATAGCGTCGCTCCTCGAGGAAAGCGAGGATATAAAGACCCCCCTTCAGAAGAGGTTGGCGAGCTTCGGGCAGAAGCTCGCCATTGCCGTAATCCTCATCTCGGCCGCCGTCTTCGGCATCGGCATGCTCCGAGGGGAGCCGGCGCTCCTCATGCTCCTTACGGCCATCTCGCTCGCGGTTGCCGCGATACCCGAGGCCCTTCCCGCGGTAGTTACCATCTCCCTGGCCCTGGGGGCCAAGAGGCTCGTTAAGCAGCACGCCCTCGTTCGAAAGCTCCCGGCGGTAGAGACGCTCGGCTCCATAACCTACATATGCTCGGACAAGACCGGCACCCTCACACTGAACAAGATGGCTGTCGAGGAGTCCTTCATAGGCGGCAGGCTCTGGAAGACCGGGGAGAAGGCCTCGGGAGGCGCCTCTCTCGAATTCATGAGGGCCATCGCCCTCAGTAACGACGCGCGCGAGGGCGCTGAAGGGACCATCGGCGACCCCACGGAAGTAGCGCTTTTCAACTACGCGAAAGAACACGGCTTTGAAAAGAACGCGGTCGAAAAAGAATTCCCGAGGAAGGACGAGATACCCTTTGATCCTGAAAGAAAGGCCATGACGACCGTGCACCTTTTGCCGGACGGCCGGTTCATGAGCGTCACAAAGGGCGCGCTCGAAGTGCTCCTTGAGAGGTCAGTCGACATGCTCGCGAATGAGGGCAGGAGACCCCTCGACAGCGCCGGGCTGGCGGCAGCGGGAGAGAGGATGGCTGCAGACGGTCTCCGTGTGCTCTGCGTAGCGAAAAGGGAATGGGATAGCGTCCCCGAGGAGCTTAAGGCCGGAGAGGTGGAAACCGGGCTCACGATTCTGGGGCTTGCCGGCATAATGGACCCGCCGAGGGACGAAGCCAGGGAGGCCATCGCCGACTGCAAGACCGCCGGGATAAAGCCAGTGATGATAACGGGCGACCACCCGATAACCGCTCGGGTCATTGCGAAAAGGCTCGGCCTCATAGACGGCGACGACGCTAAATTCATAATGACCGGCCGGGAGCTTGAAAAGCTTCCTATGGACGAGTTCGAGAAAAGGGTTGAGGACATAAGGGTCTACGCGCGCGTGGCGCCTGAGCAGAAATTGAAGATAGTGCGGGCGCTCCAGGACAAGGGCGAGTTCGTGGCCATGACAGGCGACGGCGTCAACGACGCCCCGGCCCTCAAGAGGTCCGATATCGGCGTCGCAATGGGCATAACCGGCACCGATGTCGCAAAGGAATCCTCTGATATGGTTTTGACCGACGACAACTTCGCGACGATCGTGAAATCGGTAAGGGACGGCAGGAGGATATTCGACAACATAAGAAAGTTCATAAAATACACCATGACCAGCAACTCGGGCGAGATATGGACCATATTCCTTGCGCCCTTTTTCGGCCTCCCCATCCCGCTCCTCCCCATACACATACTCTGGATAAACCTCGTTACGGACGGCCTTCCCGGGCTCGCGCTCGCGGCCGAGCGCTCGGAGAAGGACGTAATGAAGAGGCCGCCCAGGCACCCGAAGGAGAGCATATTCGCGCAGGGTCTGGGGGCGCACATCATCTGGGTCGGGCTCTTGATGGGCGGCGTATCCATACTTACCCAGGCCCTGAGCATCAATACGAATGCTGCCCCCTGGCAGACGATGGTATTTACGGTCTTATGCCTCAACCAGATAGGGCATGTGCTCGCCATCAGGTCCGACACCGAATCGCTCTTCACGATGGGGCTTTTCTCGAACAAGCCCCTTCTCGGGGCGGTCCTCCTTACATTCGGGCTCCAGATGGCGGTCATCTATGTGCCGTTTCTTAACCCGATATTCAAGACAGAGCCGCTCACGATGCTCGAGCTTGCGGCGACGCTCGCGCTTTCGTCGGCGGTATTCATTGCGGTAGAGTTCGAGAAGCTATTCAAGAGGCGTATGAGGCGGGGGTAATTAAAAAAAACCCCGCCGCTAACGTCGGGGTTTTTATGAACCGGAACGGTTTTTAAGTCAAATCAGAAATCCCTCGGCACCGCGAGCATCCTGTCGAGCGCGGCCCTGGCTCTCGCCCTTATATCCTCGGGGACACTTACCACGTTCTTCATCTCTATGAGACTCGTCCTTACGTCCTCAAGCGTTATGAGCTTCATGTTGGGGCAAATGAGGGACTTTGACGGCAGGACGAACTTCTTCTCCGGGTTTTCCTTCCTGAGCCTGTAGAGTATGCCCATCTCGGTGCCTATTATCAGGGTCTTTGCGCTCGTAGAGGCCGCGAACTTGTACATGCCTGAGGTAGAGCAGACGTGGTCCGCGAGCTTCACGACCTCGGGCCTGCACTCCGGGTGGCAGACGAAGAGGGCTTCAGGGTTCTCCTCTTTGGCCTTCAGCACATCTTGAACCGTGAGCCTCTCGTGGGTCGGGCAGTAGCCGTCCCACCATTCCATCCGCTTCTTCGACCTGAGCGAGACATAATGGGAGAGGTTCCTGTCCGGGATCATGTAGGCCCGGTCTTCGGGTAGCGAATCGACAACCTTGACGGCATTGGCCGAGGTGCAGCAGATGTCGCTTAATGCCTTGACCGCGGCGCTGGTATTTACGTACGCGACAACCGGCACGCCGGGCCTCTTCTCCTTTTCCCTTACGAGGTCTTCAGGGGTTATCATGTCTGCCATTGGGCAGCCCGCGTCCATCCTCGGCAGTACTACAGTCTTTTGCGGTGATAGTATGGCCGCGCTCTCTGCCATGAAGTGCACCCCGCAGAAGACTATCACCTCCGCGCCGCTTTCTGCCGCCGCCTGGCTCAACGCCAGCGAGTCGCCCGTTATATCGGCAATCTCCTGGACCTCGTCCCTCTGGTAGTTGTGGGCGAGCATTATGGCGTTCCGTTCCTTAAGGAGCGCCCTCACCTCTTTTTTAATTTCTTCCCTGCCGTCCATCTCTTCCCCATGCGTCATGTGTTCCCGCGGACTAACACCTTTATCCCGCGCGTCAACTTATGATATTATTCCAAAAAATCAGGCCGGTAAAGGATTTAATGAGATGCCGATAGGCGAAAGGGAAAAAAAGGAACTCCTGAGGATAGCGCGGGAAGCGATAGAAGCCAGGGCCCGAAGGACCGCAGCGAGCTTTAAAATTGATAACGCCTCAGGTGCCTTGAACGAGGACTCAGGCGCGTTCGTGACCATAAACAGGAAAGGGCGTCTCCGGGGCTGCATAGGCGTTTTCGCCTCAAAAGACCCGCTCTGGAAGACCATAGAGAGGATGGCGGCTGCGGCCGCCGCCGAGGACCCGAGGTTCGTGCCAGTCGGCGAGGACGAGCTTCCGGATCTGGATATAGAGATTTCGGTACTTACGCCTTTAAGGAAGATAGCGGATCCGGAGGAGGTGGAGGTGGGCCGCCACGGCCTCGTCATCGCGCTCGGGAATAAGCGCGGCGCTCTCCTTCCGCAGGTTGCTACCGAACACGGCTTCGACAGGGAGACCTTCCTTTCCGAGGCATGCGTAAAGGCCGGCCTCAAGCCTGACGCATGGAAGGAAGGCGCGTCGATATACGTATTCGAGGCGGAGGTGTTCGGGGGAAAGAAGCTGGCGCACCCGTAGCTATTTCAAAAACCGCGCTATATTCCGTTTAAGCAAAGTGTAGGGCGTTCATAGCCCACATCCGGAATTGAATGCTCGTGAGCAGTAAACGGAAATCCTGTCCTGGCCCTCAGTTCCCGTTAAATATGCTTGCGAACTTCTTGTCGGTTATCATCATGTGATTTCTGAGCCATTGCAATAAGTTCTGCTGCAGGTTCAGGGCCAGGCTGGCGGATGCACCCCGGGCCCGGTATTTATCCTTGAAGTTGGCCAGGGCCCGCCTTAAAAAATGGTGCTGCGCCTTATGCGTGCTGAAATCGATTTCAGGCCTTGATGACATAAGCCGCTCTTCCGCGCTGAAGTGCTCGACCGCGTATGCTTCGAGGAACCTGATCAGGACCGCCACTTCCTCCGCGCCTCTCCCATCCCGCATGGCTTCGAGCAGGACATTAACCCTTTTGACCAGCTCCATATGCTGCGCATCCATCACATCCAGGCCCATCAAGTAAAAATCGTTCCACTGTGTTGTCATCGGATCGCCCCCCTTGCGTGTTCCATGCATTTGCTCCCCCGCGGCGTAGACCGGCGACTTGATTTTAGGCGGTTACGGCCTCGGCTTCTGGCCCGTGACGGCCGGTTTCGTCCGCCAGATGGGCGGTCTTTATCTCTTCCGCCGTGAAGACGCGCCCGGAATCCAATATGATCACGAACTCCTGGCCCCGCTTCCCCATCCCCTTTATCATTGCCGAATCCATGGTCATGCCTATCCTGGGAGGGGGCTCTATCTGAGCTTCCTCAAGGCTTATAACCTCCCGGACCGAGTCCGCCAATGCCCCTATTACCGTCTGCGCGCCCTCGTAACCGACCTCGGCGATTATTATGCACGTGTCCTTGGTGTCGCCCTTCCCGGAGAGGCCCAGCTTGAGCCTGAGGTCCAGTACCGGGACGACGTTCCCCCTCAGGTTTATGACTCCCCTCATGAACTCCGGCATACGAGGCACCTTTGTGATGGATGTGAAGTCGAGCACCTCCTTTACCTGAGATATCTCAAGAGCGAAGACCTCGTCCTCGAGCATGAAGGTCAGGTATTGTACCGGTCCGGAAGCGGATGGAATGCCCATTAATAGGCCTCCTGGACTCTTATCCCTGCGCCGGGAGCGCCATTTGCCTCCGGCTGCCTGAACTGCGCGATCCGGGAAACCGCATGGGTTTTAGAGCGCCTGGCCGGCCCGGCCCCCGCATTCTTCCCGTTTTCGAGCTGGAAGTAAGCTATTGCGCTTTGAAGCCTGGTCGCCTGTGCTGCGAGCTCCTCGGAGGTCGCCGACAGCTCCTCGGCCCCGCTTGCGTTCTGCTGGATTATGTGATCGAGCTCCTGGATGGCCTTGTTTATCTGGTCGGCTCCCGCGCTCTGCTCGTTGCTTGCGGAGGTTATCTCTTTAACGAGCTCGGCCGTTTTCTGTATGTCAGGCACGAGCATGGCGAGCATCTCGCCGGTCTCTTCGGCCGTGTGCACGCTGGCGGTGGAGAGCTTGCCTATCTCCCCGGCCGCGGCCTGGCTCCTTTCGGCAAGCTTCCTGACCTCGGAGGCCACGACCGCAAAGCCCTTGCCGTGCTCCCCGGCCCTCGCCGCCTCGATAGCGGCATTCAATGCAAGCAGGTTCGTCTGTCTCGCTATCTCCTCGATGATGGATATCCTGGCGGCGATATCCTTCATCGCGCCTACAGTCTCGGCCACCGCCTTTCCGCTTTTGAGAGCGTCAGAGGCCGACTTGGTGGCTATCGCTTCGGTCTCGCTTGCGTTCGAGGTGTTCTGCCTTATGTTCGAGGCCATCTGCTCCATCGCGGTCGAGGTCTCCTCTATGGAGGAGGCCTGCTCGGTTGCGCCGGAGGATATCTGCTGGGCGCTGCCGTTCAGCTCCTCGGAAGAGGAAGCGAGCTGTTCGACAGAGTTGTTGATGTCGTTGATTATGGAATGTATGTGCCCCATCATCCTGTTGAAGGTCTCGGCCATCTGGCCGCATTCGTCCCGCGAACCCACTTTGAGCTTGAGAGCGATATTGCCGGTCCGCTCGATCTCCGACATGGCCTCCTTGAGGTAATTCATCGGGCCTATGACTTTTTTCGTTATGAAAAAGACCGCGATGAAGCAGATCGCCGAGGCCGCCGCGAGCAGGGCCGAATCCATTATCATGCTCCTTTTATATCCTTTCAGCTCGGCGGCGAGCTTTGAGCTCACCATGCTCCCGACGGCTTCCGAGACATTGAGTATGCTGTCGATGCCTTCGCTGCTCTTTTCCACCCACTCCTTGCCCGTTACGGGATAATTACCCGTGGAAGTCTCCGCATAGACGCCTTTTCTGACCTCGCCGAAGGAGCCGAGGAAGACCTTTTCCATCTCCGATACGGACCTCATGACCTCTGCTTCTATCCCCGCGGCTCCCTTAAGGCGCAGTATCGGTTTTATGTTGATGTCCACGACCGCCCTGAACGTATTGAGCCTCTCGAGGGCGGCAGGATCAACCGGTCTCCTCGAGCTGACGAAATCGCCCAAAGTGGCGCGCTCCCGTCCGGCATACTCGCTCACAAGCCAAACTGCCTGCTTGAGCTCGATATTCATTCTGAGCGCTTCCTGCAGGGTCTCCCGGTCCTTTGTGGACATGAATGCCGCGAGACGCAGCTCGGAGCAGTTGTCTATCAATGAGGTTATCGAGGCTATCCAGCTCTTGGCTGAGTATGTCTTGGACGGGTTCGTCAGGTTGCCGTCGATGCTCTTTCTGAGCGCTTGCAATTCGGAAAAGGAGCCCGCAGCCCTTTCCATCGCCGTCTGCAGGAGGGAATTCGAAGGATCATGCTCCGCCAGTTCCCTGGCCAAGGCTTGCGCCTTGCTGAAAGCCTCGTCCCCGGCGCTCCTTATTTCGTTCAGTTTTTTGAAAGTAGCGCCGTCCATGACCGCCCCCGGGGCGAGGTATATGGCGGTTACCCCCCGCTCCTTAGCCTGATAGCCTGAAGCACGCAGGATGTAATCCGAAAGCCGGTTGGCCTTTTCCAGCTGCTTTACCGCGTTCGCCTTGGCATATGAGTCCCAGACATTTCCGGCTGAAATCGCTATTAGAAAAAGGACCAGCAAGGCAATGACTCCCGTCAGGAAAACTTTGATGCTCAAACGATTCAGCAAACCCATATTCTCTCCTCATCCCCCTTTTTTTTAGCTGCTAAAACCCTTGCTCGCGCCCGTTGACGCCCTGCCGGGAAACGCCCGTCTCAACCGTTCCGGGAGGCTTTCGATTTCCAGAAATTCAGATATATCATAACAGACTGTTATATTTATCGGCTCCAAAGACTACCGCTTTAGTCTTTTTTGAAATCTCAAATTAATCAAGCATATACGCAAGAAGTGCGGCGGCCAAGGTTCTTTCATTGGGAGGCTATTGCGGGCAGGGTATTTAAAATCGCATAACACTACGTTGCTTTACAAATCTGAAAAATCTGCTAAAGTTCGTGCATCACCCCGACTCTGTTGGTTTCGGCCCGACCGCCTTCAAATTTTCTCGTGCCCGCACCGGCATTCTCTGTTTTACACAGAAAGCGCAGCGTACGCAGGATTACGCTGTCATGCGCGCGGCCCTTAAGCAGATTTTTTCCTTCGATTCCCGGCGGGCCTGGCGGGAGCTACAGCATTCTCATTCCGGGGAAGATCAATGCCGAAGACATCCTTAGGTAAAGAGCTGGAACGGCTCAGGTCTGAGCTTATCAGGAAGACCAACGAGAAGTGGACTCAGAAGAAGGTCGCCGAAAAAATAGGGGTTACTGCCCAGGCATACCAGAACTGGATGCACGGCAGGAGGGGGAAGGAGCTGGACCTCGGCACTCTATGGAAAATCAACGAAACGCTGCAGGGCGATTTCAGCCGGCTGGTAAGACTCGCGAGGCCGGACCTCTATATGTACTGTACGGAGCTTTGCAAAGAGAAGCATTCCCAGGACCTCGATATGTATCCTCCTGATATCTCAAGCCTGATCTCCATTTTGCTTGATCTGCGGGTAAAAAAAAGAAGTGAGTTCAATAAGCTTAAAAAGATAATCGAGATAGTCTACTACTGAATCCGTTCAGGCGCATATGCCGGGGCATATCGCATGCCTGGCCTGAAATTCTTATCTCAGCTCTCCTACCGCCTCGCCTATCCTCTTTATCCCCTTTACTATGTGTTCCATCGAGGTCGCGTAGGAAAGCCTCATGAAGCGGTCGTCTCCAAAGGGCTCGCCGGGCACGACGGCGATCCCGGCCTCGTCAATCAGGTAAGTGGCGAGCGCGACCGACCCGTCTATCTTTTTCCCTTTATAAGACCTTCCGAAGAGGCCCGATATGTTCGCGAATACATAGAACGCGCCCTGCGGCCTTATGGCGCTTATGCCGTCTATGGCGTTAAGGCCGTCCACCATCGCGTCCCGCCTTTTGCCGAACTCCGCTACCATCCTGGTTATCGCGCCCTGCGGGCCGCTTATGGCCTCGACCGCCGCCCACTGGCTAACTGAGGTCGGGTTCGAGGTGGACTGGCTCTGGATGTTGGTCATGGCCTTTATTATCTCTTTCGGCCCCGCGGCATAGCCTATCCTCCACCCTGTCATTGAATAGGTCTTTGAGACGCCGTTAAGGACTATGGTCCTCTTCCTGACCTCGTCCGAGACGGACGCTATGGAGGTCGCCCGGAAGCCGCCGTAAGTGAGCTTCTCGTATATCTCATCCGAGATGATGAGAAGCCCGTTCTCAAGCGCTATCTCCGCAAGCCTCCCCAGCTCCTTTTCAGTGTAGGCCGCGCCCGTGGGGTTCGAGGGGCTGTTAATGACGATTGCCTTGGTATTCGGGCCTATGGCGGCCCTGAAGGCCTCGGGCGACATCCTGAAGCCCGCGGCCTCGTCGGTATGCACGACCTTCGGTACCCCGCCGCCGAGCGCGGCCATGACAGGGTACGAGACCCAGTACGGGGCGGGTATTATGACCTCGTCGCCGGGGTCGAGGATGGCCTGGAAGAGGTTGAAGATCGAGTGCTTGCCGCCGCAGGAGACTATAATCTCGTCACGCGAATAGTCGAGGGAGTTGTCGCGGCTGAACTTCCCGATAATGGCGTCCTTCAATTCATTTATGCCGCCGACCGCCGTGTATTTCGTATGCCCGTCGCGAATGGCCCTTATGGCGGCTTCTTTTATGTTCTCTGGCGTATCGAAGTCAGGCTCGCCCGCGCCGAAGCCTATGACGTCCCTGCCCTCCGCCTTTAACGCCCGCGCCTTCGCGGTTATGGCGAGCGTTACCGATTCCTCGAGTCCTGAAAGCCTTCCGGCAAGCTTGAACATCCCGATGCTCCTTCGTGATCAGGCTGCTGAACGTGTTTTGAGTTTTTCAGCAACCTGCTATTTCCTGCGGCCTTTCCTGGCGGGGGCCGCCTTGAACTTCTCTTTTAATTTTCTAGCGACCCTTGACGTAACAAAGGCGGTCAGGTCGCCGCCGTAGCGGGCTATCTCCTTTATAAAACGCGAACTCACTGGCGCGTAGTTGTCGGAGGTCATCATAAAGACCGTCTCTATCGAGGGGTCGAGCTTCCTGTTTATGAGCGCCATCTGGAACTCGTACTCGAAATCCGACATGACCCTGAGGCCCCGGAGGACGATATTCGCACCCTTCTCCTTGACGTAGTCCATGAGGAGGGAGTCGAAGCTCTCTACTTTTATGTTCCTGTGCCTCCCGACCTCTTCCCGTATCATCGCGAGCCGCTCATCTGCCGTGAAGAGCGGGGCCTTTCCCGGGCTCTCGGCAACGGCGACGATTAGGACGTCAAATAGCTTTACCCCGCGCTCTATTATGTCGAGATGGCCCCTCGTTATGGGGTCGAAGGTCCCGGGGTATACGCATATGCGCTTGGAAGCCGCCATTTTAGCTCCGCTTGAGGAAATATACGAGCGTATCTCCATACCTTCTCTGGTCGAAGACCGTAAGACCCTCTAATTCAGCCTCGCCGAGCGGCGCCCTTTTCGCCGACTCCGCCACTATCACCCCTTCGGGGGAGAGGAGCCCTCCGCGTCCAATGGCCTTAAGCGTACTGGCAAACAGCTCTGAGCTGTAGGGGGGGTCTATTATTATAAGGTCGAAGCGGGCGCCCTTCCTCGAAAGCTCCTCAACGGCCTTTACGGCGTCCTTCCGGATGATACGGGCCTCCTGCCCGCAGATGTCGAGGTTCTTCCGTATGACCTGGGCCGCGCCCTTGTCGCTCTCGACAAAGGTGGCCTCTTCCGCCCCCCTTGAGAGGGCCTCGATGCCCATGGCCCCGGTCCCGGCATAGAGGTCGAGCACCGTCCTGAACGGGAAATCCCTGGGGAGTATGTTGAAGACCGATTCCCTCACCTTGTCGGAGGTGGGCCTTATCCCCGGGCCCCGGAAAGAAGCGAGCCTTCTGCCCTTGAGACTGCCTCCTATTATCCTCAAAGCCTATTGCCCGCCGCCCTCGGGCACTCCGAAGACCTTTATCGAGATGAGCCTTTTTCTGGGGCCGTCGAACTCGGAGAAGTACACTGCCTGCCACTGCCCGAGCGCGAGCCTGCCCTTTGTGACCGGCACTGTCACGCTATTGCCCACGAGAAGTGATTTCAGATGGGCGTCCGCATTCCTGCCGTAGTCGCCCTTGTTGTGCTTGTATTCGGGCTTGTTGGGGACCATTTCCTTCAGGAAGTTGTGGAAGTCCTCCTCAAGGTCGCGGTCGGCGTTATTCAAGTGTATGCTCGCGGTCGTATGGCCCGTAAATACCAGCGCCATGCCTTCATGGATGCCGCTCTCCGATATCACGGCCTCCACCTGGTTCGTAATGTTGACCTCCTCGGTCTTGGCACCTGTCTTGACCCTGATAGCGCTGGCAAAGACCTTCATCTGCCCTCCTTGGAATCGGAAATCTGGCCGCCCTCATCTCCCCGCGGGCCAGTATTATACTTTATGTGCCGGGCGAAATTCCACTGGAACGATCAGCCGATGAGACGGGGCAGCAACTCTCCTGCCCTGCCCTGAAGGACCGCGTCCATGCGCCCCGAAAGGGGCGTCGTCTCCGGGTTTATCTCGACAACGAAAGCGCCCGCGTCCTTTGCCCTGGTCGCGAAAGAAGCGGCTGGCTGGACGACCCCGGATGTGCCGACGACAAGCATGATATCGGCGCTTGAGACGGCCTCGAACGACCTGTAGAGGAGGTCCTCCGGGAGCGCTTCGCCGAACCATACCACCCCCGGCCTAAGAAGCCCGCCGCAGCCGCACCTCGGCAGTATTTTTATCGGCACATCCTTGTTTTCGCTTGAATTTCCACATTCAATGCACCGGACCGTCCATATGGAGCCGTGTATCTCGAGGACGTTCCTGCTCCCCGCGCTCCTGTGGAGGCCGTCCACATTCTGCGTTATGAGCGTGAATGCCGGGTTCCTTTGTTCGAACTCCGCGAGGGCGTAGTGGGCCGGGTTGGGGCGTATCCCGGAGATTATCGAGCGCCTCCAGTCGTACCATTCCCAGACGAGGGCCGGGTCGCGCTCGAATGCCTCGGGGGTCGCGAGGTCTTCGGGCCTGAAATTCCTCCACAGGCCGTCCGGCCCCCTGAATGTCGGGACGCCGCTCTCAGCGGATATGCCTGCACCTGTAAGCGCAACCGGCGAACGGGACGCCTTGAGCTTTTCCTTTATCGCTTCGAGTTCCATTCGGGTATGCTGGTCGGCTGGACGGCTGAGGGACCTGTCTGTCAGGATGTTGAAAAAGTCCTTCCTGGACTTTTCAACCACGGCTTGGCCGGAATGAATCCGTCCAAGCCTCACAAATTGCTCGACTTGAATAGTCTTCGCAATTTGGCAATCCATCCGTGGATTGCTTAGCAGGGTTTTTTTCAACACCCTGCTAAGGGTCCGGGGCGCGGGTCAGCCGGTTTTCGGAGAGACAGCGCGAGGCGGGACCTCAGGTCCTGAACTTGCCCTCTTTGGAGATTACTCCGTTCCTTATCGCTTCCTTTATTATCCTTCTTGCGCTCTCGATCTGCTCTTCCTCGACCGCGATCCTCTTTTCAATGTAGGCGCCGATGTCGGTCGCGAAACGGAGCTTGCCGAGCGACCTGAAGGAGCATGTGATATTCCGGCCCTCCATGAGGGTCTCCACTACGCTTGCGTCGAGGTCGTTATAGAAGGAATAGAGGTCTATGAACTTGATCCTGGTTGCCATAAGCCGAAAAAAGTATACTGAAAACCGCCGGTTTTGTCAAATATTGCTTCGGGTTACAGGCCTTTCCGCTCCTTCCCGGCCTATCCCGCCGGGGGCCGAATGCGCCGTCCGCTTGACTTTTATGGCATGTGCCTGAGATAATCGGTAAATTCCGCCAGAGCGCGATCAAGCGAATGTTCAATTATAAGGCAAGCTATAAATCACATCAGCTTACGGAGGAGAAACAGTGCTCATAAAAAGGTCTTTGGCGGTCTTTGCCGCCCTCTTTATCTGGGTCACTCTCTTAGGAATGGGCAAGGGGCCAGGCACCGAGGTCCCGCTTCCCGAGATCAATTTCAAGGCAACCGTAAGGGACGACCAGGACATAACGACAAAGGTGCAGAACGCCTCGTGGGAAGGGGAGATATTCTTTATCGGCACCAGGGGCAAGGGAACGGTTACGGTATTCTTCGAGAAAATAAGGAAGATAACGGCCACGGGCACGGGGGCTGAGAACAAAAGCGACTTCCAGGTCACCATGAAAAACGGCGACGTGGTGGCCATAAGCCTCGATAACGACCAGCGCTTCTTCGGCACCACTAACTACGGCACCTACAGGGTGCTCGCGAAGAACATAAAAGAGATAACTTTCGAGTAGAACGAATGCAGGCTTAAAATGAAAAAAGGCGGGCTGGAATCCAGCCCGCCTTTTTTTCATTAAGGAGAGACTTATTCAGCCCAGGTCGCCGAGGATGTACTGCACTATCGACATTATAGCCAGGGCCGCGGTCTCGGCGCGGAGTATGCGCGGGCCGAGACCAGCTTTCACGAACCCGGCTCCGACGGCCTCTGCCGCCTCGCCGGGCGACAGCCCCCCTTCGGGGCCGACCAGCACCGAAACCCCATGCTTACCGCGCGCGCCCTTAAGGGCCTCCTTAAGCCCAACCGCCCCTTCCTTTTCCCAGAGAAGAAGCTTCAAATTCTCGTCATGGCCTTTCAGCGCGCCCTTTAGGTCCGGAGCGTAGTTTATTTCAGGCAGGACCGTCCTTCCGCACTGCTTGGCGGCCTCAATGGCCGCCTTCTTCCATCTCGCCTGCCTCACGGCCTCTTTATCCGAGCTTACGCGGGGTATGGTCCTTGAGGTGTTGTAGAAGCAGACCTCCCGTATCCCGAGCTCGGTCGCCTTCTGGATTATGAACTCGGGCCTGTCCCCCTTGAGAAGCGCCTGGAGGAGGACGAAATCGAGCGGGCTCTCCCTTTCACCGCTTGAACTCCCATCGATGATCACGGAGGCGGAGCTTTTGCCGACCTCCTCGATTCTCCCTGAAAGCTCAAGACCTTTACCGTTAAATAGAAAAACAGAAGCACCCGGGGCTAGCCTCAGCACCTTCTTGAGATGATAGAACTCCTCCCCGGCGACTTCCGCGCGGGTAGAGTGCTCGCTCAAGTCCTCTTTATAGAACCTTCTCATCGATTGCCTTCAACGGCTTACGGAAGACGAGGGCGACCCATTCCTTTGAGGAATATGCCTTCTCAAGGACAAGGCCGGGGTATGCCCGTATTACCTCGTCTTTTTCATGCTGGAGGATCCCGGAGAGTATCAGACGGCCGCCTGGGCTTACCCGGCCGGCCAATTCAGGCGAAAGCCTTTTAAGCTCTCCTGCGAGGATGTTCGCGGCTACAAGGTGGAACCTTCCCCTGGTCCTTTCGACGAGGCGGGAGCTCAAGGCCACCTTTACCCTGTTGTGCATTGCGTTCTTACGGGCGACCTTGACGGCCACTTCGTCTATCTCAAGGCCCACGGCCTTCCGGAACCCCAGTTTTTTGGCAGCTATGGCAAGGACTCCAGTGCCTGTGCCCACATCGAGAAAGTCCGGATTCGCCGGGAGCTTACGGTCGATTACGAGCCTTAAGAGTGCGCGGAGGCACATCTTTGTCGTAGCATGGCCGCCGGTACCGAAGGCCATGCCAGGGTCTATTTCGATTATCTTTTCACCGGGCCTCTTCGGCGATCTCTTCCAGGTGGGCCTTACGAGGACTGACCTGCCTTTATAGCTTACCCGTACGGGCCTGAGCCCCTTTTTCCATTTCTCGGACCAGTCGGTCTCCTTTAAGGTGGAGGTTGTCAGCTTCCAGCCCACGCTCCCGAGCTTACGGCGTATGTCCTTGAGCTTTGCCATTTCACCCTCGTTCAGATACGCCCTGAGCGCCGCTTCGGGCGACTTTGAAGGCGGCTCTTCGCGCGTCTCGTCCTCCCACCTGCTGTATGAAACGAGCTTGCCGGCTGCTCCCTCGTCCGCCTCTTCGAGGACGCCGGGGCTCCCTGCCTCTATGAGGGCCGCCGATACCGCGTCCCTCGACCGGGCCGGGCCTTTTGCCCGTATCTCTATCCATCCGGCCATTCAGGCGTCTACGACCTCATGTTCACGAACTGGAGGCTTATGTCCATGTCCTTGCCTTTAATGGCCTGTATGGCCTCCTGCAGGTCGTCAATCTTCTTACCGGTGACCCTTATCTGGTCGTCCATGATCTGGGTCTGCACCTTGAGTTTCAGGTCCTTTACCAGCCTCGTTATCTCCTTGGCCTTTTCCGAGGGTATGCCCTGGCGTATCTTGAGGACCTGTTTTTTCATGCTCCCGGATGCGTCCTCGACCTTGCCGTATTCGAGGGACTTTAGGGACACCCCGCGCTTTACGAGCTTGGTCTGGAGTATGTCGAGGACGCTACGGAGCTTTCCGTCGTCATCGGCTATGACGGTTATGTCTTCCTTCTTCTCCCATTTTATCTCGCTCTTGGAGCCCTTGAAATCGTAGCGCTGCTCCATCTCCTTCGTTGCCTGGTTGACGGCGTTGTCGACCTCCTGAACGTCTGTCTTCGAGACTATATCGAATGACGGCATTTCCTACCTCCGTTCGTTTTTTTTCAAACCTGTACAGTCAGCTTCAGGGCCTCACGACCCGCACGCCCTGAGGAGGAGTGAAACGGAAAAGCGAATCGGGCGCGGGCGAGTTGACCTTAGTCTCCCTGAACTCCACCCTCGTTTCGGTCTCGAAGTGGTCGGTCATCTCCGTCTTTTTTATAAGGAGGCTCTTTTTATCGACTTCGAGCGCAAGGCTTTTGACGTTCGGGCTCTCCTCCCTGGGCGTAAGCACAATGCGCCATGTATCGCCTTTCGAGTCCGCAAGCCTCGCCTCGAACTCCTTTTCCAGGTTCCCGACGCCGGAGAGGAAGTCGGTTGCCATGCGGGAGGCCGCGGCATCAACGTCTCTTTCGATAGCCTGATTAAGGTCAGGCTGGTATATCCAGACGGTCTTGCCGTCGCCCACAATGAGGTCGCCCGCAGGTTTGCTGTACTCCCAACGCATCTTCCCCGGCTTTTTGAACCAGACCTTGCCACTTGCGGTCTCAGGCCTGCCCATGCCCCTTGAGGAGACCTCCTGGCTGAAATCAGACTGAAGAGTCGTGATGGATTCGTACCTCTCCTGGAGCTTCGAGAGGACTTCCTTAAGCTCATCTGCCGATGAAATTGCGGGAATAAGGCTCAGCAAGAGAGCCGATAACATTATCCGGAGGAGGGTCTTCATTTCCAATCCTTTTAGTTGGATTTCCGCGGCCTGGCTGCGTATTTTCCACGGATAATCTTCAATATAGCAGAAATCCTACTAAGGCGTTTTCCGGAGTAGCACTTCCCTCGGGCGGCTCCCCTGTGCAGGCCCCACCACACCCTCCTTCTCCATCTTCTCGATAATGCGGGCGGCGGTATTGTAGCCTATCCTGAACCTCCGCTGGATGTAGGAGGTCGATATCATCTCAAGCTGCGCGGCGAGCGCCACGGCCTCGTCATATCTACGGAGGAACTCTTCGCCCAGGTCCGCGTCCTCGTCGATCAGGGCGCTCTCCTCTTCCTCTATCTTCAAGTCCTCGTAGGCGGGACCGCCCTGCTTCTTCCAGAAATCCGTCACCCGTTTTATCTCGGTCTCGGAGACGTACGCGCCGTGTATCCTCTGGAGCTTCGATGTGCCGGGCGGCATAAAGAGCATGTCGCCCTGCCCTAAAAGCGTCTCGGCGCCGCCGGAGTCGATAATCGTCCTGGAATCGGTCCTCGAAGGGAGCTGGAAGGCTATCCTCGAAGGGAAGTTCGTCTTTATGAGACCAGTAACGACGTCGACCGACGGCCTCTGGGTTGCTATCATAAGGTGTATGCCGGAGGCCCTCGCCATCTGCGATAGCCTCACAAGGCATTCCTCAACGTCCTTCCCGGAGGTCATCATGAGGTCAGCGAGCTCGTCTATTATCACGACGATGAGCGGGAGCTTCTTCTCTTCGGGATTCCCGCCCTCCTCGACCATCTGGTTGTATTTATCGATATTCCTTGAGCCCTTCTCGGCCATGAGCTTGTAGCGCCGCCCCATCTCGGTGACAATGCTCTTAAGCGCGCCTGCCGCCTTCTTCGGGTCGGTTATGACCGGCGTTATCAGATGCGGTATGCCTTCGTAAGCCGATAACTCGAGCATCTTCGGGTCCACCATGAGGAAGCGGACCTCCTCGGGGGTGGCTTTGAAGAGGACGCTCAGTATCATGGCGTTCACGGAAACGCTCTTCCCTGCGCCTGTCGCGCCGGCAACGAGAAGATGGGGCATCTTGGCGAGGTCCGCCACGTAAGGCGTCCCGGAGATGTCTTTCCCGAGCGCGAGCGTAAGGCGCGAGCGGCTCTTTGCGAACGCAGGGCATTCGAGCATCTCACGGAGGAGTATCGTGTCCCTGGTCTGGTTCGGCACCTCTATGCCGACCACGGCCTTTCCGGGTATGGGCGCGATTATCCTAATGGACATGGCCTTCATGGCAAGGGCTAGGTCGTCGGAAAGGTTCATTATCCTGCCGACCTTTACCCCCGGCGCGGGCTCGAACTCGTACATGGTTACGACCGGACCTGGCCTCACCTCCAATACCCGGCCGTCTATGCCGAAGTCTAGTAGCTTCCTTTCAAGGACCTGCGAGTTCAGAAGGAGGGCCTTGTCGTCGACCGAGCTGTTCCTCTTGGGCACCGGGTCGAGGAGGGTAAGGGGAGGAAGCTTGAAAGACCCCTTGGGAGTCGTGAACTCGAGCGCCTCTTCCGGCTCCTCGGCCTGCCTCTTATTGTGTATCCTGGGAGTTATTATGGCCGGGGCCCCTGCCGGCCTTTCCGGCTCCTTCGGCTTTTCCCCGTTCTTTTTCTTCGGCCTGGGCTCCGTCTCCTCTTCCGGCTCGAGTTCTTCTTCAGGCTCTTCGGACTTCGCGGCCTTCATCCTGTCGTAGACGGCCCTGAAGACGGATACGGTCGGCGGAAGGGCCTTAAGCGCTATCTGTATGACGGATAGGCCCGTAGCCACGAGGAACGCTATCAAGAGGACCGCCGAGAGGAAGATGAACGAGCCTGTAATCCCGACGAGGCTCGTAAGGAAATCGCCCAGGATGGCGCCTGCCGCTCCCCCGTTCGAATCGATGAGATGGAGGAGGGCCGAGGACGAGAGGACGAAAAAGAGGAAGCTTACGGGCACGACCACCCTGAAACGGAAGAACCTCCGGAGGATAAGCCCCGCTGAGAGCAGAAACAGGATGAACGGGAATACGTAAGAGGTGTATCCGATGGACGCGAGAAAGGCCCAGGCCAGGTAGTCCCCTATTACCCCGCCCCAGAGCGCGCCTCTTGCGAAGGAGAAGAGGCTTACGGCGGAGTAGAGGGCCGCGGCAAAGAGGACGATGCCGATTATCTCCTGTTTGAGGCCCGCGTTACTAGTTTCTTTTTTTTTCGAAGTCGGTCTGGCCATTTGCTCCGGGATGCCGGATGGCCCCTTTTGCGGGGCGGGCAAAAGCGCGTCAGGTGCTCTTGAACTGCTTGCTGAGGGTTATTCCCTGATACTGGTAAGACGAGCCTATCCTCGGGCCGTAGACCTTGTCCGGCACCTCGGCCATTCGTTCGAAAAAGAGCTTGCAGAAGGTCTGCCCGTCGGAGATCATGAAAGGCACGTCATGCGCCCTGACTTCGAGTACCGCCTTGGTGCCCTTGACCTCGCCTTTGGTGCCGAAACCGAAGCCCGGGTCGAAGAAGCCCGCGTAATGGGTCCGGAGCTCTCCCGAGCCCGCCTCGTAGGCGACCATCTCGGCCGCGTACCTAGTGGGTATCCGTATCCTCTCCTTGGACGAGAGTATGTAGAAGTCCTCGGGCTCGAGTATGAGCGTGCCCTTGCTGTTCCTGTATATGGGCTCCCAGAAATCGGCGATGCTGTAGTGGTTCTTCATCGTGAGGTCCACCACATGGCTGTTCCTCTTCGATTTGTAGCCGATTATGCCCTCGGAGTTCTCGCCGCTCAGGTCAACGGACATGAAGATGCCTTTCGAGACCTTGACCTCGCCGGGTGAGAGGTGCTCATCCCCGTTAAAGAGGAGGCGCGAGTCCTTGTGCAGGGCCTTGAGCTTCGAGTCCGTGAGGGCGCACTCGCCCCTCAAGAGCCTCAGCTGCACGAGCGAGAGCCCTTCCTTGACCTTTATCGTGAAAGACCTCGGCATTACCTCGAGGTAAAGTCCTCCCTTGTAGCCGCAGGCTATGTCGTCGAACCTGGGGTTCCTGTCGGTCAGCACCCTGGCGAATATGTCGAGGCGGCCGGTAGTGGACTTGGGGTTCGCGCGGCCCCTAACGTCCGGCGGAAGGTTGAGCTCCTCTATAAGGGGTATGAGATAGACATGGCCCTTTTCCAGGATGCCGCCGTTCGAGATATCGGACTCGTACATGACGAGGTCCGAGCCGTAGAGGTCCGGGGTGTGGAGCCGGTCGAGCACGTCCGCGTTTTCGGGCAGGAAGCTCGATATGAGCCTGTACGCCTTGGGCCCGAGCCGCAGGTCCATGCTCGCGGGCTGTATCTGGGACTCGCCTATGGGCAGTCCCTTTGAGAAGACGTGCCTTTTGGCGACGGCCCTTGCTATGGACTGGCAGCTTAAAACGCCGTGGTTTTTCTCAGACATAGGTTTAAGGAGGTGCGGGGGACATGATACAGAAAAAGCCCCGTACTTGAAAGAATTTTATTGCTTCCGGACCTGCCGCATTGAAGCGGGCCTCTCGGATAACACGGCGAAAAAAAGGCCCGGAGGCCGGGCCTTTCCGTTCTTGTTTTTTCCGAAGAGGTTTCAGGCTATGGCCGGCAGCTCGTCAATGAACCTCAGGCCTGCCCTGGAGATGCCGTAGAACTTCCTGGTCCAGACGACCTGCGCTGGCCTTTCCTCTCCCAGCTCCCTTAAAAAGACGTTAACTATGTCGTCCTGGTCAAAGGGCAGGTAGCCCATCATCTTTATGCCGATCCCGGTATCGGAGACGTCCACGGCCTTTGCCGGTATCCGGACCTCGCCTTTCAGTATGTCGCAGAGCTTGAGGCTAGGGCTCCTGGCCCCGATCCTTCTTTCGCTCTCGCCGCCCTTTAGCATGAAGCCGCAGTGCGGGCACGGCAGGTTCGGCTTCATAACCGCCGTAAAGAACGAGTTCTCGCATTTCGGGCAATTGAGCTTGTTCACGGCCATTCCTTCCCGTGTTATTCGGCACCCGCACTCGAGGAGAAAACGCGCCTATATCATATTAAGCGGGGAGTGCCGTGTCAACTGGTTTCGCTGGCCGGGCGGCCCTTTCTTTCATAATGGAAACAGCCGAGGCGCAGGCCGGAAGACCCCTTGACTTTTAGGGTCCTCTCTGTTACTTCTAATAATTCGGAAAGATCCCATGAAAAAAAACCCGGAAGGCTTGAAAAAGAAGCGCCTTATCCTGCTTGCGGCCGTCCTTTTTTTCGGCGCGGTCGCCATCTTCGGGGAAAAGGGCTTGATCGAGCTCTATAGGGTCAATAAGGAGCTCGCCGGGATACTGGCGTACAACAAGTCCCTTGAGAAAGAGAACAGGGAGCTTGAGAAGAAGATACGCCTCCTCGAGGGCGACAGGCGCTATATAGGCCAGATAGCCAGGGAGGAGTTGGGCAAGATCGGCCGTAACGAGGTCATATACCGGATCGAGGAGCCCGCCACCGGAGAAACACGGCCATGAAGGCGCTGAAAGCCCAGGAATCCGTGCACAAGCCGGCTGACCCGGCGACCTTTTTTCGGCACGTCCCTTAGCGCCACGGCATATCCGCGCATACCTCCTTACAAATTGCTGAAAACTCGAATATGGAAAGAAAGATAAACATAGCGGGCATACAGCTTGCCTCCGTGCCCGAAAGGGAGAGGAACATCTCGAAAGCCGATATGCTTGTGGAGCTTGCCGCGAGCGAGGGCGCGAAGGTAATTGCGCTGCCGCCCCTATTCAGCTCGCACTGGTTCCCGGCTACGATAGACAACAGGAACTTCGCCCTTGCCGAGAAAGAGGACGGCCCCACGGTGACCTTCCTCAGGGAAGCGGCGATGAAACACAAGGTGGTCGTAATCGGCGGCGTTTTCGAGGAGGACGGGGACAAGTTTTATAATACCGCCATCGTCGCGGGCCCTGACGGGCTTATCGGCAAATACCGCAAAGTCCACGTGCCTCAGATACCGCTCTGGGAGGAGCGGGCCTATTTCAGCCCCGGCGACCTGGGCTTCCCTGTATTCGAGACCCCCTACGGCAAGATCGGCGTCCTCATCTGCTGGGACGTCTTCTTTCCCGAGGGCTGGCGGGTGCTTGCCCTTAACGGGGCCGAGCTCGTGGTCGCGCTCACAGCCTCTGCGTTCGAGCACTCGCACAGGAAATGGGAACGGGCCATATCGGCGGCGGCGCACGCGAACGGGTTTTTCGTCATCCGGGTGAACAGGGTCGGCAAGGAGGAGAAGCAGGAGTTTTACGGAAGGAGCTTCTCCGCCGGTCCTGACGGCGAGTTCATTGAAAAGCCGAGCGGCTCATCAGAAGGCATCGTCGTTTCCGAGGTCGACCTCGGAGTCGTATCAGAAGTAAGGAACGAATGGGTCTTCCTGAGGGACAGGAGGCCCGGCGAGTATATGGACATCACAAGGGGACCAAAATGAAGGCCGGGGTCATAGGTATACTCGAAGGGGCTCTTTCAGAGGCGAAAAAGGCAGGGCTCATTTCGACCGAGGAAATCCCGGCCATCGTCCTTGATAAGCCCAAGAAGGAGGAGTTCGGCGACTTCTCGACTAACATCGCCATGCTCCTTGCTCCCCTTGAGAAGAAAAAGCCCAGGGATATCGCTAATGCCATTGCCGATAAGGTCGCGGCCTATCCGGAAGTGGAGAAATGCGAGGTAGCCGGGCCCGGCTTTATAAATGTTTTCCTCAAAAGGACCTTCTGGCTCAAGGCCCTCCTCGACATAGCCGGAAAGGGCGAGAGGTTCGGGCAGAGCGGCATAGGGGCAGGGAAAAAGGTGCAGGTCGAGTTCGTTAGCGCCAATCCCACCGGCCCCCTCCATATAGGCCACGGAAGGGGCGCGGCGGTCGGCGATTCGCTCACAAGGATACTCCGCACCGCAGGGTTTGAGGTAACGAGGGAATATTACATAAACGACGCCGGGAGGCAGGTCTTTACGCTCGGCGAGTCCGTCCGCCTCCGGGCGGAGGAGCTTAAGGGCAAGGCTATCGAGTTCCCGCCGGACCACTACAAGGGCGAGTATGTAAAGGACATCGCCAGGGAATATATCGAGAAATACGGCGAGGGCGGCGAAGGCGCGCCGGGCTATCAGGCGTTCGGCACCTCGGCCATGCTCGAAAGGATACGGAAGGATTTAGAAGACTTCCGGGTCGGGTTCGATATCTGGTTCAGCGAGAAGAGCCTTGACGACGCGGGCAAGGTGGCCGAGACAATACAGGACCTCAAGGACAAAGGCCATATCTACGAGGCGGAAGGCGCGGTCTGGTTCAGGACGACGGATTTCGGAGACGACAAGGACCGGGTGCTCATAAAGGCCGACGGCGAGCGGACCTATTTCGCCTCGGATATCGCCTATCACAGGGACAAGATCGAGCGGGGCTTTGATACGCTCGTCAACATCTGGGGCGCAGACCACCACGGATACGAAGGAAGGATACGGGCGCTCCTTCGCGCGCTCGGCCATGACGATTCGGCGCTCAGGATAATCTTCATCCAGCTCGTGGCCCTTCTCCGTAAGGGCGTGCCCGTGCCGATGGGGAAAAGAGAGGGCGAGTTCGTGACCCTCCGCCAGGTGATGGACGAGGTGGGCACGGACGCTTGCAGGTTCTTCTTCCTCATGAGGAGGCCTGACGCCCAGCTAGACTTCGACCTTGAGCTTGCCAAGAGCCAGGCCCCGGAAAACCCGGTCTATTATGTCCAGTACTGCCACGCCCGGATAAAGAGCATCATCGGGTTCGCGGCCGAAAAGGGCATAAACGTGCCCGAGCGCTTTGACGAGAAGCTCCTTTCGAGGCTCGAGGAGAAGGACGAATCGGAGATTATAAAGCTACTCGGCGCGTTCGAGGAGCTGGTCGAGAGAAGCGCACTCGCGATGGAGCCGCACAGGATAACCTTTTATCTAATGGAGCTTGCCGGGCTCTTCCATCCCTATTACAACAAGACGAGGGTGGTAACTGACGACCCGGAGCTTACGGCGGCAAGGCTCCTTCTATGCAGGGCGGTCGCGACGGTTGTGGCGAACGGGCTTGCTCTACTTGGAGTTTCCGCGCCGGATAAGATGTAAGTAGCGGTCCCGGCCTGCTCCTCACCTGGTCCAAGTCCAGCGAACCAGCTCCCAGGGCCTAAAAATCAGACCGGAACCAGGTCTTTTCGGCCCGTGAAGGCAGAAAAGGCCCCCTCCTTTGGAAAATCGAGCGATTTCTTCGGATTTCCCGACCTAAGGGTTGACAAATAAGGCGGCAGTTGTTAATATAACTGTTCGATGTATTGCTTCTACTGCGGGGTGGAGCAGTCCGGTAGCTCGTCGGGCTCATAACCCGAAGGTCGCAGGTTCAAATCCTGTCCCCGCTACCAAACTACAAGGGCCGTAATTCCTTTTGAAAATAAAGGGGTTACGGCCTTTCTGCTTATGGGATTGCGCGCCGTTCGATACCCTCTTTTTCAGCCAGCGTAACCAAATCGTAACCGTTTTCAAGGACAGCCACTGCCTTGACCATGTGCGACGGCGCAAGGTGTGAGTACCTAAGCGTCATCGTAAGGCTCTTGTGACCAAGAAGCCTGCTCACGGTCGTAAGGTCTACCCCGGCCATCACGAGCCAGCTTGCGAAGGTATGCCTTAGGTCGTGAAAACGGAAGTCGTTGATCCCGGCTACACGGAACATCTCTTTGCCGCATTGAGGGCAATTGCCCGGATTCTCTTCTCCGGACATCTGACGCTCAAAGCTACAGGCCGAACACTTCTCCCACTCCGCTTTCCTGCAGGCCGAGGAAAAAGACCGTTTCAGGTCCCTGAACCTCCTGCCAGCCTTGTCCGTGAAAACATAGGGGCTGTTGATGTGCCGCACAAGGCCCTGGAATATGCTCTTCAAGACCTGGTTGATGGGAACCTCGCGACGCTCGCCGTTCTTGGTCCTGTCGAGGAGTATGAACCCGTGCTTCAGGTCAACGTGCTTTCCCCATTCGAGGGAAAGTATCTCCTCTCTCCTCATGCCGGTATTGAGCGCGGTTGTCACGATAGGCTTCAAGTGCGGCTCGCAGGCGTTTATAAGTGCTTGCCCTTCCACCCTTGAGAGGAACCGTAAGCGCCTGTTGTTCTCCGGCAACAGCTTGACCCGGCGCACGCGCTTCAAGACATCCTCTTCAACCAGCTCCCATTCAACGGCCTTGGTGAACATGGCCTTCAGTGTCTGAAGGTATCTGTTTGCCGTCGAGATAGTCCTGCCGGAATCGGTAAAGCCGCGGTAATAGAGCTCAACCGTGCGCGTCGTGAAATCCTTGAGCTCGAGACTGCCGAACGCCTCAATGAGGTACTTGATATGCGTTTTCTTGTCCTTGTAGGCCCGTTGCCATTCTGCCCACTTTAGAACCTGGTTAGCGAGGTCACAAAAAGGCGTCTTCCCGTCGATCTTAGCTGGCGAGCCGAGCTGTCTTTCATGCAGCTCGATTAATCGGCTTGCGTGCTTTCGCAGAGCGAGTTTTTTGTTATCCGTGCCGGTGGATTCATAAATCCTCCGGCCTTCTACCCTGAAGGACATCCACCAGTGCGGCGAGTCCTTTCGTTTGTAGAGGCCCATTTGCCTATACCTCCTTTCCGGGCCTTCTACCTGCACGGCCGGTATTATACACCCTTTTCTGGTCCTTTAGCCAGTCGAGGATCTCCTTCTCCTCAAAGCGCAAAAGACCATTTATCTTGAAGCACGGGATCTGTCCGAGCTCCGCCCATTGGTAGATGGTGGAGGGCTTGGCCTGGATGAGCGCGCTGATTTCTTTAACGCTGAGAAGTTTCATTCCTTACGACCCGCTCCTTTTGGAATTTGGAGCGTTTTAGCTCCATATCTGCGTATTACCGCCAAACCCCCTTTCGCCTGCTCTTGCTATGCACTTTTTCCATCGAAAACTTAAGCCCCAAACAAATCGATGTTATTAGAAAATATTCAATACAATCAAGGCTTTCTGAAAATTTGAATAAAAAAAGTAATATATAAGTAGGAGCAGAAGAGTCTATAGATACTTGAAGGAGGTTTTTATGGAAGAACACTCTGTTATCGACGCCGGGGAGAAGCCATGCCATGGTCTGGATGGGGCTAATAAAACCGCTATCCCGGATAATTCAAATATGAGCCCTGCCCTTTCCGAGGCTCAGGCGATAAATAAGGCGCCCTCGTTCAGGAGGGAACTGCTCAATGAACTACTCTCTAGAAAGGTCATGTATGAGGACATCAGGACTTATAAGCTGTCGAACACGGAGGTAAAACATCTTTGCCTCTGCGATATCGTTACCAAGCGCGAGTATCTCAAACTGATGCAAGTAATCGGGTTTTCGAGGAGGGCGGCCTACAGGAAGTGGCGGAAAGCAGCAAGAGAGTGCCTGAAGGATTTTGATTATAAGCCTTTCCAAAACCAGAGAATGGCGTTGCTAATGAGCGGTGCCAAGGCTGAGGCCGACAGGCTGAAGGCTTGGCTTGATATAAGGTGTGCTGGAGGCATACCAACGCGAGAAATATTTCGTTCCATAACGGATTATGTAGTCGATCTTCTGGGCAGGGTTCGGGACGAGCTCTACAATAAGAAGACCCTTCGCACCAAGGAGGTCGCTAAAGTGCTTGGCGTAAGCACTAGGCATGTGCGCCGGCTGGCGCAAAAAGGGAGGCTGAGTAAAGAAGGGCGCGGGGTATTCTCAAGAGAGCATATCGCCGAGTGGAAACGAGACCAAGGTCCGCTTAAAGAGCCAAATTGACCGGAAAGCGACGTTTTGATGGCAATGTCGTTTTTGAGTCAATTTTTGACTGAAAGCGACGTGAGAATGAGGATGTCGTTTTGAGTCCACTTAGACCGGCAAGCAGTAAGGCGTCCGCTTGAAGTGCCAAATAGACCAAAAAGGGACATGATGTCCCTTTAGAGTCCATTTTAGACTGAAAGGGGACCTAATGTCCCTTTTCAGTCCACTGACAAGCAACATGACGTCCGCTCGAAGTGCCAAATGGACTTAAAAACGACATGGGGATGTCGCTTCGGGGTCAACTGTAGACTGGAAAGCGACATGAAGATGTCGTCTTCGAGTCCACTATGCGGTCATGGTGTCCGCCTGATGTGCCAAGTTGACCAAAAACGGACAAATGTCCTCTTAGAGTCAAATTTGGATTGAAAAGCGGACAAATGTCCCTTTTGAGTCCATTTATAAGAGCGCAGGGGAATTGATGTCCGCTTAACATGCCATCTTGACCACAAAGGGACACGCGAATGTCCCTTTGAAGTCAATTTTAGACTGGAAAGGGACATGATGATGTCCCTTTTGAGTCAACTTCTAACGGCAAGCTAAATGGGAGCCGTCTGGATGTGTCAACTTCTAACAATGGACGGATTGTTCCTTTTAGTCCACTTGCTCGTTAAAGGATAAGTTGTGACTTGAAAGTCGACTCGACATCGATAGGACGGAGCTATTAGACCACCATGGACATTATTCATCTGAGCAAATCCAGGAATATTGGCAGAATTTTAGAGATCATTTATGCCTAGCTTTTCATGCATTTCGAGATCTTTTTGATAAAGAAAAGAATCTTTATATGTTAGCCCGGTCTTCTCTTGAACGTATTTAAGTATCTCGTTAAAGGACATAATTTCTGTCTTTGAAAGAACATCGGCAAATGATATCCCAGCCTTAAAATGGGTTTGAAGTAACTCGAACTCTTTTATTGATAATATATGCCATGGAAGATTTTTTATGCCTTCGAGAGAAAGAAGCCTATCAATATGTTTTCTGAAAAGTTGAGAATTTACAAGATAAAGTGGCTCGAAAGTGACCAGCAATGGCTTGAATTCCGTACAATGATGTAATCGTTCAAGTCCTTTGGTCTTTGCAATCGCTTTTTGTCTAACTTCATATAATTGTTTTAAACCTTTAAGAACTTGCTTTAAACTGTAATCGATAGAATCAACTGCGCCGGTAGAAAGTGCTTTTAATGAAAATCGAGTAGATTTGCTTTCAATTAGAATTGCTGTTGAACCATCTAAAACTATCCAATCAGGCGCTTTCCCTAAACTTTCCGGGTAAGTACTACGTAAAGCAGCCTCTGAAATTAAATTTTGAGATGTAACTGAAACCTCTAAGAGGCGACCTATATATGCTTCAAAAAGGTAACCAAAATAATCAGAGAATTGCTCCTTGTAGTTATTGAACATCTCATAAAAAATACCTGTTGAAGCACGATAGGCAACAAGATCTGGCAACGGAGCAATCATTCGGTCTAGGGCCATCGACTTGTTCTGATAAAATCGCCATGGTCTTATTAGAGGGTACGTTAAAAGTGGATTGAAATCGTAAATCCTGAACCGACGGTCAGCTTGCTTCATTTCTTCATACTTTTTTCTAAAGCTTTCAGGGTCAGCGGAAATAGATTCAAGTAGCATTAAGATACCTTCATCATTAAGAATTTTTATTCCTTGCCTTCTTGCTTTTTCAAAATACTCACGAGTTATTCCTGAGGTGTTTTGAGAAAGTGCAGCAGACCAAGTAACAAAACAGCCTGACAGAAAATCATGAATAGACAAGCCAGTTAGTTTTTGAAATGCTTCATAAAAATCAAATTTTGGCACTCCTTCCTTGTCTCTGATTATATTGGGAAGTTCACCAAAAAGAAGGAGTGGCTGGCCTGTAGAACCAAACGTGTTAACTTTGAATGGGAATTGGCTCGCGATAATTCGCAATATTAAAAAAACCGGGTTTGAATTATAAAAGACATTGGCTGATTCTTCGTCTGTTGTTATAGGATCTGTCGTCAGATAACCTAAAACCAAATCATACAGTTGATTAAAATCTAATAATGTTAATTGCTTATCTGCATGGCGATATACGTTCGAAAACCTAATCGCAAATGAGCAAATGCCAGCAGCAACAAAAGGTTCTATTCTACCGGCCTCATCTGAAATTTTGTATGTTGATGATTCATTTTGACCCTTAATGGCCCTATGGGCAGCTAGTAAAATATTATCCAAAGAGAATTTTCGGACGGAATCTTGTATTGTTTTTTCAATTTTGTCTAAACGGTACATAGGCTCCATTTAGTTTTTTTGAATAATGATTTTCCTAAAGGCTTAATTTTATTCTGCTGTTTTTTACTGATATGTCAAGATGTTAGGTTCTCATGGCCCCAGTTTGGTCTTTTTTGTTCAGGCCCCTCTCGAAGAAATGGCCCAAATTTGGGCCATTTCCCTCAAAGAATGAAGGCGAAAATTATTAAAAGGGACAAATTTAGCCCATTTCTCGTCACATTATTGAAACAGTGTAACTAAAACAGGCATGAAAGCTTTGTTCCTGAATGGTAGAGAGCATCTGCTCATGTGATTTTATTAAAAAGTAGAAAAGAACTGTTGAACACCTCGGCCAGGAAAACGATACGGACTGACTTGACCGATTTTCAAATCTTACAAAGCATTTGATTCGAATCTCCCTTCCCGCAGTTCTAAGATTTTCTGCCAGCAACCATCTCAATTTCGATCGTCCGCGGTAATACATATATGGAGCTTGAGTCTCCGTCTGAAGTTGCGTATGGCAACCAGACTTTTCAGTAGGCTTTGGCCGAAACCGTTTTTTGAGGAATTCTTTCTCAAAGGCGGTAGTGCGTTCAAAGACAGATTTTATCAAGTTTTTAACGACATAACATATAACTACTTTATATGTTGACTGTATAAAAAATGGCCGGGACGCCGCGAAAAATGATTTTTGGCCTCCTTCAGCGCGTCTTTGTTCCAAATCATCTATCACGGAGGATGGTATGGTAAACACAAAAATTGCAGCGTTGGTTCTGACTATAGCCGAGCTTGATGAGTCGTCACGGCAGGCTTTTGTTGAAGGCCTTTTCGGTGCGTTTGATGAAAAAGAGCGGTTCAGATTATTTCAGTGGGGTTTGCCGTTGTGCCTATCCCAAGACCAAATGGAGCAAGGTGGAAAGGTGGATGGAAGGGCAGTTCAGGCGGGATATGAACAAGACCCCCAGAAAGACAGCCTATGTAGCCGTCACCTACTTCAGGATCAACCCAAAGATGCTGCCGTTCCTCATAAAGACGGCACAGAGGGTCAAACTGAGGGTTCGTGCGAGAAGGCGCCTACACCCGGAGAAGTTCGCGGATTTGAGGGAGGCGGAAAAAATATAACGAGTTCTTCGGCGGTTTGGCGCGTTTGGTGCTCTTTGGTGGTTCAGTGGTTCAGCGCGTTGTGTCTTTGTCTCGGCTTGAAAGGACAGTTTCAATGTATGCTGCAGATGAAAGAGCCGCCCGGCGATTGAGGGGCGTACAGTAAGGGAGGATTGATATGAGAACCAGTCTCAAGGAAAGGGTGGCGCGTCTAGCGGGACATGTAAGCCGTCTTGAAGAGGCGTACCAGAGGCACTTTATTGAAACCCTGTTCGAATGTTTTAGCGAAGAAGAGCGGCTTAAGCGGTTTGAATGGGTCAGCCACTTGGTATATCCCGAGAGCAAATTGCTCAAAATTAACAACTGGATGGAAGAAGCCTTTACGGAAGACATGAAGAGGACCCCGGTGGGGGTGGCCTATATGTGCTGTCAGGTCTTCGGGATCGATCCAAATATGATTCCTTCGCTTATAAAAATTGCTCAGCGCGTCAAACAGAGGATGAGAACAAGACATCGTAGACACCCGGAGAGATTTGCAGGTTCGGAGACCGGAGAGGGTTAAGGCCGCTCCCTTCAGCGCGTTTGGTGCGTTTGGCGTTTTGATGGTTCAGCGGTATGCTTCTGAGGTGGCGGATTTTCGTATAGAGGGAAGCCGGCAGCAGAGATGTTATTCAAGGTGCTGTTTTAACGGTCAATGGTCTTATTAAGAAGGTCATACCCGGAAAGTTACAAGGGCGTCAAGGAGCGGACTTTTCTTTATTTCATACTTTCTCGCCAAGAACTCCTTGGAAAGGACCTTTACCTCGACTAGTCCGAAAAACTCGGCGAAGCCCTCAAGACTGCGGAAAGCGTAACACCTGCCGACGGTTTTCTCGCTGGTCGCGTAGGGGCGGTCAGGGACTTCCGCAAGGGCCATGGGAAAGGCCTGAATAAACTTCTCCTTATAGAATTCCGGCGGTCTGAACTCACCGCCATACTTATGGAGTAGATAAAGAGTGTAGAGGAATGAGCGTTGCACGATGGCAAGGTCCGGGTAGCGGTCGCGGTACGCCCAGTTGAACGTCTGGGTATAAGTCTTGAAGATCTCCAGGTAAACGCCGCCCATGTCCTTTTCCATAGCAAGGCGGCACTTTTTTGTGAGGATAAACCTGTCTTTGTACTTTCTGATAAGCCCGGCCATACCGGCCACAATCCTAACGGTGTGTAAGTCAAAAAAGTCAGGCTCTGTGTTTATCCCGCCCAAGAGAGCCTTATCCGGATATGCCT
Organism: Deltaproteobacteria bacterium; assembly: GCA_019912665.1. Classification (NCBI taxonomy): domain Bacteria; kingdom Pseudomonadati; phylum Myxococcota; class Myxococcia; species Deltaproteobacteria bacterium. Next base: position 743,302 of record JAIOIE010000018.1, read on the forward strand.
CCCAATAGGCCTGGGCCGCTTCCTGACAGAACTGCCGTGGTAGGTTACCCTTTGCAGTGGCCTTAAGTCCGTCCGTGCCTATAGCATCGGCAAGGAAAGAAAAGAGTTTCATGACAGGCGCTTCAGACTGACGGTCCAGTTCTTCGGCAAAGGAGGCAATGTCCGGAGAGGAAAAAGGAAAATCCAGAAACCTGTGCATCTGCTCGGGCGACAGGCCGGAGAATTCAACGAGGGGTGTCCGGTTCCTGCGTTCCATGACGCGATTGGCAACCGCCTGCGCCTCAGCGAGAGAGGCTGCCGGGCGGTCAGCGAATTCCTTCCGGATTTCCTCTGCTACTTCCTGAGCTCCTGGGAGTAGCGTCTTGGTGGCCTGTCCAGATATACAGCACTTCTTGAACTTCTTGCCGCTTCCGCAGGGACATGGGTCGTTTCTGCCTGCTTTCATGCGCCCCTCACCAATATGTTTTGGAATATTCAACCAAGGTCGGTTTTGTTGGTTGCCTATGATTCATCATTGAGTAGCATAAAGACTTTTGCTTTAAAGTCTTCAATACGGAAGATTCATCATGTCGCTTTTTTAGCAACCATTGTAGCTAAATCGGCAACATGGTCAAGTCTGGACTATATGAGAATATCTTTATGGTTTACGCAGACGCTGTCTGCGATTTTTTCTTAAGAGCCACTTAGGCGTTTGAAAGACATATCGGCGGCTGTTTTACCATTCACAATTCATCCTTATCAGGAATCGAAGGCCGGCTCTCCATTAAAGGATCAAGGCGGTCTGCCTGTTGGTTCGCCCAGGTAAGCCATTTGTCGAGTTCGCTTCCAGGTTCAATGCCGCCGTTCTTCCGGACGGCATCTTCTTTTACTGCCTGGATGTATTCCCGAATCTGTTTGCTCCTGTGCCAATTCTCTGTTTGATTCAGGAGTCTTTGAAGACGAGCTTCCTCCTCCCGCTTTCGTCTGGCGATCTCCTCCTGACGGCGTTGCTGCTCCTCTCTTCTGCGCGCCTCCTGTTCCCTTTCGATAGCTCTCGTCCTTAGCTCTACAGCATTCTTTATAAGTCCCACTATGAAGTCATTAAGACAGTCCTCAAGTTTTTTCTTTTCGGAATCAGCCCAATTCGTCCGGAGACATCCCCATGTTTTAATCTCAAACGTAAGCCTTCCGGAAGGATTGTGGCTGAATTCGAACTCATTAGCCCAAGGCCTGTCTTTTCTTTCGGCTGGCGAAAGTTTTCGCTTTGTTTGCTTGAGAAACTCCCGCAAACCGAACTCTATGGTCTCTCCAAGAACATACACACAGGTCTTATAAGATTTACGATAGGCGTATTGGTCTTCAGTCACAACGGAGATACGGAAGCCTCTTGCTTCGCATGCTTTGATCAAGGCGTTCATGATGCGTAATGCGCGGGGTAAGCTTTCCTTGCTGACACGCATATTAAGGCACTTATCGCCGTAACCGTTCAAAAGACCTTTGTCGGAACTAAATCGAGAAGGTTCTAAGTTTTTAAAATACTCCAGGGTTTGAGCAACGAGTGGGTGCGGAGACCTAAGGGTGGAAGACACATTTATTCGATTTGCATCGTCCCTTTCGAAAGCTATTCTATCTTCGGCTTCCTTATATTGCTCCTCGTCAATGGGGCGGTTATTCTCTTTCTCCAACTCTATATGGAATTCAATATCTTCGTTTCCATCAAAGGGCGGCAAGGGAGGGGGAGGAGCAGCTTTTCCGAACTCCTTTTTCTGCCAATAGCCGATTGGGGATACGGGGATATTCAACTTAAGACACCTTTTCCTGAGCCCTACATCTGATATTCTATATTTTTTGGCGAGCCGGGTCATGGGCTCAGTCCAAACCTGCTCGTATAGTTCTCTTCTGGTAATCCGTATTTTTTCTGGCATTTAAAAGCCCTACTAATTTACATGATTTATCGGGACTGGACCATAATTTTAGCTGCTTTGAGGCAAGTAACCCGATGCGGAACTGTCAAGGCATGCAGAAAGAAAGGGGGCGATATCCCCAGAGCAGAGGTTAAAGGGTGGAGTTGCCAGATAGTTCGAAGCAGACCACGATATTACCTTAACATGGCTCTTAGAACTTTCACAGTGAGCTTGATTTTTTCTTCATCAGCTTCCTTGATAAATTTCATCAGGGATTCCTTTATTTCTTTCTGACTCCCTTCATGCCCAAAGTCAAAAAGTTCCCACATCTCTACACCCAGCGACCTTGAAATCTTTATAAGCATCTCCAGGGTAGGATTTTCTGTACCCCTCTCCATGCGGCTGAGGTAATTAGGGCTTGTCTCGGCCTTTGCTGCAAGTTCTTCCTGGGATAGGCCCTTGTTTTTCCGAAGCTCCTTGATCCTGAGCCCAATCAACCTTTTTTCGTGCATTTTCATATCCTTGATATTTACCTTTTTTTGAATAAAAATGAATATCCTGTTGGGAACTTTTTATTGACAAAAGAATTCCCAACAGGTATAAAATATTCTTATTGATGTGGTTTTTTAGATATAAATGTGCCTGTAGGACATGATCTGGAGGGTCTGAGAGATTGGGTTTTGTTTTTAAAGCCAGCGCAGTATAATCCATTTGGTTCGCGCTATGGATAAAAACATGGAAGATGTGCGTAGAAAAATCCTCGTGGTCGATGATGAGGAGCTGATAGGCAAAGCGCTCAGGATAATCCTTGCGGAAGAAGGCGCAGTGGAATACGCCAGAAATGGCAGGGAAGCCCTTGGGAAGAGCGCTGTTACATCCTATGACGTATTCATCGTCGATATGAATATGCCTGTCATGAACGGCATGGACTTTTATAAAGAGGCTGTAAAGACCCTTTCCGGGATAAAAGAGAGGATTATATTTTTTACCGGGTCTTGTGAGGAGGATTATTTCTCCTTTTTCAGGAAAAATAATCTGAGATTTCTGGAAAAGCCTTTGGAGCCGAAGGAGCTCAAAGATCTTGTTCGACGGATACTGGAGAGTAAAGTATTGACCGAGCTATAAAAAAGTAAAACCGTCTGCCCAGGTTTTTTATCTAAGAGTTCGACCTTCTCCCATAGCTGCCTTTACCAAACAATATTGACTAAGTTAACCATAAAAACCCGCTCTACTTTGAGCGACGGCTTGAATTCCGATAACGAAGGTAATATCATTCAGGAATAAGCTGGAGGAGGTTCAGATGGGTATCGAATGCAAAACCCCTGAAGTCGATATTGAAGACAAAATGCTCGAAGATGTCTTGAACACTCTTCAGCCGAAGGACGTCGTTATAATCGATACTGACCATTGCAAAACCATCGAAGAGAACGAGTTCGAGATATTTGCCTCTCTCGTTGCACGCGGCAGGTCAAAAGAAGATGCTGCAAGAATCGCTAAGGCCATGGCTTGGGATGATGAGTAATAACAGCTCTCTTACAACTCTCCCTTTGAGAAATTTTTTTTTAAAAAAGGAGTGCGCGATTGGAGTCGTCCTTTAAACAGTCATTTGGAATGCTCAGTATAATTCAGCGGCTCAGTGCAATTTTAGTCTTCTATTAAAAGAAGGTGGCCGCCGAAGATTAATGGCCAAACATCTGCTCAAAGATTCAGTGCCTGTCCATCCTTAAGCGCGATTATTTTAACTATGAAAAAGGTCAGACAAGGTCTGGCCAGTCTTGAAATGCGCATAGTGAATCTCGCCATCAATCAGAATAAATTATCCTCGAATCCACTCGCTTTAATCAAAAATGCTAGCGTCGGGGGGACTCTTGCTTATATAAAGGGCTTACGGCAGTCGATACATCGTAGCCCTGGTCTGGCCCTCCCGGATTACGAGCCCTGTTTCTACGAGTGGTTTGATAATCTGGCTTACGCGCGCCCTTGTAAGGGAGAATGCCTTTTCTATTTCAGGAGCTTTGACGCGTCCCTTATCTCTTAAGAATCTTAAGATGTCTTCCTGCCGCTTTGTAAGCACCATTCGAGGAGCAACAATAGCTATCCTGAGCGAAAGTACGCGTTCCTTTACCGTATTTAAGGTCTCAACTACCCCTTCTGCGACATATTCGAGCCAGTAGCTTAGATCTTCGTCAAGGTCCCTTGCCTGCTGGATTTTCCGATAATAAAGCTGCCTCTCCCGCTCGAAGTACTCGTCGAGGGCGAAGAGATGATGGGTATCAAAGCCTCTTGAGTAAAGGAGCCATATTGCGAGCGCTCTCGAGATGCGTCCGTTGCCGTCAGAAAAGGGATGTATTGAGACAAGGCGGTGATGAGCTATTGCGCATGCAATAACAGGATGCAAGGCTTCCGCTTCCCTGAAATTTATCCAATCGAGCAGCTCCAGTGTGAACGGGCGGGCCTTATCCGGCGGAGGGGGAGTATAGATAGTTATGCCTCTGTGGTCGACTATTTTGTTTTGACGGGTCTTGTAATGCCCGGACTGCACATCTGGCAGGACTTTGCGCGTGAGTACCCGGTGAAGGCGCAAAAGGTCAGACTCCTTTATGGGGGTCTCGGCCTTTCTGTTCCAGACCCAGTTCATGGCTGTAAGGGCGTTGAGTATCTCCTGTTTATCCTTAGCTTTCGCACCGATTTCTTCTCCGCGAGCGAGAGCCTCCACCTCCGGAAGCGTCAGTGGGTTCCCCTCCGATGGCCGTCGAAGAATGGGCTAATCTCGCAGCAGTCTCGCGCTGAAGGATCGGCAGCCACGGAGCGTCCACCACAGCCGAGTTGATCCAGGCCCGGATTTCAGCTGCCTGCGTAACCAAGCTTAAGAGCCTTGGGCTTATATCGAAACGCAGCTTATACATGTTTTGGAATATAGCTTTATGTAAAGTTTATGTCAAGTTTTCTTTGTAAGGGGCCTTCGGGTGACGGCCAGTTCTTAATCATTAGGAAATCAGAAGGTGGACCTAAACGTAAATTACCCTGTTTATTACCCTCTATAATCCTTATTGCCCTTTCTCTGCCTGGTCTGCTTCTGATGTTTTAAACCCTAACTGCCGTCCCGTAATATACGACCTTCGAGACCATCCATTGTGAGCCCTGCTGCTCATAGCTTCCAGTGGTCATCTTGAGATCGACGATGGCGTTTGCGCCCAACTTAATCCCCTGGCGCATGATGTCAGCCAGCGCTTCTTTTTCAGCCTTCCTGAATCCTCTGTCGGTCGACGCAGCCGTTTCAGAGATGCCGGTTACGGTCCCAAGGGCTCCTTTGATATTCCTGTCAGGCAGACTGCTCGAAGTCACGACGGTTATACTGCTCCGGAGTTCATGAATATCTCTGTCGAGCTCGTCCAATGAAGTACGCTTCCGAAAGATGAGGGAGGAAAGAAGGAAAATCCCGACAATAACACCTACTACCAATAATATATCCATATCAACACCACTCCTTCGTTCTAAATGCAATTATTGTATTAAGAATAGCTTTATACCATATAAAATATAGTTGTCAATGATAAAATGTCATTTAACATGAAAAATCTTTCTATTGCATAAAAAGGATTGATGTTATAAAATCCGCCTAACTCATCGCAATATGGAGTAATTTCCCAAAATGATTAAATGCCATCTTTCAAGATTCATGGGCGAACGGAAGATCAAAATCGCCGAGCTTGCCCGGACAACAGGCATTCACCGAAATATGCTCACTCTTCTCTATTTCGAAAACGCCAAAAGAATCGAGTTCGACGTCATGGAAAAACTCTGCCGCTACTTCAATTGCTCGATACAGGATTTATTTGAAATAGTCGATGAAAAGTGAAGAGGGAGTTTACTAGGTGTGTTTGCCTAAATAGACTACAAAAGTAACTGTACAAGTTCTACGGAGGACAACTTAGCCACGATCACATTTGAGAGAATGAGATGACCTTGGAAACATTAACAGAAGACATAGCGATTGAGGGCTTACGGAACTTCTTCCGTGAGAAACCATTTCTTTTCTTTGGGACAGGGATGTCTTGCTCCTTGGACATGCGTTTGGGTATGCCCGCCCTGAAAGATGCCCTTATTGCTGAAATCAAGACTCGTCCTTTGCCTGTTGCACAGGCAAAGGAATGGAAACGTGTTGAAATTGCGCTTCAGACTGGTTCGGATTTAGAATCGGCACTCAATGAAATCAGCGAACAAGATTTGCTGAAAACGATTACCGAGGTTACGGGAGCTTTTGTTGCAACAGTTGATCGTGAATGTGCTTTTCGCATCGCCAAAGGCGAAGTCAAGTGGCCAGCGACCCAGTTCTTGAAAAAAATTGTTGATTCACTTCCGGAAAGCGACCGTATTCTTCACGCTCTAACGCCGAATTATGACATGCTTTTTGAATACGCATGTGATTCCGCACGTATTGCATACACCAATGGATTCTTCGGCGGAGTTGAAAAAAATATGGATTGGCATGCTGTCGATAGGGCTTTGCTCTTGCGGAGGTATGTTAATCAACGAAGGAAACGCAAGGCGGTCTATAAGCATCGGAAGCATGTTCGCCTGTATAAGGTTCATGGTTCCCTGAATTACTTTTTCCACAGAAGCGCAGTCATCGAAAACAACGCTTGGACGTGGGGACCACCTGATTTTGCTCAGCGCGTGATGATAACGCCGGGCTTGTCAAAATACGAAATGCTTCAATGCTACCGGCAGGAATTATTGAAAGCTGCTGATGCCGCGATTGATAGGGAAAACCACTTCCTGTTTCTAGGGTACGGTTTCAATGACAAACATCTTGAGGAATACATCAGACGAAAGCTGGTTACCCAAAGCTGCAAAGGGTTGATTATCACTCGGGACTGCAATTCACGCATTGAATCGTTGCTGTCAGATGCCGCCAATCTCTGGATAGTCTGTAAATCACAAGATGCAAGCTGCGAAGGCACGCGAGTTTTTAATAAGAAGTATTCTGACTGGCTGAACCTTCCTGACAAAAGACTTTGGGAGATAAGCGAGTTTACAACGCATATTCTTGGAGGCTAAACATGGCAATTTTTAATTTTGATAAGTCTCATTCTCTTGGAAAAGTTCGCGCAGTGGACACGCGTAGGGTAGACATCCAAGTGAACAGTGATGAGGACTTGAGAAAGGCGCGAGTCGGACAACTGGTCGCTCTTGCATTGCCTGGAGCGATTGAAGAATGGCTGATTGGCATCATTGATAAGGTGATCAAAACGCCTGTTCTCGAAGAGGATGATGAACTGGAAATGGAAGGAGCGGATGAGACAACCTCTCGGTCCCTTTCACGAGAAATCGTCCTAAATACAGTTAGATTGACTCTGGTTGGCACGGTGAGATTATCCACTGACAGCAGACCTCTTTTCTCACGATCGCTTGTTCAGGTTCCAGAGATTGATGGCACATGCCATATTCTGCGGGATGCTCAACTGCAAGCCTTTATGAGTTTGCTCTCGGTTGCAGGAAAGACGGACCATTCGCTGGAGATGGGCCGATACACGATAGATGAAACCGCAACTGCCTATCTGGATGGCAACAAACTTTTCCAGCGTCATGCGTCTCTTTTGGGTAGTACCGGTTCCGGTAAATCTTGGACGGTTGCTGCTATTCTCGAACAAGCAGCAAAACTCCCATCGGCCAACTTGATCGTGTTCGACCTGCATGGGGAATATCGGGAACTCACCTATGCACGGCATTTGCGTATCCCAGGCCCTGAGGAATTGGGCAAGGCTGATCCCTCATTGCTGTTTTTGCCTTACTGCCTCCTCAACGCCGAGGAGATGCAGGCCATGTTTATTGACCGCAGTGAATTCAGCGCACACAATCAGGTCATGGCATTTCAGGATACGGTGGTCGCTGAGAAGAAGAAGACGCTGGAAACGTTAAAGAAGAATGAAGTACTGAATGCCTTCACTCTCGATAGTCCAGTTCCATTTAAGATTAGCGATGTGCTCGCAGAATTGGATCGCTTGAATAAAGAGATGGTTTCTGGCTCTAGCGGAAAGGATAAGCAGGGGCCATTCTATGGCCAGTTTAGTCGATTGCTTGTTCGCTTGAACAGCAAGATTGGTGACAAGCGCTATGGTTTTTTGTTTCAGGCTCCGGATTCGGAATATGAATACGACGCCATGGCCGCTACGATGAAGCGGCTGATGGACTATTCCGAATCCAACGCCCAAATCAAGGTCATTGACTTCTCCGAGGTTCCTGCGGACATCCTGCCTGTGATTGTTGGACTCGTGGCCCGCATCATCTATCAGGTGCAATTCTGGACGGACCGTGGCAAACGCAAGCCTATGGCTTTTGTCTGCGACGAGGCGCATCTCTATCTACCTAAGAAGGACGGACGAAACCCCGTTGAGCAGCGTGCAATCGAAAACTTTGAGAAGATCGCGAAGGAAGGCCGGAAGTATGGCGTCTCATTGCTAATTGTCAGTCAGCAGCCTTCCGATGTGAGCACAACCATACTGAGCCAATGCAACAATGTCGTCGCCTTGCGCCTAACCAACGGCGACGACCAGGCCACGGTCAAGAGGTTCATGCCGGAAAGTCTTGAAGGACTGATGGACACGCTGCCCATTCTGGATGTTGGCGAGGCGCTGATTGTGGGTGACGCCGTGTTGTTACCGAGCAGAATCCGGATTCATCCCCCCAAAGAGAAGCCGCTCAGTGCGACAATTGATTTCTGGGATGAATGGAGCAAGAAGCCTGAAATTCCCGACTTAACCAAGGCCATCGAGAATATGAGAAGGCAGAATAGGAGTTGAATGGTAATTGTAATAAGACAATGACTGACGCCTTGTCCGACATAGCATTACGACAACGGTGTTTATATCACTAATTTCTGAGATAGATGTGCACCAACGACTAGTGAGCACCTATTATTTGTTTAAGCATGTACTGCGCTCCTTCTAAATCCATCTTTGATGAGAGATAGTCTGCGCACATAAGATCTTCAGAGAGAAAATTATCGTATTTTGCAGAGGGTTTATTTTTGATCGTCCTTGCCAGCTCCAATGCCTCTATTGATTCTTTTGCTACGTTTTTCAGATAGCCCGTGAGTTCTTCTTCGGTCGTATCAAGAACCGTTATAGCTATCCCGTCATTTTCTGCTTTAATGCCGTTATTTCTAAGCAAGGCTGTTATTGTATCCATAACCTTATCCCCTCTCCAGCAAAAGAAAAGCAAATTTTTTCCATTTTGGAGTATATGCTTATTCTCCAATCCGTATCGATTGAAGTAATACCTTGCCTCTCCAAGAAGCTCCTTTGCTGTTGGATCCAGAAAAACGGGGATGTCATTTTCTGTATAGATCTTATACATCTCCTGACGGATACTGTCATGCACCCATCCGGCTTGACCACCGAATGAAGGTGGCCGCCCACCCTTGGCTGGTATCAACTCAATTATTTTCTTTTGCTGATCGATACCAGTAACCTCCCAACGCCTGCCCCCGAATATCAAAAGTGAACCTTCGCTTAGTGGTCGGTCTATTGGCAGCGTCCCTAAAGTTTTTCCTCTTGTTATGAGTCTGTATTCCTCAGGCGTTATAAACGCAGTATAAAAAGAATAATGATTGACAATCTTCTCACCAAGTCTTCCATGCAGCAGCAGCCCATCGTTTGTCTGTGCAAGAAGGCCCTCATTCCCCATGCATCTTAAAAGCTCGATGAACTGTTTCTTATTTAGTAAATCGAATGGTCCATTATTGCAAAGTAAGTCCCAGGCCTGAGAGGCGGTAACACCTCCATATTGAGCGATGAGAGATAATATTTGTTGAATCAGGGTCGAGAGATGGAATGATTTTGCTGGCGGAGGCTCATACCATTTTAAAAGTAACAGTCTAACCATCGCAATGGATTGAACAAGATTGGCTCTTAAAGTGTCCTGGAGAGGGGTACTATTAGTAATCTCCTGCTCAGTAATATAAATTCGAAGAATCGCCGGGTCTCCGCGTCTGCCTGAACGGCCGAGACGCTGCCTCATGCTGGCAACGGATGGAGAAACGCCAATCTGGGCTATGCTGGTAACTGAGCCTATATCGATTCCCATCTCCAAAGTAGAAGTGCATACTATACTGACGGGACGGGATTTGTCCTTTATGGCCGACTCGGCTTCTTCGCGTAATTCCTTTGATAAACTCCCATGGTGAGGCCAGAATTCATTTGGGACCCTGTTTTCCTCACACATCCCGCGTAAATTGTCAGAATATGTCTCTACACTGGCGCGTCTATTCGCGAAAATGAGATTACTGGTGCCACGTAGGGTTTTAAAAAGCGACTCTGCAATGGAAGACTCAACGGATGAATCATCAAAAGTATCTTCCTTTAATTCATTTGAATTTTCGTCAATCTTAATCTCTTTTTCGACATAGCCTTTTAGAAGCAATTTCAATTCCTGGCCGCTTGAACGTGAAACAATCATCCTGACATCTTTACCTTGTCCTGGCCTTAAGAATTCAGCCGCAAGCAACATATCACCTATTGTAGCGCTCAGGCCGATCCTAGGAACCCTGCGTCTTATGGCGATTTCAACGCGGTGTAGTAATGACTGCAGTTGTATGCCTCTTTCAGAACCGATGAATGAATGGAGTTCATCAACTATGACATATAAAAGTCTGCTGAAAATCCTTTTAACATCATGCCCGTAGTTTACGAATATAGCTTCAAGAGATTCGGGAGTAATAAGTAAAATTCCCGCAGGCTCTTTTACAAAGCCCTTTTTTCTGCCAGAGCCTATGTCACCATGCCATGGATAAACTTTTATGTCGAGCTCCTTGCAAAGGTCGCTAATCCTGGAAAACTGGTCATTAATTAGGGCTTTTAGCGGACTAATATAAAGTATAGAGGCTTCAAAGTTATCTGTTTTAAGAAGCCTTGAGCAAATTGGAAGGAATGCTGCTTCGGTCTTGCCGCTTGCCGTTGCAGCGGCTATTATTACATCTGTTTTGCCTTCCAGTATGGGTTGAATGGCCTCTTCCTGGGCTTCGCGCAGCTCTGTCCAGCCTTGCTGCCATATCCATCGCTGAATCTTCTCGTCAAGAAGATAGAACGCTTTTGTCTGCTCGATGTTTTCCATCAAAGTTTGAACTTGGCGAGATCATCATCTCTATTGTCTATTTTGGTCAAATCAGCGGTGGTTTCAGGATTTTCTGATTCCTCTTCAAAAAAACTAAGGTCCGGCATTGTATCAGGGCGAATCTCTACTGTGCCAAGCAGGTCTTGCCATTTTGCATCTCTATTTTGTTCTAAAACAGCTAATAGATTGATGAACGAAGTGATCGTGGTGCGAGGTGTGCGGAAATAGGCGTCTCCGATGCGTTTTGAGCAGTGCTCCATGAACGCCTTAAGGCCTTCATCGGGGAGAAGATATGCCGAAATGTCGCCAAATGCGAACACATGTCTGAGTTTCCCTGTCAGTATATAGAAGTCCTCTTGGGTCAAGTTGTCGAGTCTTAATACCGGGCCGCTGTAATCGGTGAGGCCCTTGACCGCAAAGGTATTTTCAGCAAGCCTGCTCTGAAGAGCCTGATAACTGTAGAGGCCCCTCCTCGTATCCATCAAAAATTCAGGGGTTCCGCCCATGATTATACCAAGACTGGCCGCAGTTCCTTGCAGGCAGTCATTCAATATGCGCAGTATCTGTTCATAATTCGAGTTCCTTGGACCTGCCCCCCGTAAACTGTGCCACTTGTAATTAGAATGGGGTCGTAATAAAACATTCTAAACAAGGAGGCTGGGTATGAAGAAGAGCCGGTACACGGAGGAGCAGATTGTAGGGATTTTGAAGGAGGGGGAGGCCGGTATCGCGGTGTCTGACCTGTGCCGCAAGTACGGGATGAGCGACGCCACCTACTACAACTGGAAGGCCAAGTACGGCGGCATGGCAATAAGCGATGTCCGGCGTCTCAAGGCGCTTGAGGACGAGAACAGGCGCCTTAAGCATCTGGTTGCCGACCTCACGCTCGATAACCAGGCTCTGAAGGCTGTCGTTGCAAAAAACTTCTAAAGCCCAAGGCGCGGCGGGCAGCGGCTCAGTTTGTCGTTGAAAGCTTTGGGCTGAGTCAAAGGCGAGCAAGCGTCCTGACCGGGATAGGCAGGAGCACCTACAGATACCAGCCGCAACCTGATCAGGATGAACAGATTCGCAAGAGGATGAAAGAGCTTGCCGATTTAAAGAAGCGCTTTGGGTGCCGGAGGCTACACTTATTTCTCAAGCGCGAAGGGCTTGTTGTCAATCATAAGCGCACGGAGCGGATATACAGAGAAGAACGTCTCTCACTGCGGATCCGTAAGCGTAAAAAGAGAGCCGCTCAGGTAAGGGTTGAGTTGCCGAAGGCGACGCGTCCCAATGAGCTCTGGGCCATGGATTTCGTGCAGGACACCATGCATAACGGTAGGAAGTTCCGGCTGCTTACCATGCTGGACACGTTTACAAAAGAAAGCCTCAAGATCGAGATTGATACGTCGATTGGCGGCAAACGGGTTGCCGCTGTTTTAACCGAGGTAGGGTCTGTACGCGGGCTTCCTGAGAGCATAGTGGTTGACAACGGCCCTGAGTTCATAAGCAATGCTCTGGATGCATGGGCCTACACGCAGAAGGTGAAGCTGCACTTCACCCGTCCAGGCAAACCCGTTGACAACGCCTATATTGAGAGCTTCAATGGAAGGCTCAGGGACGAATGCCTCAACCAGCACTGGTTTCTTTCACTTGATCATGCACGCAGGATTGTTAATGAATGGCGCAGGGACTATAACGAGGATAGGCCGCACAGTTCACTCGGAAACCTTTCTCCGAATGAATTCGCAAGGCTTCAACAGGAGAAAATGGCTGCATTAGTCTAATTACGAATGGCATTATAGATGGGGGCAGGTCCCCTTGCCTGTGTGTTTGACAGCTTATAAAGATTTACAAGCTCATCAATGCATACAAGAAGACCTTCGAATCCGGCAAGTCTTACGAATCTCGCCATAAGTTTGAGATGGTCATATACTGTAGCATCATCTATTATTGTCCTTACTCCAAGGGCGGTTCTGGCTTCGGTTTTAGTGGAAAACTCGGCCCTCAGCCAGCGTATTGCATCCGATTTAAGCTGCTCGTTCCCCTGGTCATGCCCTTTCCAATATTCGGCAATGACATGGGCGAAGTCATAACCGCCTACCATCTCAGTGAGCTCTGCGAGACGTTCATGTATGATTATTTCAGGCCCTTTGCCTGTCGAGCGAGCCTCTTTCAAAGACTCGGTTACGAACCTCTCGACGATGCTTTGGAGGGCTCCACCTTCCGGTTTTGATCTTGTGGCGATATTACGCATTAGTTCAGCGTATAACGAGCGAGCCTTGCCGCCTGTCGCATGAATGCGCCTGTCAGGGGTCAAGTCGGCGTGGACTGTTACGAGACGCTTTTCAAGGGCGATAGCCCTTATTAAATTCAGAAAAAATGTTTTTCCCGAGCCGTATTCACCAATAACAAATCTTATCGTAGACCCTTTATCGGCTATCCTGTTTATATCGTTCAGGAGGGCTTCGACCTCTTTAACACGACCTACTTGTATCAGGTGCTGTCCAAGACGCGGCACAACCCCGGCCCTTAGAGACTGAATTATGGCGTCACGTTCCCTTTGACGTATTTTCATCTGCAATCTCCCTGGCTATTGTTGGATTAATCTCGATAGGGTCTTCGCCTTCAAAGAAAGGTTCCCCGTAGGTTTCATAAGAAGCGTCATTGATGCTATCAAGAGCACCGTCAAGCATTAGATTCATTGTTGCAGCAATTTTCTCAAGTTCTTCTCTCGACCATGTATCTTTTCCGGCAAGTTTTAACATGAGTCTGGAATTTTCTACATCAAGTCCGGCCACCGTCTTTTCTTTTATATTTTTGGAAGTCTCAACCCGAGCGGTAGAAGAGGCTTCCTCATCTTCCTCGACAAAGATATTACTCAAGAGCGCAGAAACGGCGGCTGTCTCGGCAAGCTTTGCTTCGATGGTTTCCATATCAAGGGAAACAGCGGCTTTTTTCTCAGGGGCTGACGGCAAAGCGTACTTCTTTTCCGCAGATTCCTTTGGTTTTACAGTTACAGGTTCTATAGCAGCCTTATGAGCGTGGCTGTACAGGTCCTGGGCGTTGAGCCCCAATAAATTATAGATTTTACTCAATAACTTTATTTCGTTCGGGTCTATGCTTCCGTCACTCTGGGCTATACCCACCAAAAATCTTCCAATGGTCTCGCGTTCATTTGCATCCAGAGGTTCTATCCGCTTTTTAATTCCCGTAATGCCAGGAGGCGCTGCGAGCAGACATTTGGTATAAGCTTTCAGTCTCACCTTTTCATCCATGCTCAAATGCAATAAGGATTCAAGGTGCTCTTCCAGATGTTTTTCCTCATCAACAGAGATGCTCCCATCAGCATTTGCCACCGCAGCCGACAGGTGAAGAATGCTTGCGGCAGCAAGGTACTCGGAAGTTGGCGCATTGGCGGAATCTTTCTGTACTCTAAACAGGACTGCTTTTTGTTCTGGTTTCGGCAAAGAGCTACCGAATCTTACGTCGGGTTCGATGCCTATGCCTATCTTCGAAAGTAGCTGGGCTAAAGCTACCGATTCACGCTTTGTAAATTTTTCAGTAGCAAAAGAAGGGAAAAGGCCGATAATGGTTTTTAAATCAAATATTGCGGTTTCTTGCGGTAGATTTTTATCAAGCCAGTCAAAGATGTTTTTCAACTCCTCGCTTTGATGTTTGTCTAATAGACAGTCCGGCAATAAAGCGAGCGCCTCATGCGAACTTTTTTCATCAGGATATCTTCCTATAAAGCGGCTATATGCATCCAATTCATCGACGCAAGAGTTGGCGATCTCACGCAATCTTTTAATAGGTCCGGTAACGGCTGTAACATCAGGCAGGTCGGTTTTTATTTCATATTCTTCCGCCCCAGACAATCCCGAACTCGCTGGATGATAGCCGATCTTGAGCTTTGTCTTGTTAGGTTTAAGTTTCAGTCCATCCCCAATTTCGTCTGAATAGCGAATGAGGAACAATCTCCTGAACTCTTCTTTACAACGATATGCTGGCGTCCTTAGTCTGTTTTCAGGGTCGTTTTCAACCCATGCCAGAGCCCAGTCCGCTGGCAGTGGCATGCCATCTATGGCGAGTTGCCCAAGACCAATCTTAAAACTTGTATAGTCTAATTCAATGTCTAAGTTAATAGGGTTCTTGTAAAATTTTGTTTTTAAACCTCTGGCTTGTGCAAAGCTCAGAAGCCCTGTAGCATATCTGTTAAACGAAGCATTATGGCCGTAAATTGAAAGAAGCCGGCTAATTTCGGCTGCTATAAGGTCGGCTTCTTTTCTAGCAGATTCGCTTTTTTCAAAATCAGACAGCAGGCGGCGCTCCAGGCCATAGTAATAAAGGAAGACGTAGCCGATATTTATATCAGGATTCTTCTTGCCATTTGCAAGCCATTCAAGGTAAGCACTGCGAGATTGAGTCGTTATTTCTGAATAAGAAGGCCAATATCTTAAATCCCGTCCCTCTTTATCAGGTGATCCTTTATCTACTGGCAAATCAGGATTGATTAGAGCCGGCTCAACACCCCATTTTGCAACGCTCTTCAACCCTGTTCCGAAATAAAGCAAACCTTCTTTTATTTTATAGCCCTTAACATCGACATACATGCCTGCCGGAGTCCATACGGAATCTGGCGAGACATCCTGTGAGAAATTAGTTGATCTTTCGGCAGGGGTATAACTCGTAGAAACTGTTATGGTAAAAGAAGGTTCGGCCTCATGCTGGCGCTCCCATATTGGGTCTTGAAGTGTATTTGATGCTTTGTGGGTTGAAGGGGCTCCGTTGTTATAGGTTGTCTTAGATTGATTCGGCTTTTTATTTCTAAGAAGGAGAGACCAAATAAGAATCCCGAATACTATCGCAACTATGACAATAAAAATAAATTCCATATTTACGCGATTTGAATTCCATGTTTGATTTTATCAAAATAATTACAATTTTTATGTGTTTTGTCAAATTAAAATCAGAAGGCAAGGCCTAAATCTAAATTACTCTTTTTATTACCCTCTTATGAGCCTTATTGCCCTTTCTTCATCCCGATCTGAAGCATTCAATTATTCATTATCTTTTGAAGGTCCTCTGCTCATTAGACGATAATATCTCCGGTTCTTACAGGTATGAGCCGTTCCGGTATCTGGCAGTATAAATTTATCCGTTAAGACATCAACTGCTGCCCTTTTTGTCTTGCCCTTTTCCTTTAAAATTTATATATTTAAAATGTATTAAACCGTTAATTAAGGAAGATTTTCATGGCACGTCAGACAAAAGACAAAAAGACCCCCAACGGCGGCAATCTCGGCTTTGAGGAAAAGCTCTGGCAGGCCGCTGACAAGATGCGCGGCCATATGGATGCTTCGGAATACAAGCATGTAGTCCTCGGCCTCATCTTCCTTAAATACATATCAGACGCCTTCGAAGAGAAGCATCAGAAGCTTATGGAAGATAAATTTGCCGACCCTGAAGACCGCGACGAATACACCGCTGATAATATCTTCTGGGTTCCGAAGGGTGCCCGCTGGTCTTATCTGCAGGCGAACGCCAAACAACCAACTATCGGCAAGCTCGTTGACGATGCGATGGTTGCCATTGAAAAGGAAAACTCCCAGCTTAAAGGAGTCCTCCCCAAAGACTACGCACGCCCGACCCTTGATAAACATACCCTAGGCGAACTCATCGATTTAATCGGCACTATCGGCCTTGGCGATGCTGAGAGCCGCTCAAAAGACATACTTGGGCGTGTATATGAATACTTCCTTGGACGCTTTGCCGCAGTTGAAGGTAAAAGTGGTGGCGAGTTTTACACTCCTCAGTCCGTCGTAAAAATACTGGTAGAGATGATAGAGCCTTATAAGGGTCGTGTCTTTGACCCATGTTGCGGTTCGGGCGGTATGTTTGTTCAATCGGAAAAGTTCGTCGAGGCCCACGGGGGCAGGAAGGGGGATATCTCCATCTACGGACAGGAGTCAAACCCCACGACATGGCGTCTGTGCAAGATGAATCTTGCGATAAGAGGCATTGACGGCAATATCGGGCCTCACCATGCGGACAGCTTCAGGCAGGATATCCATAAAGACCTTAAGGCGGACTTTATCCTTGCAAATCCTCCCTTTAACATAAGTGACTGGAAAGGCGAGCTCCTGATGTCAGATGGAAATACGGCGCTCCTCCCGTGGGCAACGCGAACTTTGCCTGGGTTCAGCACTTTATCTACCATCTTTCCCCAAGTGGTGTGGCCGGTTTTGTTCTTGCGAACGGGTCCATGAGTTCAAATACAAGCGGCGAAGGCGAGATACGAAAGAACATAATCGAAGCCGACTTGGTAGATTGCATGATAGCTCTACCCGGACAGCTCTTCTATACAACGCCGATTCCTGTGTGCCTCTGGTTTGTAGCCCGTAGTAAGAAAAACGGCAAGTTCCGTGACAGGCGCGGCCAGACGCTCTTTATCGATGCCCGAAAAATGGGCTATTTGATAGACAGAACACACAGGGAATTGTCCGATGAAGAGATTCAACGGATAGGTAAGACCTACCATGCCTGGCGAGGTGAAAAGGAAGCCGGAAAGTATGAAGATATCCCCGGCTTTTGCAAAAGCGCCACAATCGAGGAGATACATAGTCACGGTCACGTCCTCACGCCAGGCAGATACGTCGGAGCCGAAGAGGTAGAGGATGACGGCGAGCCGTTTGAAGAGAAGATGAAGCGCCTTACCGCAAAGCTGAGCGCGCAGTTTAAGGAATCGGAGGGGCTGGAAAAGATTATAAAGGCGAACCTGAAGAGACTGGGGTATGGCGGATAAAAGAAAAACAAAAAAATCCAAATCTGAAATTGTGCAACAGGCTGCTGCACAATTGCTATCAACGAGCTACGCTGAATTGCTCGAAGACCTCAAAGCGCGGATTCGCGCCGCGCAGATCCGCGCAGGTCTTGCAGCCAATAGTGAATTGATCCAGCTCTACTGGAATGTTGGACAGCAAATATTGCTCCGACAACAAAAAGAGGGATGGGGTGCGAAAGTCATTGACCGCCTTGCCCGTGATTTACGCCGTGCATTTCCTGATATGAAGGGATTTTCTCCACGCAATCTCAAATACATGCGGGCGTTTGCCGAAACATATCAGGACAAACAATTTGTGCAACAGGTTGTTGCACAAATCCCCTGGGGGCATAATGTCCGTATTCTTGACCATGTAAAAGAATCGACTCAGCGCGAATGGTATATCCGACAGACCATCCAGCACGGCTGGTCACGAGATATCCTTATCCACCAGATAGAAAGCGGTCTCTACAGGCGGCAGGGAAAAGCCATTACCAATTTCGACCGCACCCTACCCACGCCTCAATCCGAGCTTGCCCGGCAGGTCTTGAAAGATCCGTATGTCTTCGACTTCCTGAGTATCGGTGAGGAGGCAAAGGAACGGGATCTGGAAAAGGCCCTCTTGGAGCAGATAAGGGCTTTCCTGCTTGAGTTGGGCGTCGGGTTTGCCTTTGTCGGTAGTCAGTACCATCTGGAGGTCGGCGGTGAGGATTTCTATATAGACCTTCTATTTTATCATCTCCACCTGCGCTGTTTCGTAGTCATCGAGCTTAAGATTGGGGAATTTCAGCCAGAATACGCTGGCAAGATGAACTTTTATCTTTCGGCGGTGGATGACCTCCTGCGCCATAAAGACGATCATCCGAGCATCGGCATAATCCTGTGCAAGGCCAAAAATAAGGTGATTGCGGAATATGCGCTCCGCGATACCAGAAAGCCGATCGGCGTTTCCGGATACAAACTTACGGAAACCTTGCCGAAGAACCTTAAAGGTGAACTGCCGAGCATTAAGGAACTGGAGGGGTCAATTTCGGCGTCTACTTCTGTATCAGGCTCGCTTACAATAACCAAAGGTGATTCCTGAGGTGATTGACATAATGGATTTGTCACATAAGAAACGGATTTGCGTATCGTAAATTGCAATTTGCCATACACAAGCTTGTTTGTTGTTATCTGACGATACACAATGATTGACCTATAAGGTCACGAATTGTGACCATATAGAAAGGCCGCGGGACGCATCGCAAATACCTGCCTTATGTGTTTTTCCAGAGCAGAGAGTCGCCATGCTTTCCAGCGTACTGAACAGCAAAAGAGCGGTAAAGATAAACATTGAGATTATGCGAGCGTTCGTAGGCTTCGCCAGATGTTCGCTTCTAACGCCGAGTTGATGCGAAAGATGACCGAACTTGAAAAGAAGTATGACGAGCAGTTCAAGGTTGTTTTTTAGGCCATTTATGAATTGATGCAGCCGCCGGGGCCAAAGAAAAGGCAGATCGGGTTCAAGGCCGGGAGTAAAGAGTAGTCTTGAAGTGCCGATTTGGCATTTTAAAACGGCAATGCCTGGTTCGCTATTTATAAGGGATGCCGCAAACGAACAATTCCTATTTGGAAGATTTGAAAGATGCAAGATAAAAGCCCGATGACCCATTTAGAAAATATCTGTGAGATTATCATGGGGCAATCTCCAAAGGGAGAAACATATAATACTATAGGCAACGGGACACCTCTTTTGAATGGTCCAACAGAGTTCGGAGAACATCATCCCAAGCCTGTTTTATATACTACCTCACCTACCAGGCTATGTAAAAAAGGTGACCTGCTTTTCTGCGTTCGCGGTTCGACGACAGGTCGTATGAATTGGGCGGATGCTGAATATTGTATAGGGCGCGGTGTAGGGGCTTTCCGAGCCAAGAGCGATGAAATCGATACTCGATTTATTTATTATACTTTGGTATGTGAATTGCCAAGGCTCCTGTCTCGATGCGCTGGCTCAGTTTTTCCTAATTTATCCCGCTCTGATTTCGAGACTTTTGATGTCGTGTGGCCTGATAGGAACATACGATCAGCCATCGCCCATATCCTCGGTGCGCTGGATGACAAGATAGAGCTTAACAGGCGAATGAACGAGATGCTGGAGGCAATGGCTCGGGCAATCTTCAAGTCCTGGTTCGTGGACTTCGAGCCAATCCCCGGCTTCGGCCCTCACAAAGAATGGCAGGACTCCCCAATCGGCAGGATTCCAAAAGGGTGGGATATTGCCACGCTCGGCGACTTCTCCTCATTGAATCCTGAGGTGTGGTCGAAGGAGACGCGCCCGGATGTAATCAATTATGTCGATCTCTCGAATACGAAATGGGGCCGAATTGAAACAGTCACAATATATGCGAAAGGAGAAGCACCGAGCCGAGCCCAACGTGTATTGCGAGCACAAGACACCATCGTCGGTACCGTGCGCCCCGGTAACGGCTCGTATGCTTTCATTTTAGAAGAAGGATTGACCGGAAGCACCGGGTTCGCAGTACTGAGACCCCTAAAAGCCGAGTATGCTGAGATTGTATATCTCACCGCCACAGCTGCCGACAATATCGAAAGGCTTGCGCACTTGGCGGACGGTGCAGCCTATCCGGCGGTGCGGCCTGATGTCGTTGTTGCAACGCAAATAGTTAAGCCAGTCGATAAAGTACTGAGGGCATTCTCTCACATTGTAGCACCATTGCTTGCCAAGATGTTTGTCAATGAACGAGAATCCCGTACCCTCGGCGCTATCCGCGACGCACTGTTGCCCAAACTCCTATTGGGCGAGATAAGAGTTAAGAATGGGGAGAAGTTTATAGTGGAGCGGACGTGATATTAGAATCTGCACCTTGGAAAGATGAGTTGCTTAAAATCGCTTTTCGTTTAGAAAAACGAAAACAGCAGAGAAGGTGGCTTGAAACTTCATTTGCAAAGCTGGAAATGGAAGTCTTTATTGCAGCTTACTGTATAAGGAAGCTTTTTGAGGCTGCAAAGACTTCCAGTAGTACCACTGCATACCAGTTCAATGTGAAGGCATATCGTTTTATCGGTACGAATATAACAAAAATCAACTGGCATGAATTTGACGAGCATTATGACCTTAGAAAGCCAAAGATCTTCAGGAAAGACGCCTTGTTTATCTGTAACCAGCTTGTCCACAGTTATGTATTTGCACCGGACCTTAAACGAACTGGAGGATTAAGGGGGATTTTCTTCTGCTCTGATCGGGAGCGGCACAGTTGGCTATACCTGCTTGCTATTGACGAATTGATACGATATCTGAAGAAAGTAGGCCGAGATTATCCTAACTACAGTTCATCATGCTTCGACCCAAAAAGGCGTGATTATGTCATCACCCATCAAGAGATGCTTAAATGAAATGAAAGATAAACTCACAGAATCCATCATCGAAGTCGCCCTCGCCGCCATCAGCGATGCCCTGTTGCCAAAGCTCCTGTCGGGTGAGATAAGAGTTAAGTATGCAGAGAAGTTTGTGGAGGCTGTATCATGATTCCCAAAACTTTTGATGCCATCTCAAAGTCTGACATAGAGGCACTTGTCGAAAATCAGGTGAGAGAAGGACGTACTATCGAGTACAAACAGGTTCTTCTTGGTAATTCAGACGAGGAGAAACGGGAGTTTCTATCCGATATCTCATCTTTCGCAAACGCGGGCGGAGGTGATTTGTTATATGGCATTTCGGCAACGGATGGCATCCCACAGGATGCTTTAGGCCTGGAAAGCAATCTCGATGCTGAATTGCTTCGTTTGGAGAACCTAATCCGAGACAGTCTTGACCCTCGTGTGCATGGATTGCGAATGAGAGCGATTGATGGATTCGCAAAAGGTCCTGTCCTGCTCATCCGCATTCCAAGGAGCTGGGCAGGCCCACACATGGTCACATTTAAGAACCTGTCGCGCTTCTTTACACGAAATAGTGCAGGGAAGCATCAAATGGATGTATTGGAGATAAGATCCGCCTGTTTGCTTGCAGATGCCTTGCCTGAAAAGATGAGACGCTTTCGTGACGAACGGCTGGGGAGGATAATCGCAAGCGCGACGCCCGTTCGCATGTTTGAGGGTGCAAAACTTGTGCTCCACATTTTGCCAGTTGCTGCTTTTACGTCGGACGCGAGCATTGAAGTGGCTGTCTTAAAGGCACGCTCTATGAGCAGTCTACGACCTATTGGAGCTTCAGGGTGGAATGACGGGTACAATCTGGACGGCTTTCTTACCTATAGCGGCCCGTATGATAGCGCTGGATCAAGGGCATATTCGTTACTATTCCGAAAAGGGCAAATTGAGGCTGTTTTTGCGGATTTAGTAAGAGAGCGCGATGATCGGAGGTTTATTCCGAGCGTAGCCTATGAAGAATATATTATTCAAGGGGTCTTAGGTTATTTAGGCGTTTTGAAATCGTTAGAGATTCCGAGCCCGCTGGTGCTCTTTGTCTGCATGACAGGGGTGGCAAATGTGCATATGGGTGTTGACACCTTTTATTTTTCACATGGCGGCAGCCCCATAGACCGCGACACGCTGGTTCTGCCTGACATCCTTGTTGATGATTACGAATCCATAAATGATAAAAATGCGGTAGCCGGCGTTCTTCGACCGATTTTTGACGCCGTTTGGAATGCATGCGGTTTTGAGCGCTCTTTCAATTTTGACGATAAAGGAAATTGGAAACCACGTAGATAAAAAGAGCTGGAAAAAACTCTCGCCGCCATTCGCGATGCGCTTTTGCCAAAGTTGCTGTCGGGCGAGATAAAGGTAAAGGATGCGGAGAAGCTTGGGGAGGTAGTTTGACATGGCATTCACGGAGACACTGACAAGCTTAGCAATGCTAAAGGTCAACATTGATCAGGGTAAGGACTACCTCGAATATCTGCGACCTTTTATTCTGCAGATACTTATTGACCAGAAGCCCGACCCCGTGACTGATGTGGTTGTCCGTGATCATCTTCGCACACAATTTGGCCTTGAGATTCCGGAGCGTGTTGCTCAGATTCTATTGAAGCGCATCTCTCGGTCGTATCTACTAAAGCGTGAAACTGGGGTATATCGAATCACGGGTACTTTACCAAACCCTGGGATTACTGCAAAGAAAACTGAAGCAGATCGACACATCAAGGCAGTGGTCTCAAGTCTGATAGAGTTCTCAAAGAACACCGCTAAGCCGATTACAACCGAAGATGAGGCGGTTACAGCCATTTGCGCATTCCTGGCAGAGTTCAATATCCCTTGTCTTCGTGCATACTTGAGAGGTACGGCCATTCCAACTGTCGAGGGCAAACACCATAGCCACATTGTGCTGGTCAGTGAGTATGTCGTACATCTGCAACGCACCAACCCTGAACGTTTTGAAAGCTTCCTCGTGGTGGTTCAAGGGCACATGCTGGCAAACGCCTTGCTTTGCCCAGACCTCCAAAACGCCCCAAAGTCATACAAGGGCGTCACTTTTTATTTAGATACCCCATTGTTGATACGACGGCTTGGGCTTGAGGGTAATCCAAAGCAGGCGGCGGCAGTAGAGCTAATCCGACTGCTGAAGAATCTTGATGCGGCCGTTGCTACGTTCGCACATTCGCGTGATGAACTGGATCGTGTGATCAGGGGCGCAGCCGATCATATAGAAGCACCGAGCGGCCGCGGGGCCATTGTTATGGAAGCAAGACGCAAAGGCACGACCAAATCTGACCTACTGCTCTTGGCAGGACAAATCGATGAGAAGCTCGCCGACTCTGGAATTGAGGTGAAGTGCACACCGAAATATATTGCAAACTTTCAGATCGATGAAACAGCTTTCGCTAAGGTACTTGAGGATGAGGTGTCATACTTTAACTCGCGTGCCATGGATTATGATATCAACTCTGTGCGAAGTATCTATGCACTTAGGGTAAATTCGTCCCCCACGATTGTGGAAAAGTGCGGAGCAGTTCTCGTCAGCAGTAATGAAGGTTTTGCACGGGCAGCATATGAGTACGGACAGCGGCATGAAGAGTCGCGCGAGGTGTCAAGCGTGATCACCGACTTCAGCCTGGCAAACATGGCTTGGTTGAAAGCTCCGATGGGTGCGCCGTCTCTACCGACCGCTGAGATACTCGCATTCTCTTATGCAGCACTTCAGCCCTCAAAGGAGTTGCTTGACAAGTTTTTGGATGAGATGAATAAGTTGGAGAAACAAGGCAAGATTACTGCACGCGATCATCAGCTCCTCAGGAGTAGCACACTTGCACAAGAGGAGATGATGAGCCTGACGCTGGGAGAAGAGACAGCGCTTACCGAGAAGACGGTCACCGAGACACTGCGGCGCGTTTCAGAAGAAATCAAGAAGGAGGAAAGCGAGAAGCTTACAGCCGAGCAAATTGCTCATCGCAAAACTCAAGTTGAGCTTGATGCCGAACGTGTGACGAAAAAGCAAATTCAGGAACGGTTTTTCTGGCGATGTCTGAAGAATGCACAATACTGCGCGTGGGGGATTTCAGGGTTTATCTCTATTCTCATAATTGGTGGCATCATTGCCGGATTCGGGCTCAAAGCGGCAAATCCTGCTCTTGGCTGGGTGCTTCTCGTAGGTTTGTCTGCACTGGCAATTGCGACAATAGCGAATCTTATTTTCGGTGCTACTGTCCAGCAATTGCACAACTACATCGAAGAACGATGTCTTAAATTCTTTTTAAAACGCGTGTTTAAATCAAGCGGGATTGACATCGAGAATAGACTATGACCCCTTCAAGAATCACTGAATCTACCGCTGAAGAGGCTCTTTACGGTTGGCGAGATTGATTATAAAAAAATCTAATCGCTATGACACCTCTGGCTTAACAGAGGCACAGTTTGAGCCTGGTTCGGGTCGGCGTGTGCTCAAGAATTTGCTCGGAATTAAGAGCAAGCGGGAGATGGACCGCATCGAAGCACTTGTTCAGCTTCCTGTTCTGGAGGAACTATCCAGCATCTATGATAAAGACCATAGGTTCACCGCCGCTGATATATGCAGGATTCACGAGATCTGGCTTGGGAGAATATATGAGTGGGCTGGACAATACAGGAGAGTAAATGTCAGCAAGGGAGACTTCCCTTTCGCAGCCGCCGGACATATACCAAGTTTAATGTCAGAGTTTGAAAAGAAGCTTCTTAAGAAATACACTCCTTGTCTTTACTCAGCACATAAAGACATAGTCAAGGCAATTGCTGTTGTCCATACAGAACTGGTTTTGATTCACCCCTTTCGCGAAGGGAACGGCAGGGTTGCCCGTATACTAAGTGCCCTGATGGCGTTACAGGCAGGATTGCCGTCACTGGATTTTACTGGAATTAAGGGGAAGAGAAGACAAGAATACTTTGCGGCGGTAAGGGCTGGTATGGATAATAATTATGAGCCTATGGAAAAGATTTTTAACGCCGTGATTTCCCGGACACTACGGATTCAGAAAGGATAGCTATCTTGCCGGGCTCTTTAACAGCCTTGATTGCTTTGTCGACTGCCGCGTGGACACCTTCGATAGCGGTTGAAGAAGATACAGTAGTATAGAACATGGCTTTACGCTTCTCAGGGTCTTTCAGATAAGGATTCGTTTTTATTAAAGGTTTTTTTACCATATTTTAAGTATACACTAAAAAACCATAGAAATCACCGGGATTTTTAAAATGACCTTATCAAGAATCACCGAATCAACCACTGAAGAAGCTACCCTCGACTGGTTCAATGAACTGGGTTACTCTATCCTCAGCGGCCCTGATATTGCCCCTGGTGAACCGCTCGCCGAAAGGTCGGGTTATGGCGATGTCGTTTTAGAGGGCCGGCTCCGTTCTGCTTTATCCAGAATAAATGCCGCCATTCCTTCAGAAGCTATAGAAGATGCCATCCGTAAGCTCCTGCGAGCTGTCCATGAGTCCCCCCTTCTTTACATCAATAATCACCGCTTCCATAAGGTCCTTACCGATGGGATCGATATTGAATACAAAAATTCTGAAGGACGGATTGTTGGGGACAAAGTCTGGCTCATTGATTTCAATAATCCTGGTAACAACGACTGGCTGGCGGTCAATCAGTTTACGGTTGTCGAGGGACAAAGCAACAGACGCCCTGATGTAGTGGTTTTTATCAACGGGCTCCCTTTAGGGGTTATTGAGCTAAAAAACCCGGCAGACGAAAACGCCACGATAAAGAATGCTTTTAATCAGCTTCAGACTTATAAAAACGAAATCCCCTCCCTTTTTTCCTATAACGAAATTCTTATAGTCTCAGACGGTCTTGAGGCGAGGACTGGCACCCTAACTGCCGATTGGGAATGGTTCATGCCGTGGCGGACTATTGAGGGTGAGGATTTGGCGCCCAAAGGGATGCCGGAGCTTGAGGTGTTAATCAAGGGGATATTCGACAAGTCGAGATTCCTGGATATCCTCAGATACTTTGTTGTTTTTGAGACGGACGGGGCGCTTGTCATAAAGAAGATGGCCGCCTACCATCAGTTCCATGCAGTAAACAGGGCTGTAGACTGCACATTGACTGCGGCTTCTCCGAGGGGAGACAGAAGGGTTGGAGTAGTCTGGCACACGCAGGGAAGCGGCAAAAGCCTGACCATGACCTTTTATGCTGGAAAGATTATTCAGCGCCATGAGATGGAAAACCCCACCCTTATTGTCCTTACTGACAGGAACGACCTTGACGACCAGCTGTTCGGCACTTTTTCAAGGTGTCTGAGCCTCTTGAGGCAGACCCCTGTCCAATCCCGGAGCAGAGAGCACCTTAAAGAACTTTTGAGTGTCGCTTCGGGCGGGGTTGTTTTTACCACTATACAGAAGTTTCTCCCCGAAAAGGGGCTGGATTACCTAAGACTTTCGGATAGAAGCAATATAATCGTCATCGCTGACGAGGCCCACAGGAGCCAATACGATTTCATAGATGGTTTTGCAAGGCACATGAGGGACGCCGTGCCCAAGGCGTCCTTTATCGGCTTTACCGGCACACCCATTGAAGCTGACGACAGAAACACGCCCGCCGTCTTCGGCAACTATATAAGCATATATGACATCCAGCGGGCCGTTGAGGACGGAGCCACTGTGCGTATCTACTATGAGGCGCGCCTTGCGAAGCTTGAGCTGAAGGCAGAGGAGCTCCCCAGGATAGACCCTGAGTTTGAGGAAATAACGGAGGGCGAGGAAGAAGCGACTAAAGAGAAACTCAAGCGGAAATGGGCGCAGTTTGAGGCGATGGTGGGGACTGAAAAGCGCATCGGTCTTGTGGCAGAGGATATTGTTGAGCACTTTGAAAGCAGACTTGAAGCCATGGACGGCAAGGGGATGGTAGTCTGCATGAGCCGCAGGATCTGCATTGACTTGTACAACGCTATTGTGAAACTGCGGCCAGAGTGGCACAGCGAGGACGACGACAGAGGGTTTTTGAAAATTGTAATGACCGGGTCCGCAAGCGACCCTGCGGACTGGCAAAGCCATATCAGAAATAAGGCGCGCAGGGAATCCATGGCCAAGAACTTTAAAAAACCGGACAACCCCTTTAAGTTAGTTATAGTCCGGGACATGTGGCTTACCGGGTTTGACGCCCCCTGCCTCCATACAATGTACATAGATAAACCGATGCGCGGACATGGACTCATGCAAGCGATAGCCCGTGTGAACAGGGTATTTAAGGATAAGCCTGGCGGGCTTGCTGTGGATTATCTTGGCATAGCGGATGAACTCAAAAAGGCCCTTTCGAATTACACTGAAAAAGACCGCGATATTACCGGCATCCCGCAGGAAGAGGCTGTCGCTGTGATGCTGGAGAAATTTGAGATAGTCTCGGCGATATTGCATGGTTTTGACTATTCAGGGTTTCTCAAAGGCGCTCCATCTGAGAAACTGACAACCGTAAAGGAAGCGCTGGAGCATATCCTTGCTCTCGAAGACGGAAAAAATAGGTTTATGCAGGCGGTTACGGAGCTTTCAAGGGCGTTTGCGCTTTCAGTGCCACATGAAAAAGCGATGGCTATTAGGAATGACGTCGGGTTTTTCCAAGCGTTAAGGGGAGCCTTTGCCAAGAATACCGTGACCGACGGCAAAAGCCCGGAGATGCTTGATTCGGCAATACGGCAGATCGTCTCAAAGGCTGTGGCATCCGGAGAGGTAATCGACATCTTCTCTTCAGCGGGCCTCAAGAGGCCGGACATCTCGATTCTGTCGGATGAGTTCCTGGAAGAGGTCCGCAATATGCCGCAGCGTAACCTCGCCTTAGAACTTTTAAAAAAGCTGTTGAACGATGAGATAAAGGCACGCTCCAAAAAGAACCTGGTGCAGGCAAGATCTTTTGCGGAAATGCTTGAGGAAACCGTAAGGAGGTATCAGAACCGTGCCATCGAGGCCGCCCAGGTCATAACCGAGCTTATCGATCTTGCAAAAGACATGAGGGAAGCCCACAAGCGGGGTGAGAAGCTTAATCTTACCGAAGAAGAGGCCGCCTTCTACGATGCACTTGAGACCAACGACAGCGCGGTCCATGTCCTCGGCGACGAAAAGCTGAAAATAATAGCCAGAGAGCTGGTCGAGACTGTAAAAAGAAATGCGACGATAGACTGGACGGTCAAGGAAAGCGTTAAGGCTAAGCTTAGGACTATGGTAAAGCGTATACTCCGGAAATACGGCTATCCACCAGATATGCAGGAGAAGGCGACAAAAACCGTTTTGGAGCAGGCGGAGCTTCTTGGCGCTAACTGGGCAGCGTAAGTAAAGCGATAGTGGACGGCACAGGATTGGATTGCGGTTTTCAAAAGGGGTAATACACTGGGGAAGCGCATGAAAACAGTTTAAAATGACCTTCTGTCCATGCGGAAGTGTTAAGAAGTTTAAGAAATGCTGTATGTCTGGACAGGCCAGCAGGTCTGGGCTCCCTGGGATGCAGGAAATCACAGATGAAATTAAGAAGGAATTCGTGACCACCCTGCAGGCTCTCTCGCCGAGACTCAGGTGGTTGCCAATCGCTTCATAGACGCGTAGGAACAGATCTGACTTGTTGAATTCTCGGATTGTCACCTGAGCAGATGCTAAAGTTTCTGGGTGTTTTTTCTTATAGGAGGCTGTTGATGGCTATTGATATAAATTGGTTTTTGATGACGGATATAAAAAAACGTTCTTTAATCAAGGCATCCTGGACTCCGTTATGCGCGTATGATGAACATACAATAAATGGAGAACCTGGCCATATTGGATATGAGAGAGAATATTTTGGATCGGTTGGTCTTATTTTCCCTATTGATCAGGCACGAGAAGCATTCTTGCTTCAATGGGATGAAGTTATCCCAAAATGGGGGCATAAGCCTTGCGTTGAAAACGGGAAATATTTTCCTGCGGATGTTTATTCTTTTTGCAATGGCTTGCTAGGTACCTATCCTGTATTACAACAGTCATTTGATAGCGGTGAGCCTTGTGTATGGCATCTGTCGCAAGACATCATTTTAGGGCTTGGATTATTACGTGAAAGAGATGGCTGGGTTCGTCCCCAAGAAGACTATTTGGAAGTTGCTCGGCTTAAGCGCATTCAGGAAGGAAAGCCTGTGCGCTTTGAAATACGAACGGAGCATCTCCGCGATTTTCTTTGCGCCAGGGAATCCGGGATATTAATTGTCACATATCATTTGAGAGAAATAATCGTGGACTCTGCACCAGATTTTGGGTGGAAGAACGGAATCGCAAATGAGACTGGAGAAAATTATCATTGGAATGGACATATTCATCCTATTCACGAAGGTGGATTCCCATTCGGAGAAAAGATAGCAGTCTTCCACATGGGTAGAACTAATATCGATCCTAATGACGATATACCGACCTTTGGCATGCCTGGAGAAGATGAATACAAGTCGAGCTCTTGGGTAAGGACGCCTACTGGTCGGCAGCTTTTTAGCATTACGGGTGAAATGTGGAGGACCGAATGGATTCCTCCATTAGAGACTAGTCCTCGGGTCAGAGGTGATAAGGAAGAGTCACACATATCGTTTCAGATCGACAGTGCTGGAACCACTTTAGCTGGTAAGAAGCTTTATGACCATAGAGGATGGATCTGGTTCAAGCCATCAATAATTCGCACTCTGCTGGAAAAGCGAAACGGGGTTCTCGAATGGTATACCGATGAGACTGGTTGTGTTGGCCCTGCTCCTAATATGGGAGTACATTTTGGTGTCAACGAGCTTGGCTTAATTAATGTATTGGCAAAGGATATAGCCTCATTACCAACTATCTATCAGCGCGTATGGGTGGCACACAATATACCTCCTGACGGCCGAGTTTCAAAAGAATTACTAAAGTCGCAGATGGAGGCGGAACCAGCCGATACAAAAGCTCCGGAAGTCATACTAAAAAAGGCGATTGAACATCTTCAGAAAGCGTCCACTTATTTTCTTGGTCGGCCCATGCTCAAAGAGCATCACATTTCAACGAAAATCGATCGTGAAATTCATAGATTCCATGGACAGAGCATGGAAGGCTTGTTTTTTCTTTGCAAAGAGTTGACAAGGTTAATAGTAGAGCGAATAGATGTCGATTTATTAAAGGAGCTTGACCCCGCTGCTGACAAAAAATTAGGCTCTATTAAGCGGCTGGAATATTTCCTTAATTCTAAAGGTTTTGAAGGACGTAAAATCATGGCAGCACTGGCTGGTGTTTACGACTTACGTATAGGGGACTCTCATTTGCCTTCTACAGAGATTACGGAATCTTTGAAACTGCTGGGCATTGGAGACACTGGTGATTACCAGAAAATGGCGAAACAAATAATTCTTTCCGTTGCGTATTCTATAGGGACAATAGGAGATATCATAATAAAGTCTAGCAAAGACAATAGGGCTTAGTTGTCTAAAGCCTTATTAGCACCAGGGGATGAATGGACTTCAATTTAATTCTGAGTAGCTATTAGCGTAACCAAAACGTAACCGAAATCGTCAAAAAAGGCCTTAAACGGCGGAAAATACGTAAAGGACGGAAGGCCGAAAAACATTTATTTTTCAACTATGTGCAGGTAAAAGGCCCGGTTATGATTTTTGATTTAACGCGCTCATAACCCGAAGGTCGCAGGTTCAAATCCTGTCCCCGCTACCAAATTAAACCCCTGAAATCTAAACGGATTTCAGGGGTTTTTCTTTGAAAACTGATTTTCTCTGAATCAACTTGGTTCTGTTTTTAATCTTTAAATAACTAATATAATTTCAAATCCATTTTAACTAAACCTATTCAGATAGGTTTAGTATTTACAAAAAATTATTATTGAGTTATAACAGGTTGCCTTTAAATTTTAATTTCTACTTGGAGACGGTGATGAAAAAGAACACGCTATGTCGATTTTTAAAGAAAGCAAGTTTAATCCTTTCCGCGCCTTTCATAGCATTGGGATTTATGGCAACGATGATGGCCGGGTGTGGCGGCGGTGGCTCTTCAAGCAGTGGCGCAGCTACCGCAACGGGCCTCTTGGTAGATAGCGCCGTTCAAGGGGTAAGCTATGTGTCCGGCGGCCAGTCCGGCGTGACCGGGGCTGACGGCTCTTTTACATATGAGGTCGGGAACACGATTACATTCTCAATAGGCAATATCGTACTCGGCAATGTAGGTATAGAGCCAAAGGGGATCATGACGCCGCTCGATCTGGCGGGAGCAGTAGACGCGACAGACACGGCAGTAGTGAACCTGGCCATTTTTCTTATGACCCTGGACAGCGACCAGGACCCCTCGAACGGGATAGAGATCGAACCGGACGTAAGGACCGCCGCCGCCTCCCCATCTGTCACGCAGATAGATTTTTCTACTGCTAACGTGGGTGATCTTACATCCTTACTAGGCGTGCTCACATCAAGTCCCGTTGTAAGCGCTGAGGATGCTTTGTCCCATGTGTCTGGCAGCATACTTAATCTCTATGCGGGATCGTACACTGGCACATTTGCCGGCGATGATTCAGGGACCTGGAGCGCGACCATCGACTCGGATGGAGTAATAACCGGGACCTTTACCGGAACTAGCAGCGGCACCCTCAGCGGCAGTATCGACACGAGCGGAAGCATGTTCTTCTCTACCAGCGGGAACACTTCCGAAGGCACTGTATTCAGCGGCACCATTGACATTTCTACCGGTTCGGCGGCGGGCACCTGGAGTGATGATGAGGACTCCGGGACGTATGCGGGCAATAAAATATCCTCGATTATAGGCTCTTGGTACAGCGGCACGGGTCCTGACGACCTGGTCGTACTCACCTTTTTTGAAGACGGGACCTACATGTTCTCCCAAGACGGGAATGCCGCGCAGCATGGAGATGAAGGCCAGGATGGAATGGAGCGCGGCACGTATGCCTGGGATTCCAGCACCGGAGCCTTCACGGCATCTCCGGCTGTAGACACAAGCGGTGACTGGGGGCTCTCACATCCTCAGGGCACCGTGACCGTACAGATCAACGGCAATGTAATGACAATGACCGATTCCGTAGAGGGCATATATACCGCAGTTCGCGTTACAAACGGCAGCGGCTCGATTGTCGGCAGCTGGTATAATGGCAGCACCTCTCAGACCAATAATCTTGTCATACTGACTTTTTTTGAGGACGGCACCTACATGTTTTCCCAGGACGGGAATGCCGCGCAGCACGGAGATGGGGGGCAGGATGGAATGGAACGCGGTACTTATGCCTGGGATTCCGGCACAGGGGCCTTCACGGCGACCCCGGCTGTAGACACAAGCGGTGAATGGGGGCTTTCACACCCCGATGGCAGCGTGACGGTGCAGGTCAACGGCAATAATATGACTATGACCGATTCAGGAGGCGGCATTACCGCAACGCGTATCCTGCCATAGCGGTTCAGGTAAATTAAGTTAAGCGGGTTCATATCTGGCACAATAACCAGAGCTCGAGGTTCAACTCCTCTCTCCGCTACCAAATTAAAGCCCCCTGAACCTTTTGGTCCAGGGGGCTTTTGTAATTTCAGGGAGTTATTACAAATGGATGTCGCTGCCTCTATTCTGATTTGTTAGGCTGAGTTCCGCTACTCCCTGCCTTCGGCCTTACTTACGAATCGAGCGAGGATTTTCCCGTATCGCCGCGCATGATCCAGGCGAGCAAGCCTTCCTTGTTCTGGCGAAGCGCGTTCAGAAGCTCTTCGGCTTCCTGCTCCGGCACCTCCTCATTGAATTGAGCGGCATCGGGCAGGTTTTTTACGATCTCGAACCTTTTCAGGAATTCATCTTTTCTCTCGGGGGCGGCCTCCAGGAGGGCCTTAAGAAAGATGTCGCCGTAGGTCATTAAAAGTCTCCTTTGCGGTTTTGGCGCCGGGATTCTTCGCTTTGCTCAGAATGACAGGCTAAAATAGCTTTTCAGCAATTCGCCGATTGATAACTGAGAATAACACTGCGGCAATGCTTTATCAACGATATCGTAATCGGACTATGCGCCAGAGGACTGAAAGAAACCGATCGAATTCCCTGCAATAACAGCCGCAAAAAAAGTAACGGAGCGCCCCGGCTGCCGAATCCGCCACTAAAAACAACATGATGACTACGGCGTGAGCCGTAATAACCTGTTGCATTTCAGGGCTGGATTTCGTATATTGCTTTAAACGCCATAGCCCGGATTACCTGAATTGTTGGGTTAAGCTACGCTTGACCCCAACCTGCGAACATACAACAACCAGGGCCGTTCGATGCTGAAGGCCCTGGTCCGTTGAGAAAATCCCCAAAGTAATTGAAGGACGACATCCGGGCCGGTAATCGCCAGGAGCAGCAGCATTGAGCCGAAGGTTGATTCGATTCGCTATCATTGCCGCCGTCTTTGTCGCGGGCATACTGGGCGGCACGTTTCTCTGGGACAGGATAGTTATTCCCTTCGAGAACCCCTGGGGCGTTATGGGTCCCCTGACCTTAATCTCCTACAACCCGGCCAACAACGTCGTCAGATTCCTTGTTTTCGTCTTCTGTCCGCTCCTCCTGCTGGGGGCCGCATACCTGCTCTCGCCCGGGCGGGTGCGGGGCCTTCTCTTTACGTCTTCGCTCCCGGAAGACAGCGTTCATGGAAGGGGCGGCCGGGGGGCGTTCCTGTTCCTGATGGTCTTTTCGGTGCTGCTTGCTATCTTCCATCCTTTTAACTACTACGGCAAACTCGACACCTTCCACGAGGGGGAGACCCTCGGTGCTGCGGTCGCATACGAGGCGGGGCAGGACCCGTACGAGGACTACATATCCGCCCACGGCGTGTACCAGGACACCCTGCGCCCCCTTATCGCGTTCAAGCTCTTCGGGCGCTCGATAAGCGCGGCGCGCACTTACGAGGGGCTTCACGACATCCTTTCCTTCTCGCTCCTCGGGCTGGTCGCATGGAGGCTCTTTTCGGGCAATGTCGCCTTTGCCTTCGCCGCCGTGCTCCTCGCCTCCGTTTACGTATTCGTGGAGCCCTCGCACGTCCTCATACCGCCACTCCTCGTATGGAGGCAGGCCCTGACTCTCTCCTTCATCCTGGCCGCCCTTTCATTGAACTCGCGGATGCGCAGGGGCGAGAAGGATGGCGCAGGCCTCTTCACGGCCGGTTTTCTCTTCACCTTCATACCGATAGCCTCTTTCCTCTGCTCGATCGACAGGGCGTTCTACATAACGGCGGCATGCGCCGTCCTGCTGCCGTTCCTCTATTTTTTCGGGTTCAGGAGGTCAAGGGCCTTTCTGGCGTCCACGGGATTCGGGGTCCTCGCCGGAGCCGTTCTGCTCGTCGCCACGCTCCAGTCCGGCATCGACGACTTCTTCGAGTTCGTATTCCTGATAATGCCGAGATACAAGGAACTGATGGACGGGCTGGTCTTTCCCTTCAAGATGCCTTCGGCGTACCTCCTGTGCGTCCTTTTGGCCTTGAACGCGTTCTGGGTTGCGTGGAAATTCTTCGGCTGCTTGCGCGTCCACGGGAAGAAAGCGCCGGGGGTCTTCTTCAGGAATAATTTCGCCGGGGTCCTGCTCCTTCTCATCTCACTGGCCGCGTTCAGGGGCGCGCTCGGCAGGGCCGATCTGCCGCATATAGCGTACAGCTCGTACTTCGCCTACCTGCTCCTGATCTATCTTATCTTCACCGCCCTGGCCGCGACTATGCGTGAAAGGATCGGCATGTGGCGGGGCTTGAGCACCGGGGCTGTCGTCCTGGCCGCCGCGGTCTCCGCCTTCGGAGTTTACAAAATATACTCCTACGACCTCCTGAGCCACAAATTCCCCTTGCATGTAAGCGACTCCGAGCTGATACCGGACAGCTATGAAGAGGCGATAGAATACCTCGATGACAATCTCGGCCCGGACGAGTACTTCTTCACCCTAACAAATGAGGGTATCTGGTATTATTTCCTCGACAGGCCCGCCCCCACGCGCTTCCATCTTGTATGGTTCGCCATGCCCCGCTTTTATCAAAAGGAGATAGTAGAGGACCTTAAGGAAAAAGATGTAGAGTTCATTATCGTGTCTAATTCCAACTGGTCCAGCAGGATAGACCTGATAAGCAGCATGAAAAGGCTTCCGATAGTCAGGAAATACATTCTCAAGAATTACGAATACCACGTTGAGATAGACGGCCACGAGATCTGGAGGAGAAAGGATTCTTGACGGGATTTTTAACCAGCCGGCGGGCTGTGAAGAGGTGCCCCTCCTCAGAAAGAGCTTACTTGCTTAATTCCCGAAGAGGATGAAGACTGCGAGGGGCGGTGCGAGTGATGGTTTTGCATTCGGATTCTAAAAAAAACAATTTAAAAATGCATTCCAGCGAGCCACTACCAAACTACCCCCTTAAATCCGCTGTAGTTACAATTTAAACCCGAACAGAAAGGATTTCTCATATGGAGTCCGAGAAACCTCTTCGCGTGAGGCACTGCTATGTCCAGTCCATTTCCGCGCCTCCCGAAAAGGTGTTTCCGCTTTTGTGCCCTGTCCTGGAAGAAAAATGGGTGCCGGGCTGGGCGCCCATGAAGGTGATCACTGAATCAGGCTTTGCCGAAAAGGACTGCGTCTTCATCACGCCGGGAACGCCGCGCCCCTCCATATGGGTCGTCACGAAGCACGACCCCGTGGATTTCGCCCTTGAGATGTACAAGATCACCCCCGAACATACGGTCGGGAAGCTGGAGATAAATCTAAAGCCGAACGGCACCGGCACAGAGGCGCGCGTCTCCTATGATTACACGGCAATAGGCAAGGAGGGCGAAGGCTTTCTCGCGGGTTTTACGACCGAGTGGTATCTTGAGTTCATGAAGCGCTGGGAAAAGGCGATGAACCATTTCCTGCTGACCGGCAGCAAGATCAGCGGCTGATTTTTCCTATTTCCCGCTCGGATTAAAAAGGGGTTACGGCTTTGCCGTAACCCCTTTTTTTAAGCGCCTCTAATGCCCTCGGTGCTCCCGTCTTTCCTTTTCCATTTCCCGGTGGTGCTCCCTTCTGTCCTTCTCCTTTTCTCTCCGCTCTTCCCTTATATCCTTTTCACGTTCACGCCGTTCTTCCCTTACCTTGCTCGCGCGCTCCCACCTCTTCTCTTTTTCCCACTGTCGCCAGTGCTTCTTTAGCTGGCCGTAGGGTATCCTCTCGTGGCCGGGAGGGACGCGCCTGTAATCCGGGGGGAGCTTCAGGAGCACCCTGGGGACGCTTCCTATCTCTATTACGACCCAGGGGTCGCCGAACTCCACGGCCCTGTACCACCCGCCCCTGTGCGGCCTCCACCAGTAGCCGCCGTAGAAGAAGACGTCGTCTATATCAGGGGCGAAATATATGTAAGTGCCGGGGATGACGACAACGGCCGGAGGGGCCTTGACCACTATGGCCGGCGGCGGCGCGTTTATGCCTATGTTTATATTTATTTCCGACAGGGCTGCGGAAGGGGCGAACAGCAGGGCTATTCCGGCGGTTGCGAGCGCAAGCGATAGTCTTTTCATCCATGCCTCTCAGGGTTTATTTTTGTGAAGAATATACCAGCTCGGAATACCACAATTCTGTATCAAAAGCTACATCGGGCGGTCTGGAACGAATTCTTTTCCCTGCGGGAAAGGTTTTTAGCAAGGGGGTAAGCGGGCGGCAGACCAGGTAGTTTTCTGAAACTATTCCCCGGCAGAGGGCTGGAACGGGGCCCCAATTATCCAGCCGTTCTCCCTCGCGCTGAAATGCCTGTTCGCGCCTATTATGATGTGGTCGTGCACTATGAGGTTTACGGCCAGGGCCGCGCCGTCGAGCTCGCGAATGAGGCGCACGTCTTCCATCGACGGCGTGAAATCCCCGCTCGGATGATTATGGGCGAATACCACCGAGCGCGCGTTATGGAGAAAGGCCCTCTCTATCGCCTTTCTCGGATACACCGCGCCCCTGCTTACGGCCCCCTCGTGCAGGGTCTCGACGGCCAGGACCTCGTTTTTCGAGTTCATGTATATGGCGACGAACTTCTCAACCCGTTCGGCGGAAAGGCTGAACTTCAGATAAGCAAGGACGTCCTTCTTGCACCTTATGGCGTCCCTTCCGACTATCTTCTCTCTCAGGATGCCCGAGGCGAGGTTCCTTATGGCTACTATGAGGCAGGCGGGCTTTTCGCCGAGCCTGCCGAGCTCGATGAGCTGCTCAAATGACGCGCCGAAGACCCCCCGCACGCCGCCAAACTTCTTGATTAGCGGCTCCACGGTCTTCTCATCGCCCTTCCCGAATCCGGAAAGCTGAAAGACGACCTCCAGCATCTCGCCGCTTTTCAGGCCTTCTGGATTTTCCTTGAATCTTTCAACGAGGCTCTTCATCAACTGCTTCTGTGAATCAGTCCGGCCCTTTCAATAATAATTGGTATTCCTGGCGCTTCAGTATGGCTTCGACATACTCGATAAGAGAGCTTATCGGGAAGGGCTTCCGCATGAACCGCCCCTTCATAATGGCCCGCTCCCTCATGTCCCCGGGTTCGTTATTCCCGATATAGATGAATCTGTTTTCCAGCTCCGGCCATCTTTCCACTGCCCGGAGGTAAAGGTCAGCTCCCCTCAAATGCGGCAGGTCCAATTCCGTAATCACCATATCGTAAGGCCCGGCTTCGAGCTTCTTCATCGCGCTGAGCCCGTTGGTCACCAGGTCCACGGAAAAACCATGGATCCCAAGCGCCTCGGCGTAGATGGATCCCGTCTTTATGTCGTCGACTATAAGGACCCTTTTCAAATCCCCCATAACCCAGCCCCTTTTTTTCCAAATAAAAGACGACTATCAGATAATACAAGATCCATGCCACACCGAGAGCTGGGCATAACCTTCTTTTTGCATTGAAAATCAGGTATTTTCATTTTTAAACCTAACCCACCGGATTTTTAGTTGTGTACAGGGTTACACCTCCGGTGCTACACTCTGTGTAACACTGTTACACTTCGGACAGGCGGTAATTTATTTTCCGCATTGACGAGAAGCATGAGGGACACTATGGACGTTAAAAAAATGCCGGAAGACACATTCGCCCTGGCGCAAAGGGTGGCGGAACTGGAGGCCAGGCTCGCCGAACGCAGACGTGCCGAGGAAGAGCTCGAGATATACAAGGCGCTCTTCGACGACATAACCGACCTGGCATATATCTGCGACGACAGGGCCAATATACTTTATGTAAACAGGGCCTTTTCCAGGATGACAGGAAAAAGGATCGAAGATTTTATCGGCAGGTCCTTCGCCCCCCTCTTTGACGAAGAAAACCTCAAGGCAGCGATTGCGAACTACTCGAAGACCCTCGAAGGCGAAAGCCCCGTATTCGAGCTCCGCTTCAAGGACACGGGCATCCTCTGCGAGTACAAGAACCTTCCCATGCGGGACGGTAAAGCCAACATCATAGGCGTCATAGGCACTGCCAGGGACGTAACGGAGAGGAAAAAAACGGAGCTGGTTATAAGCCAGAGGGACCGCGTACTCGAAGCCATAAGGTTCTTGACAGAAGAGCTCCTTGAGACGAGCTCCCTTGAAAAGGCCTTTGACGAGATACTTAAGAGGCTCGGCGAGGCCATTGAGGTGAGCAGGGCCTATATATTCGAGAACCACACGGACAGGGACGGCGCCCTGCTTACGAGCCAGCGTTACGAATGGGCCGCGCCGGGCATCTCGCCTCAGATAGAGAACCCGACCCTGCAGGCATATCCATTTCATGAGAACGGGTTTTCAAGATGGGTGAAGGCCATGGAGCGCGGCGAGGCGGTCCAGGGGCACATAAGCGGCTTCCCTGAAAGCGAAAAACCTTTACTGGAAAATCAGGGGATCAGGTCCATAGCCGTTGTCCCCATATTCGTTGAAAACAGGTGGTGGGGCTTTATCGGCTTCGACGAATGCGAAAAGGAACGGGAATGGGCCCCTGTGGTCATCGACGCGCTGAAGGCCGCTGCCGGCGCAATCGGCTCGGCCATGCAGCGGAGGCTCATGGAGGAGCGCCTGAAGAAAACCGCCGCCTCGCTTGCCGAGGCACAGCGGCTTTCATCCATCGGGAGCTGGGAGTGGGACATCTCCAAGGACGTAATCTCCTGGTCAGAGGGCCTTTTCGAGATATTCGGCATAGGGCCGGAGCGGCTGGAAAAAGACGCGTACATCGCCTTCCTTGAATGCATCCACCCCGGGGACAGGGAGGCCGTGGACCGGGTAATCCGGAACGCGTTCGCGGATAAAAAACCCTTCGAGTTCGAAAGCAGGATCATCCGCCCTTCGGGGGAGGTAAGGAGTATACTCTCGCGCGGAGAGGTCTTCTGTAACGACTCCGGCGAGCCGGTAAAGATGCTCGGCACGGGACAGGACCTGACTGAAAGGAAACTCGCGGACGAGCGGCTCAAGGAATCGGAAGAGAAGTTCAGGGTCATGTTCGAGAACTCGAATGACGGGCTCCTCCTTGCAGACCCGCAGACCCTAAAGTTCTATGTCGGGAACAAACGGATCCGCGAAATGCTCGGATACAACGAGGAGGAACTCCTGAGGCTCGGCGTCTTCGACATACACCAGGAGAAAGACTACCCGTTTCTGGCCGGGGAGTTCGAGCAGATAAGGAATGGCGCCACCCCGGTAGCAAGGAGCGTTGCGGTAAAAAGAAAGGACGGGAGCATCTTCTACGCCGATATCATCACCTCTCATATCAGGCTCTCCGGCAGGCATTTCGTCCTGGGGGCGTTCAGGGACGTGACCGACCGCATGGCCACAGAGGAAGAGCTCCATAAATATAAGAGCAACCTTGAGGCGATATTCAGGAGCGTGAAGGAAGCCATAATATCCGTCGACCTGGAGATGAGAGTCACGGAGGTGAACGAGGCCGCCGGAGATATCTGCGGGATTACCCGCGCTGGCATCGGAAGCGGCCTTAAAGGCCTGGCCGGGTCCTGCTCGTTCAAGTGCATGGGTGCCCTCGAAGAGACTATAAGGACGAAAAGGCCCGTCGAGCTATTCCGGCTTGAATGCGGCAGGGCAGGCAAGCCCCGCCAAACCGTAACGCTCAACACCTACCCCCTTATCGACGGCTCCGGACAGTTTGCCGGGGCGGTACTGGTGGTGAGCGACGAAACGAGGCTTGCGGACCTCGAAAAGGACCTCGGCGAGAGGAGGCAGCTCCATAAGATAATCGGTAAAAACGAGAGGATGATGGAGCTCTTCCGACTCATAGAAAACCTCGCCGACATCGACACGACCGTCCTCATAACCGGCGAGAGCGGGACGGGCAAGGAACTGGTCGCCGAGGCTCTTCATTATACGGGGATACGGAGCGGCAAGCCTCTCGTAAAGGTAAACTGCTCGGCCATCCCGGAGCACCTCCTCGAAAGCGAGCTCTTCGGGCACATAAAGGGCGCCTTCACCGGGGCCGTGAAGGACAGGGCCGGCAGGTTCGAACTCGCGGACTGCGGCACCATCTTCCTGGACGAGATAGGCGACATTTCCCCAGGCACGCAGCTCCGTCTTCTCCGGGTCATACAGGAAAAGGAGTTCGAACGCCTCGGAGACTCCACTACCATCAGGATGGACGTAAGGGTCATAGCCGCGACGAACAAGGAGCTGGCGGAAAAGGTCCGGAGAGGGGAGTTCAGGGAGGACCTCTATTACCGCCTCAAGGTGGTCGAGCTCACGGTGCCTCCCCTCAGGGAGCGCCTTGACGACCTTCCGCTCCTCGAGGAGCATTTCATCCGGAAATTCAATAAGAAGTTCAAGAAGGAGATAACGGGCCTCTCTCCCGATATCCATAAGATATTCATGGAATACCCCTGGCCCGGGAACATCCGCGAGCTCGAGCACGCGTTCGAGCACGCATTCATCGTATGCCGCGAAAATATCATCTCGACAGGCGACCTGCCGCAGGCGCTTCGCGACTACTCCAAGAACAGGGCTCCTTTCAAAAAATACGACAAGGCCGATGAAAGGGACTTCATACTGAAGACCCTTGAGGACACGGACTGGAACAAGCAGAAGGCCGCCGGAAGGCTCGGCATGAGCAGGACGACCCTGTACCGTAAACTCGAAAAATACCGGCTGGGATAATAGTCCCTTGCTGGGGGGCATTTTTTACGCATTGACCGCATTTTTCCTTGTAGAAAAAAAGTGCCTTGACAACCTGTCCGGCTTTAGCGTAGACTTGCCACCTAAAATCTGGGCGGCCCTGCAGGGCCTTAATAGGGAAGAACGGTGCGAAACCGTCGCGGACCCGCCGCTGTAACCGGGGACGAAAGCCGCAGTCAAGGAAGCCACTGTCCGGAAAGGACGGGAAGGCGCGGCGAGTAGGACGAACTGGGAGCCAGAAGACCTGCCCCGATAATCATAGACATGCCCGCCTCCGTGGTTGGAGGCAAGGCTTATATTCGAGGATGAAAAACGGCATCCCGGACCTCTTGCCATGAGGTCCGGGATTTTTTTTAAGTACGGAGGGGGAATAGACGTTTTCGGCTCATATCCAACCACAAGAAAGGGGAAATTGAAATGCACATCGAACCGGGGTTTGTATCGGCTGCAAAGGTAATGGGGGCGAACGCCGCCGCATTGGGCCTCCTTGGCCTCTATCTGAAAGGCCTGGTCCGTCAGCCGATGGATATCGTAAAGGCCCTGCTGGCTGCGGTCTTCTTTTCCATCTTCATGCAGAGCTTTCACCTGAGCGTGGGCCCTTCGGAGCTTCACTTCATAGGCGCCATGTCCATATATCTTACGCTCGGTTTTTTACCGACGATGTTCGGCTTCGCCGTGGGGCTCCTTTTCCAGGGGCTCGTTTTTACGCCTACCGACCTGCCGCACCTTGCGGTCAATTCCCTATCTCTCATAGCGCCTCTCATGGCTGTCCACTATGCTGCGGGGAAGGATCTCTTCGAAGGACCTTCCGGGAAAAGGCTCTCCTGGCCTGCGATTTTGAAGCTCGACGGCATCTATTACGGCGGGGTCACGGCAATGGTGGGCTTCTGGCTCTTTATCGGCGAGGTAGAGACGCCGTTTTCAGCCTGGCTCTCTTTTGCGGCCTCGTACCTTGCGGTCGTAGCCGTTGAGCCCTTTATCACTCTCTTGACCATAAAAACCCTCAAGAGATACGAGAGCGCACCGGTTGTAAGGAGCCTTTTTGTTGCGCATAAATTAAGGCTCGGGGCATAGGGCGGAAAAGGAAAACCGGGGAAGACGTATTCTCCCCGGTTTTTTAGTAAATCGCGAGAAAAAAACTCCAAGAGGGACCCTGGCTCAGGCGGCAAGCACCCCCGCCTTCCCGACATTTTCCTTTTCGGGGATGGTAAAATAGAAGCTCGCCCCCTCCCCGGGCGCGGATTCCACCCAGATCCTGCCGCCGTGCCTGACGATGATCTTCTTGCAGATGGCCAGCCCGATGCCGGTGCCCGGATATTCCTTGCCGTGCAGCCGCTGGAATACCTTGAAGATCCGGTCCGCGGACCCGGACTCCATTCCTATGCCGTTGTCCTTCACGCAAAAAACCCACTCGCCATGCTTCTGACTGGCTGATATTTCGACTACAGGCGCCTGTCCCGGTTTCCTGAACTTGAGGGCGTTTTCGATAAGGTTCTGAAATACCCTCACGAGCTGTGTTGCGTCTCCGCGCACGGTCGGGAGGACCCCTATCCGCCTTACATCGGCCTTGGATTCCCTTATCGCCGCCGCGAGGTTCGAAAGCGCCGTTTCGCAGGCCTCCATGCTGTCTATTTCCTCCAGCGGCCTGGCGCGGCTCGTGACCCTCGAATACGCCAGTATGTCATTGATCATCGCGCTCATGCGCTTTGCGCCGTCCACGGCATAATAGATATATTCGTCCGCGGTATGGTCAAGATTCGACTTGTAGCGGGATTCGAAGAGCTGCATGTAGCTCGCGACCATCCTGAGCGGCTCCTGAAGGTCGTGGGAGATGACGTACGCGAACTGCTCAAGCTCCTTGTTGGAGCCGGCTAGCTTTTCGAGGGCGCTTAAGAGCTCGGCCTCTGTCCCTTTCCTCGTGGCCACCTCTTTCCTGAGCGATTCGTTAAGGTCGGAGAGCTCCGCTGTCCTTTCGAGGACCCTCTGTTCGAGCTCGTCCTTTGCTTTCCGGAGCTCCTCTTCCGTCCGC
The DNA here is from genome assembly GCA_019912665.1 of Deltaproteobacteria bacterium. Taxonomy (NCBI): domain Bacteria; kingdom Pseudomonadati; phylum Myxococcota; class Myxococcia; species Deltaproteobacteria bacterium. The sequence continues at coordinate 786,641 of JAIOIE010000018.1, forward strand.
TTCCTTTCGGTAATATCCCTCAATATCTCGAGCTTGGATATGCTGCCGTCCTGGTTTCTCAAAGGAGTATCGAGCAGGTCGAATGTCCTTCCGGTATTCGGGTCGGTCCATTCCCAGTGTACCGTCTCTCCTTTGAAGACGCGCTCATTGGGGCACCAGGGGCAGACGCTCTGGCGCCCGTGGAAATATGAATAGCATTTCCTGCCCTCTACGGGCCCGAACTGCTTAAGGAGCACCGGGTTTATGTACTCTATATCGAAACCCCTGTTCGTGATGTAGACGCCGTCGTCCATGGCCTCCAGGATGCTCAGGAGCCTGTTCCTCTCGGATTTCGCGGCCTCTTCCGCCTTTTTCCTTTCGGTTATATCGGTGAAGATCGTGACGAAATATTGCGGCCTCGGGCTGTATGCGGATACTGAAAACCATTTGCCCAACGCCTCGCCGTAGGTCTCGAACTCCCTTCCCTCCCCGGTCAGAGCGATTTTCCCGTATATGTCGATGAAATCGGGTTTTGCCTCCCTGAAGCCCGGGACGACTTCGGTCACCCTCCTCCCTATCACGTCCTCCCTCTTGAGGCCCGTTATGCGCTCGAACGCCCTATTCACGTTCAGGAAAATGTAATCGACCGGCTCGTTGTGTTCGCCGAGGATTATCCTGTGGTAGGCCGCCCCGTCGATCATGTTGTCGAAAAGCGAATGGTACTTCGCCTCGCTCTCCTGCAGAGCCTCCTCCTGGCGCTTCCGCATGGTGATGTCCCTGTAGACGCAGTAGAGGTACTGCTTCCCGGCGATCTCCATCGCCTTTACGTTGACTACGACGTCGCGGAGCTCCCCGGCCTTGGTGCGGTGCTTGGTCTCGAATTCGCTCTTCCCGTAGCGGAGGATCTTCCGGATATGGGCTTCGGTCTGCCCGGGGGTCTCTATCGCCTCGTAGTCCTGCACCCGCTTCGAGGCGAACTCCTCCCGGGAATAGCCGAGCTGGGCGCAGATGGAATCGTTAAAGTCTACCGGGAGCGAAGTCTCAGGGTCCAGCACCACGATACCGTATGGAGACTGCTCGAAAAGGGTCCTGAAACGGCTCTCGTATTCCTTGAGCCTGTGTTCAGCCTCCTTGAGCGTGGAGCTCTCTATAAGGGTCCACTTCCCGCCGCGCCGGATGAGGGCGAACCTGTGATTGCTTACGACGTCGATGACGTCGGAGAGAGTGCATCTCTCGAGGGAGTAGGTGCATATGGCCATCATCCTGTATCTGCCTATGACGCCGTTCACGACCCTCTCGTAATCCGTGAACTCCTCCCAATCCTTCCGTTCGAGCCAGAAGGTATTGCCCGTAAGGCGAAGACCGTCAAAACCCCTCTCAAGGGCCTTCTCGAGCTTGTCTACCCAGTCCGCGAGGACCCTGTCCTGGTCGAAATAGCCGTCCTTCAGGTACCACAGGGTGTGCGGGATTATCTCTATCCGGCCCTCGGATAAGTATCTCTCGAAATCCGGGACAGCCCTCTTCATGGCATCGATAGCCTCGTCCGCCCCAAGGGGCTCGGAGGTGATCCAAAGGCAGAACTCGTTATTCTCCAGGCCGGATTTGAAGTAAGGGACCAGGATATCCAGGAGGTCCTGCTTATCAGTATAGAACTGGCAGAAATGAGTACCCCACGGCACGTCGCCTATTATCTCGATGCCGGTCTTTCTGATGCTTCCGTCCATTTTTCGTTCCTGAGCTTTTTTAAAACGTGACGCGCCGTAGAAATCGGCTAACCAGTTGATTCCATTCGAATTATATCACAGTCAGGTGCCGGCAAAAAATGAATTCCAGAGTAGAAGCCAGGACAGGAAGGCTGAGTACAAGGAGCGGCATGAATGAGAAATAAATGATTCTCCGCTACTCTTTTTTTGGCAGCTTTACTATGGACAGCCAGAAGTCTTCTATGGACCTTATTACGTCAAAGAACTGGTAAAGGTCGACCGGCTTGGTTATGTAGCAGTTGGCGTGGAGCGCATAGCTCCTTAGCACGTCTTCATCCGATTTGGAGGTCGTGAGCACCACTACCGGTATGACCTTTAGGACCGGGTCGGACTTAAGCTCCTTAAGGACCTCCCTGCCGTCCTTCCTTGGGAGATTGAGGTCAAGGAGGATGAGGTCAGGGATCGGTGCCCCGGCAAAGCGCCCCTTTCTCTTCAGAAAATCCATGGCTTCGACCCCGTCGGAAACGACGTGGAGCTTATTGTGAATGCGTCCCTCCTTTAGAGCTTCCTCAATGAGGCGTACGTCGCCGGGGTTGTCCTCGACAAGGAGTATTTCTATCTCTGAATTATCCATGAATAAATTATACCTCTTCAGGCCAGAACCGGCCGGCATTCGCCAAAAACCTATTTCTTCAAGCTGCGAGAAGATACTGGAGTCCATCTATTTGGGTTTTCACAGGAAGACTGACCCATTAATAAGAGCGGCTACATTTCCTTCTTATTCTCTTTCTCAAACTCGGGATAAAACTTCCTGAAGCAATCGGGGCACATGCTATGGGTGAATTCAGCCTCGGAGTGCTCGTGCACGTACTTTTCAACGGAATCCCAAAACCCCTGGTCGTTTCTTATCTTCTTGCATGAGGCGCAGATTGGGAGAAGCCCTTTCAGCACTTTTACCTTGGCCTGGGCTTCCGAGAGGTTCCTGTTGAGACTTATAAGCTCGTCTTCCGCCTTTTTCCGTTCGGTAATATCGAACACTATCGAATTGCTCATCACAAAACGACCGTCCCTGTCCTTTATTGCCGTGGCGCTAAGAAGCACAGGGAACCTGGCGCCGTCCTTCCGGACAAATTCAAACTCGAGGTCACGCACGAGACCGGTTTTCAGGAGACGCGGGAAATTCTGCAGGAATAGATCGAGGCTCTCAGGGGCTATCACGTCCGTGAGCTTCATCTTGCCGACCACTTCCTCGCGCGCATAGCCCAGCCATTTAAGCTCGGTATCGTTTATCCGGACGAATCTCCCGTCCGAATCCAGCGAATGATACCCGCACGGCGCGGCGTTATAAAGCGCCTCTACGGCGAGCTTACTCTCGGTTATATCGACCACGGTGCCACGTAGTCCCGTCGTGCGACCCTCGGGGTCCCTCTTCGCCTCCCCCCTGGCTATTACCCACCTCCTCGCGCCGGCCGGACGCGCAAGCTCCAATTCGAGCTCGTAAACCTCCCCGCCCTTCATCACAAGCCCGACCGCATTCCTGAGACGTTCAGCGCTCTCAGGCGCATATAACTTCAAATGACCTTCGTAGTCGGGAGGAGGCGTTGCCGGGTCCATCCCGAATATCCGGTAAGTCCCCTTAGACCAGGCGACCAGGTCTTCCGCGGCGTCCCATTCCCAGCTTCCCATCTTCCCCGTCCGCTCGATCTCGTCAAGCTTAAGCTCGGTATTCCTTAACGCCTCTCCTGTTTCATCCCAAAGCTCCTTTATCGTTTCGCGCTCGAAAATCTCGTAAAGGAGCCTCTCGACCTCCAGGAAGGGCTGCTCCGGGAGGAGCATCTCATCAGGTGGGACATAATAGAAATTCCTGCTTACGCGCCCCCTGTAGATTAAAATCGGGTGAGTGCGTATTACGCTCATGATTATCCCGGGGCTGAACCGCTTGTAATCATACTGGCAGATGGCCAGCGCATCGTTTTCGGGGAGGAAATAGTTAAGCTTTGCCTCATACTCTATGAGGCGCTCGGACCCGGGGTCCCCCCCGAGCATCCAGGTCATCTCCCCCGTCGCCCTGAGCGCGGAATATCCCTCCGCCTTCGCCGAATCGGTCGCTTCCTTAAGGAGCCTATCATCCAGTCCGGGTCAAAATACCCCTGCTTGAGATACGCATCTCTTTTACTGAGGACGGACAGCGCCCCGGACCTTAATGCTCCGTCCGCGTCTATGCCGCCACTGGCCAAAGCCTTAAGCACATCAGCGGCCGTATGTTCGTCGGCTATGTAGACGCATTTTTCGCCGCGCTCAAGACCTGCGCGCATAAAGGGGATTATTGCCGCAAACTGCTCTTCCGGCGTTTCGTATATGAGCGCGAGGTGGTCGTGCCGCCCGAGCTTCTCTATGGCCGCGACAAGGCTTTTATAAGAATTTGTCATTGATTTCATTCTCTATTATAACAACTACATCAATTATCCTTCCAACACATTCGCATGCTGATTAGCTCAACGCCCTTGGCTCGCCCCTGGCTTACGGGCAGCACAACCGAATTCCTTACCGGCTTGGGCCAGCATGGATGTAAAATCCTTTTTCAGGCCGCTAATCCTTTTCGGCCCGGCGAATTTCCTTGCAACCTCATGATTACAGGGCTTTTCCTTAAGCCCTGCCCCGGACCTTCCGTAAAAAGTATTTACATCCGGGCTTCCGGATACCCTGCCTTTCTCGGGTAAATGCGGGTCTTTTAAAAGTGGTACGGTAATTGCGTCCGGAAAAAGTAACAACCTTGGGGGGGGGTGCCTATGAAAAAACCGCGCTTGAGCATCGGACTGCCGGTCTATAATGGCGCAAGATACCTTTTCTGCTGTCTCGATTCGATACTCTCGCAGAGCTATGAGGATTTCGAGCTTATCATATCCGATAACGCCTCCACGGACTCGACACAGGATATCTGCCTGAAGTACGCTTCGAAGGACAAGCGGATCAAATATTTCCGGAACCCCAGGAACCTCGGGGCTTCGGTCAACTTCAATGCCACCTTCCATAAATCCCAGGGTGAGTTTTTCAAATGGGCCTCCTACGACGATTTATGCGCCCCGGGCTTTTTCTCTGAATGCATGGAACTCCTTGAAAACGACCGCTCGGCCGTATTGAGCCATCCCCGGACCATGCGCATCGACGCAGATGGGCGGGAGCTTGGAATCTACGACCTGGAGCTACGCACCGCCTCCGAAAACCCGGTCGAGCGCTTCCGAGACCTCCTCCTTATAAAGCACGCCTGTTTCCAGGTTTTCGGCATTATAAGGAGCGAGGTCCTGAGGAAGACGAAGCTCATACACAATTACTCGGGCTCCGACAGGGTGCTCCTGGCCGAGCTTTCCCTTTACGGAAGGTTCTGGGGGGTGCCAGAACCGCTGTTCTTGAGGAGGAGCCATCCCCATGAATCGGTCAGGCTTTTCCCTGACGCGAACCGCCGCTACGAATGGTTCGACCCCTCATTGGCAGGAAGGACCAACTTCACTCAATGGAGACTCCTTGCCGAGTATGTGAATTCCGTTAACAGGTCTCCCATCCCGGCCAGAGATAAAGCCGCATGCTATCTCCTTATCAAGAAATGGACAGCCATGCATTGGAGGCACTTCGCGCATGATATTAAGAACGCCGGAAAGGACATGCTCCACTTGGAGGCCTTCTCGCGGTTAATGCAGAGCGGGCTCCGCGCTACGAGGCATGGCGTGGTCTCTGTCTCGGGTATTTTAGGGATATACAGGAAGTGATCGATGGATTTTGATTAAAAAGAGAAGACGGGCAAAAACAAAAAAACCTTTTCAGAAGTTTTTTCGTTTTTTGAATTTTCTTTTTAAGAAAAAAAGGAAATCCGGGAAGCTGTATGCCAATTTAAAAAGACAAACATTGCATGGACTGCTTTCAGCCAATCCGTAGGTTTCCTGAAGGCTTTTTTTCAACGCCCTGCTAGCCGCCGTCTTTTAAGGCCTCGGCCATTTGGGGCATAGCCTTCAGGGCCTCTTTAGGTGGTTTGCACGCACCTTGCGGATGGGGGTCCAAGGACCCTGGCTCCAGCCCATGCAACGCTTGTCTTTCTATTTATATTTTATCAGCTAGAAGGAACTGACGCAACTGCAACTTTTTATGAGTTTTAAAAGGCGCATCCAACGGAGAAAAGACCAAGACAGCAAGTGGCGGCCCAAGGGAACGGTTCAGGCGTCCCTCCAAGGGAAATACTCACGTATTCCCTTGAGGGCTTGCTCACCCCGCTCCGGTAGGACCCCTAGCGGGAACTGTAGCTCATCTCCATCAGATGCGCCTTTTATGTTTTTACTGTCTTTCCTCTCAGCCTTTTATTATTTATCTTTCTATAATTATATTATCCCTATTGAAAATACTTGTCAATTTTATCCGGGGCCGATTTAAGAGGCCGGCTTGCCGGCCAGGCCTTCCTCGCTACCCTCGACGGCATCGCCCGGTGCGGGCCTGGTCTTCCACCTGTTATGGACCCAGAACCACTCTTCCGGATGTCTTCTGACCATCTCCTCCACTACCCTGGCGAACCTGGCGGTATTTACGGCAGCGTCCTTTTCCCTGTCTCCTGTAGAAGCGACCTCGACCTCTTTTTGCACCTCTATCAGATGGCCGGGGCCCCGCCTCCGTATGAAGACCGGGACAACGGGAGCGCCGCTTGCGAGCGCAAGGAGCGCGGGACCTTTGTTCGAGCAGGCCGGCACGCCGAAGAAATCCACGAAGAAGCCCTCGCTTCTCGTAACGTTCTGGTCAACGAGTATGGCCACGGCCGAGTTCCGGGCAAGGCCCTTCATGAGCTTCCGCATGGCGCCCTTCTTGTAGACTATCCTGTTCCCCGACCGGGTCCTCACCCATGTCACGAACCTCTCGAAGAGGCTGTTATCGAGCTCCCGGACGACTATCTCCGGCCTGTATCCCCTGAGGCCCAGGCACGCTCCGAGTAGCTCCCAGTTCCCGAAGTGCGCGGTGAGTATGATTACGCCCTTGCCCCTGGCAAGCGCCCTCTCCATGTTTTCGAGCCCGGTCCACTGGACGAGTTTATCCATCTTTCCGCGGCTCAGCCACGGGAGCCTCGTGAACTCCAGGAGCATTATCGAAAGATTCCTGAATACATTTCTCGCTATCCTCATCTTTTCGGCCTGCCCGAGCGCCGGTCCGAATGCCCGATCGAGGTTACCGAGCGCGATATTTCGGTGCTTCTTGAGAACGCGGAAAGCGATGCTTCCCAGCGCGCCGCCAAGCAAAAATACAGTCCGGTAAGGCATGTGGCCGAGAAGAAATGAGAGGGCCTTCAGTAGGAGGAGCATCAGAGGACACCCTTCAAGACCGGGGCAAGCGAGGACTCGAGGAGCCGCTTCTCTATATCCACCTTGACCCTGAGCGCGAAGACCGGCGTCCGCTTTTTTATAGCCTTGAGCTTTACCCCGTCCTTTTCCGTGGTAACGACCAGGTCCGCGCCCCGGGCCTTCTCAGCAATGGCCGAGGAGTCCATGTCCGTGTAAGAGTGGTGGTCCGGGAATTCAAGCGAGGAGGAGACTATGCATCCCAGCTCATTGAGGCTTCCAAGGAACGAGCCGGGTTTCGCGATGCCTGAAACGGCAGCGACCTTCTGCCCCTTTAGCGATTCGAGAGGAAGCTCCTTGCCGGAATCTATATCATAGAGCGAGTCTGGCCTGTAGGAAAAGACGATGTAGGGGACCGAGTGCTCTCTCAGGAGTTCGAGGGTCCTGCCCTCCGGTTTTCCCCCCTTCACCAGCGCGAAATCCGCCCTCTTTAGCCCCGAGACCGGCTCGCGTAGCACCCCCCTCGGGAGGAGATAGCCGTTCCCGAAGCCCTCTTTCGAGTCCATGAGGACTATATTGATGTCCCGTTCAAGGCGCACGTGCTGGAAGGCGTCGTCGAGTATGATGACGTGAGGGGAGAACCTTTCGAGCGCGAAGAGCCCGGCCCTCACCCGGTCCGGGGAGACTACTACAGGCACACCGTGAAGCCTCGTTGCCATAAGGTACGGCTCGTCACCGGCCTCTGCCGGGCCCATGAGCACGCCTTCCGTGTCGGAGACGACCGAAACGCCCCTGGCGCTCCCCCCGTAGCCGCGGCTCAAGACCGCCACCCTCTTGCCGTCCTTCCTGAAAAACTCGGCAAGGAATATGGTCACAGGCGTCTTCCCCGTGCCGCCGACCGTGAGGTTCCCGACGGATACCACCTTCGCGGGGATCCTGTGAGTGGGGAATATGCCCGACCTGTAGGAAAAGAGCCTGGCCCGCACCCCTAGGCCATAGGCAAGGGACGCGGCGTAAAGGAGCGCGCGGGGCCCGAACCCGAGCCTTTCACCCCTCATGCCGGCCTCTATCTTCCGTACTATGGACACCTTATCTCCTGAGGAGTTTTTCGATAGCAGAGGCTGCGCGCTCGGAAGCGCCTCTATTCTCCTCGACCACGCCCCGCGCCTTCCTGCCCGTCCTTTTCCTGAGCACCTCATTCGAAAGTAGCCCGTTGAGCGCGGGACCAAGCCCGTTATCGCTCCCGGCCCGTACGCCCCCGCCCTCCTTTTCAAGGAGCTCGGCCATGCCGAGGTAGGCGGCAAGGTGCGGCCCGTAGACCACGGGCACGCCATAGTACGCGGGCTCAAGGAGGTTATGCCCGCCGATGCCGGGGACAAGCGAGCCCCCGACGATAGCGATATCCGAGAGCGAGTAGACGGTCATGAGCTCGCCGATTGTGTCGAGAAGGACGATATCCGCGCCCCCTCCCCCTTCTACCCTTGACCGCCTCGCGTAAGCGAGGCCGCTCTTCCTGAGTATGGATTCGACCTCGTTGAACCTCTCGGGATGCCTCGGGGCGAGTACGAGCCTGAGCCCCGGGAACTTCCCCTTGAGCTCCCTGAACGCGGAAAGTACTATCTCCTCCTCGCCCGGGTGGGTCGAGCCCGCGGCTATGACGAGCGTTCCAGGGCCTCCGCCCAGGGCCTCTCTTAACTCAGCCAGAAGCCGGGGGTCCGTTACCGGGGGCGCGAGGTCGAATTTGAGGTTACCGGCAAGCTTGACACGCTCTTCCGACACGCCGACGGACACGGCCTTTTCCATGTCCTCGCCCGTCCTTGCAAGAAATAGGCTCACCTCGTTAAAAACGTCCCTGAAAAGGAAGGAGAGCTTTCTGAACCTTTTGGCCGACTTATCAGAGATGGTGCCGTTAACCACCACGACCGGCGCTCCGGCCCTCCGCATGGCCCTGAACGCGTTCGGCCATATCTCCTTCTCGACCACGATGAAAAGAGAGGGTTTCACAAGCGAAATGGCTCGCCGGACCGACCAGGAAAGGTCGAGCGGGTAGTAGATGAGCGCGTCGATTAGCCCCTTTCCTTCCTTTTCGGCGGTCCTCTGGCCTGTGGTCGTCACCGTTGAGAAGAGAATCTTTATGTCTGGCCGCCTCCGTTTGAGGAGCTTCAGGACCGGGAGCACGGCTTTCGTTTCCCCGACCGATACGGCGTGCACCCACACCACCCTCCCTTTTCCCAGGTTTCTGAGTTTCCTTTTCCTTATGAACCCGAACCTCTCGGGGATGCCCTCCCTGTACTTGCGAAAGGTGAGCATTTTAAAAAGGAAGTACGGGATTAATAACAGGGTTGCCGCGAAGAGGAGTGTGTTATAGAGGAAATATGCCATCGAGGACGAGTTACTTCTTGAAGCGGTTGTCCGCGGCAGAGGTGATCTCAATCAGGGTCTTCTCCAGTCTGGCCCTTGCACTTTCCATCTCCCCGGGGTCCGCGTCATTTCCGACCTCCACAGGCTCGCCGCATATGAAGACCCCCCTGGAGAACGGGTAAGGGACTATAAAGCCGTCCCAGCTGCCAAATGTTTTTTTTTTGAGGCCCCGAAGGTAATGGGGAGTATGGGGAGGCCCGTTGCCTTGGCTATCTGTATGGCCCCCATCTGCGCCTTCATGGCCGGTCCCTTGGGGCCGTCCGGCGTGATTGCCAGGTCGCTACCCTCGCGGGCGGCCCTAAGGAGCCCCTTGATTCCCGCTACCCACCCTCTTGTGGTGGAGCCGCGGACCGAATCCATGCGGAAGCTGCGGACCGTGCGGGCGATAAGCTCGCCGTCCTTGCTCTGGCTGACCATTATCGATATTTTCTTCCCCAGGTAGCAGTAGGGCATCATGAGGAGCCGGCCGTGCCAGAAAGCGATCATGACCTGCGCGCCCCTGGAAGCGTATTCGCGGTAGCGGTCATAGCCCACGTAGTCGACCCGCATGGTGGCCCGAAGGAGCCTGATTACCCAGGCCGCCAGGAAAGGCAGCGCGGCCATTACGAATTTTTCACTCAACCTGCTCATCTCGATAATTTGGGCCTATTCCGCCGGGATGTCGCCGAAACGGTTTGCGGCGCTCATAAATTAGCACGGCACGGGAATTTTCTCAATAGGCTCGCGCCCATTATCCTTCAAACTGCATGGAATAAAGACGCGAATACTCCCCCCCGGAGGAGACGAGCTCCTCGTGCCTGCCCGTCTCCTTAATGGAGCCGCCCGAGAGGACCACTATCCTGTCCGCTCCCCTTACGGTCGAGAGCCTGTGGGCTATTACGAATGTGGTGCGGCCGGATATGAGGTTCGAAAGGGCCTTCTGCACCTCCATTTCGGACTCGGTATCGAGGGCCGAGGTGGCCTCGTCGAGTATGAGTATGGGGGCGTCCTTGAGTATTGCCCTGGCTATCGATATCCTCTGCCTCTCCCCGCCCGATAGCTTCAAGCCGCTGTCGCCGACCACGGTATCATAGCCCTGCGGGAGCCTCGTTATGAAGTCGTGCGCGTTTGCAGCCTTTGCGGCGGCAATTATTTCCTCGTCGCTCCTCTCAACGCCGTAGGCGATATTTCTCTTTACGGTGTCATTAAAGAGGATCACCTGCTGGGAGACTATCGCCACCATGGACCTCAGGGACCTAAGCGAAAGTTCACGTATGTCCCTTCCGTCCATGAGTATGGCCCCTTCGGTAACGTCGTAGAACCTGGGGATGAGGTTAACGAAAGTGGACTTGCCCGCGCCGGAGCTTCCGACTATCGCTACGACCTCTCCCCTCCTTACGCTTAAGTCGATGCCCCTCAAGACCCATTCGGCGCCGTACCTGAAACCCACGCCCCTGAACTCGATAGAGTCCGGCGCGCCCGCCTGAAGGCCATTGTCCCCGACCTTCTCTCCAGGCCTGTCGATTATCTCGAAGACCCTGGCAGCGGCGGCAAGGCCCTGCTGGATATTGAGGTTCACCCCGTTAAGCGCCTTTATGGGCTGGTAAAACATTATTACCGCCGCGAAAAAGGAGATGAACGCCTCGGGCTCGAGGGTGCCCTGGCTTATCCTGTAGGCCGCGTACCATATGGTGACGGCAAAGGCAACGGCCCCGATGGTCTCCATGAGGGGCGAGGAGAGGGAGCGGACCTTGGCGGTCTTTATCTGGTTACGGGTGTAGCTTTCGTTCTCGGCCTGGAACCGCCCGGACTCGTACCCCTCCATGCAGAAGGCCTTGACTATCCGTATCCCGGCTATTGCCTCGTGGAGGAGCGCCGTCATCGCGCCCATGGTTATCTGCCCCTGTGTCGAGACCTTCTTCATTCTCTTCCCGAGCTTCTGCATGGGGTATACCGAAAGGGGGAGCGCAACCCCTGCAGCCAGTGCGAGCTGCCAGTCGAGGCTTACTACCACCGCGCCGAGGACGATAATGGTGAGACTCTGCTTAAGGACCTGCGTGACCGCCTCGGAGGTCGAGGTCTGTATCATGTTGACATCGTGGGTTATGCGAGAGGTGAGGACCCCGGTAGAGGTATCGGAAAAAAAGCCGAGCGGCTGATCTAATATGTGTGAGTAGAGCTTTTTTCTCAGGTCGCGGACAACACCCTGCCCCACGTACGCCATGAAGTAGGACTGGCCGTAAGAGCTTACGCCCTTCACCGCCGCAACGAGAATAATCGCGAAGGGTATGGCGAGCATCATCATGTCCCTGGGGACGGTGAAGAGGTCGAAGGGGACGAGTTTCACATCGCCGCTGCCGTTTGTGAAAAGGAACTTCATCACCGGGCCTATGAGGTAGGCCATCGCGCCGTTCGAAAGGGCGAAGGCGACCATGCACACGAAGGCCATCACGAAATGGACCTTGTAGCGCGGCAAAAGCCTGAGTATACGGATATAGGTGTTCATGTCCTCCGAACCAGGTCCGGGCTTACGTGGTAGTCGTGGTAGTCGAGATTGGTGATGAGGTTGTAGATTGTCCTGGCCGCCTTCTCTGCGGCCCCTCCCCTCCCGAGGTTTTTCCGTATCTGGTCGTAGCCCCTCAATATCTCTTCTCTCCGGGGTTCTTCGAGTATGGAAAGGACCTTTCCTGCTATGCCCTCCGGGCTGGCCTCGTCCTGGAGGAGCTCGGGGACCACCTCGCGCCCGGCGACAATGTTAGGAAGGCCCGCGTGGGAGAGATTGACGAGCCTCTTTGCTATGCCGTAGGAGAGGGCCGCCATTTTATAGACGATGACCATGGGCGTGCCTATGAGCGCGGTCTCGAGGGTCGCCGTACCCGAGGCGACAACGGCCGCGTCAGACGCCCGGAGCGATTCGTACATCCGCCCCCGCACTATCCTTATGTCTGCCTTTGCGTCCTTGAGAGCCGCGTGGAAGAGCCCGTCCTCTATGCTCCGGGCCGCGGGCAAGAGGAATACGGCCTTTCCGTCAAGCTTCTCCGAGAGTATGCGGGCCGCCTCGGCCATTGGGCCGATGAGCCTTCTGACCTCGCCCGTGCGGCTCCCGGGGAGAAGCGAGACGACCCGGTCGCGGTTTTCGAGCCCCAGGGCCGCCCTCGCCTCTTCCCTCGTAAGATCGCATCTGACGGCATCGGCAAGGGGATGGCCGACGTACTCGACATCGACCCCGGCCTCCCTGTAGATATAATACTCGAAGGGGAAGACGACCAGCATCTTGTTCACGAGGCGGGCGATCTTTTTAAGCCTCCCCTTCCTCCATGCCCAGACCTGGGGGCTTATGTAGTAGATGACCGGGACCCCGAGCCTCCTTGCCTCTTTCGCGATCCTCAGGTTGAAATCAGGAAAGTCTATGAGGACGACCGCGTCGAAATGCTCGCCCCGGAGCTGGCGCTTCAGGGTACTTATTGATTTGAGTATCCTGGGGAGCCTGGACGCCACCTCCACAACCCCGACGACCGAGACCTCGCGGGAATCGAGACCCACGAGCCCCTCTTCCTTCATGCGCCAACCGCCCATGCCGGCCACGTTGAGTCCGCCCGGGACAAGCTTCTTCAATGCCCTTATGAGGGCCGCGCCGTGGAGGTCGCCTGACTCCTCCCCGCTTACCATCAGTATGCTTTTATCCATTAGGCACGAAAGAACTCGCGAGCAAGCCGGAAAAAGGCCGGTCCGGCGGGGTCAGCTAAATTTTGAACCAAGGGCGCGCAGCCCTGTAAAGCGCTCTTGCTTTGCGCAATATCCTGTTCCTGCCGGTCTTCAAGACCGGCTAAGGCGTCCTGAGCGTGGATTTGGAGGCCTCCCGTATCCTTTCGGCAAGCTCAAGGGCCCTCATCCCGTCCCTGCCCGAGACTACCGGCGGCTTCCCGTCCTTCACTGAAATAATGAAGCTCTTAAGCTCCTCGAGGAGCGAATCCTTCTTTTCGACCTTCACGTCCTCAGCGGCCTGGGTAGCGACCGGGCCGCTCCCGGGAACCGTCCTGTCAATATAGAGTGCCTGGGCCGCGTAGTCTATTGTGATTACCGCGCCCGGCTGGTAGACCGTTATCTTCCGTACCCGCTCCCTCGCGACCCTGCTCGCGGTAATGCCGGCCGCACAGCCGTTCCGGAACGCGACCCGGGCGCTCGCGAAATCGGCCTTCCCCGGAGACACCACCGGCAGGGCCGTAGCCTCTACATGCTCCGGCTCCGACCCGGCGATCGAGAGGACGAGGTCGATATCGTGTATCATCACGTCGAGGATGACGTCCACGTCCGTGCTCCTGTTCGGGTAGGGAGAGGTCCTTACTGCCTCTATGTAGAGCGGGTCCCTTATGACGTCCTTGAGGGCAAGCATGGCCCCATTGAACCTCTCGATGTGCCCGGCCTGCAATACGGCCCCGGCCCTTTCGGCCTCCCTTACGAGCTCCATCGCCGCCCTCGAATCAGCGGCAAGGGGCTTCTCCATCATCACATGGACGCCCCTTGAAAGGAACTCCATCCCGATCGAGTGGTGGAATTCGGTGGGAGTCGCTATGCTTACGGCGTCCACGAGCCCGAAAAGCTCGCCGCGGCTCCTGAAGGCCTTTGTTCCGACCTCTTTCGCGACAGCCTCGGCGCGCTCGGGGTCCGTGTCGACCACGCCCACGAGCTCGGCGTCCTCTATCGCGGCGTACTTCTGGGCGTGGAACCTGCCGAGGTACCCTACCCCTATTACAGCTACCTTAATCCTCTTCCGGGAGCTCACTTTTCCTCTTCGTCCTTTCGCGCGCTATGCCCCTCTTCGAGCCCTTAATGAAATCCGCGAACCGCCTTGCGTGGACGGAATCCGGCATTTCGGCTACGAGCCTGTCAACGGCCTCCGCGGTAGAGATGGCGGACCTGAAGATTATGTCGTAAGACCTCTTTATCTCCTCGATGGCCTCCTTCGGGAAACCCTGCCTTCTTATGCCCACGGCATTGAGCCTGTACACCCTGGCCCTGTTCCCCACGGCCATGACGTAAGGGGGGATATCCTTGCTTACCGCCGAGGCGCCGCCTATTATGCAGTACGCCCCGATTCTCACGTGCTGGTGGACCGCCACCAGGCCGCCCACTATGGCGTTGTCATCTATCGAGACGTGGCCGCCGAGGGTCGCCGAGTTCGCCATTATGACGTTATTCCCAATGCGGCAGTCGTGCGCGATGTGCACGTAATTCATGAAAAGGTTGTTGTTTCCGCACACGGTCATGAGCCTGTCCTTGGTGGTGGCCCGGTGTATCGTCACGAACTCCCTGATGGTGTTCCCGTCCCCTATGATGGTCTCGGTCTTCTGCCCCTTATATCCCAGGTCCTGCGGGGCAGCGCCTATTGAGACGAACTGGAATATGTCATTGCCCTTTCCGATGGTCGTCCACTTGTCTATGACCACGTGGGCGCCGACCTTCGTGTCCTCGCCTATTCTAACCCCTTCGCCTATGACCGTGAACGGGCCTATCTCCACCCCGGGCGCCAGCTCCGCCGTGGGATGGACGGATGCGGTCGGGTCGATACGGACTTTCTTTAGGGACGCAACTGACTCGCTCATTTTATGAAGTACGCCTTTCGTAGTTGGATGGATTATTTTTCCATTATGGTGGCCATGAGCTCTGCCTCGGCCACGAGGTTCCCTTCCACGTACGCCTCTCCCTTGAAGACCCAGATGACCCCCCTGCACTTGGTCACTGTGAGCGAGAACTCGAGGGAGTCCCCCGGGAGGACCGGCTTCCTGAACCTGGCCTTGTCTATGCCCATGAAGTAGACCACCTTGTTCTTGACGTCCGCCGACTTGAAGGCAAGCACCCCGCCGACCTGGGCCATGGCCTCGATTATGAGTACGCCCGGCATGATGGGGTGACCCGGGAAATGGCCGTTGAAGAAGGGCTCGTTTATGGTGACGTTCTTAAGCCCCCTGGCGGATTTGCCCGGTTCGAGCTCGAGTATCCTGTCTATCAGGAGAAAGGGATAGCGGTGCGGCAGGATGCTCATTATCTCGTTCGTGTCCAGTAGCGCGGCCTTTGAGACCGGTGCCTCTGCCTGCAAAGTGTCGGTCATATCTCCTCCTTATTCCTTTTCCGCCTTGTCGGCCTCGAGCCCGGCTATCCTTTTTTCGAGCTCCGCGATCTTTTTCTTGAGTTCCGGAAGTTTCGAGTAGACGTTCTGGGCCCGGAGCCAATCCGTATGCGGAATGGCAGGGTAGCCGGTGTATATGCTCCGTGGAGGCACGTCCTGGGCAACGCCTGACCTGGCGCCTATACCCACGTCGTCGCCTATCGATATATGCCCGTTCACCCCTGACTGGCCGCCGATTTGTACGCGGCTACCAACGGTCGCGGAGCCCGCTATACCGGCCTGGGCGACTATGACCGTGTCCTCGCCTACCTTGACGTTATGGGCTATCTGCACGAGGTTGTCTATCTTGGTCCCCCTGCCGATGACGGTCTCCCCCATGGTGGCCCTGTCTATTGTGACGCACGCGCCTATCTCGACGTCGTCGCCTATCCTTACCATCCCTGCCTGGGGCATCTTTACGTATTTCGCCTTGTCCCTGGCGTAGCCGAACCCATCGCTCCCGATTACTGAATTGCAGTGTATGATTACTCGGGCGCCTATCCGGCAGTTTTCCCTTATCGCGACACCGGGGTAGATGACGCAGTCAGGCCCTATCTCCGCGCCCCTGCCCACGTAAACGCCAGGGAAAAGGACGGTCCTGTCGCCCACGCTCGCGCCGTCCTCCACGACCGCGAAGGCCTGGATCGACACCCGTGCGCCGAGCTTCGCGCCCGGATGCACCTCGGCCCCCGGGTGTACGCCAGGCAACGGGAGGGCCTGGGGCCTGAGCACCCCGAGTATCCTGGCAAAGGCGAGCTCGGGGTTTTCGGCGATGATGAGGTTAAGCCCCTCCGGCGCCCCTCCGGCACTCCTTACGACGACCGCGGATGCGCGGGCCTTTGAAAGGAGTCCGACGTGTTTATTCCCGGCCGCGAAGGAAATATCGCCCGGACCAGCCGCCCCAAGGGGCGCGGCCCCGGTTATGATCGAGCTCCCATCGCCCCTGACCGTGCCGCCGACAAGCGTGGCAAGCTCTGAAAGGCGCTTCCCCGGCATCTCCGTCACCCCTTTACTTTTTCCCCTTCCTGCCATTATGTATCTTTATGACCTCGTCCGTTATGTCGAGGTCCTTCGGCGCGTAGAGTATGCCGCCCACGGACCTTTCAAAGACGAAGGTCATTCCCTTTTTCTTCGCGATCTCCTCGACTATGCCCCGGAGATCGTCTATTATCCTCGCCTCGGTATCCTGCTTCCTCTTGTTAAGCTCCTCGCCGTACTCCATGAACTTCTTCTGGAAGTCGGCCGACCTGGCCTTGAACTCCTTTTCCTTGGAGTCCCTGGTCTCCTTGTTCCAGACGGCTCCCTTGGTGTCCAGCTCGTCCTTGAGCTTCTTAAGCGACTCCTGCTCCTTGTTGAGCTCGGATTCGAGCTTCTCGGCCTCGTTCTTAAGGTCGTCCTTTGCCTTCATTCCCGCGTCGCATTCGTTAAGCGCCCTCTGCAAATTGGCGTAGCCTATCTTCTGCTCGGCGGCCAGGGCCTGGCCGGATACGAAAAGCGCAATTGCGATTATAACCGCGCCCAGTACTTTTGTCATTCTCATCATCTTTCTCCTTTTTTTATGAGGAAATCAGAACAGGGTCCCTATGGCGAAATCCCACTCCGACCTGCTCTCGTCTTCGTCGGGGTCGAGATTGAACCCCAGCTCTATCCTTATGGGCCCTATGGGGGAGAACCACCGGAGGCCCGCCCCCACTGATGTTTTTAAATCGTCCAGGTCAATCGAGTCCAGGTAAGCGTTCCCGGCGTCGAAAAAGACGAGCCCCCTTATGCTCTGCTCCGCGAAGAGCGGGAAGAGGTACTCGGCGTTGAAGACCAGCATGGACCTTCCGCCGATAAGGTCTCCGGTCGCGGCGTCCCTGGGGCTTATAGACCTCGTCTGGAAGCCCCTTATCGTGTTTATGCCGCCGAGGAAATACCTCTCGTAGACCGGGGGCTCCCTGCCCTCGTAGCCCTGGACGTGGCCTGCCGAGCCGTGGAGCGAGAGCACGGTATCCCAAGGCAGGGGGAAGAACTTGACCGCTTCGGCCTCGTACTTGACGTAATAGCTCGTGCCGCCGAGCGGGCCGCCCGCGAACTCCGTCGTGAGCGTGACGACCGAGCCCTCGGACGGGAAGAAGGCGTCGTTCCTGGAATCCCTCCGGACCTGGAGCCTTATGCTGCTCTCGGTGCTCGTGCCCTCCTGCTCCTTTATGAGCGAGGACGCGGTGTCGGCGACGTCGGTTATATGGACGTCCTCGAGCTTGTAGGTTATATAACCCCTCGTATACCTCTTCGTAAGCGGAAACCCGGCCCGCAGGTTGAAACCCTGCTTGCTCAGGTCGAAATCCGGGTACTCCCTTTCAGTATTATAGATATCGAAGCCCGCGGATATGGGCCTGTCAAAGAGCCACGGCTCGGTTATCCCGAACACGTATCGCGAGCTCGAGGCGCTCACGGTGCCCGAGAGGTCGAGCTTAAGCCCGGTGCCCATGAAGTTTGACTGAGAGATGGACGCGGTGCCGATGATCTTGTCGACCGAGCTGTAGCCGAGGCCCACGGAGATGGACCCCGTCGGCCTTTCCTTCACGCCCACGCCCAGGTTCATCCTGTCCGCCGCGCTCCCCCTTGTCTCGGTTATCTGCACGTCATCGAAATATCCGAGCCTACGGAGGTTCCCGCGCGCCCTCTTAAGCTCGGTCGAGGAGTAGAGCTCGCCTTCGCCTATGGGGATCTCCCTCCTTACGACCTTGTCCCTGGTACGGGTGTTTCCTGTGATCTCTATCTTCTCTATGTAGACCAGCTCGTTCTTTGCAATATCAAGCGTTATGTCGATTGTGCGGGCCTCCTGGTCGACCCTGGTGCCCGGCCTGACCTCCGCGTACGCGTAGCCCTTCTCGCCATAAATATCGGTAACCGCCTCTATGCCTCTGGCGAGCTTGCTCCTGCTGAAGATTTGGCCGGTTTCGAGGCCGAGCTTGTCGAGTATCTCCTCCTTTGGGACCAGGAGGTCGCCTGTGGCGTCGAGCTTCCCTATCCTGAACCGGGCACCCTCGGAGAGGGCTATCGTTATATAGAACCAGCGCTTGTCCTCGCTTAGCAGAACTCTCGAATCAAGTATGTCCGCGTTAATGTACCCGTTGTCGAAATAATGGTTCATGACGAGGGCCAGGTCGTTCTGGTAGATGAACTCGTTGAACTTCCCGGACTTTGTGAGGGCGGTAAAGAACCCCACCTCCTTCGTGTTCATGACTTTTTTTAGCTTGGAATCGGTGAAAGCCTCGTTCCCGATGATGGTTATCCTCTTTACCTTGACCTCAGGCCCCTCCTCTATCCTGAATGCCACGGTGGCATCGGTCCCGTCGCTCTCGACCAGAGGGGTGACGGTCGCGAGGTAGAAGCCCTCGTCCTCGTATAGCTTCTTTATCCTCTCGGCGTCCCCGGCGAGGAGCACCCTGTCGAGCACCCTGTTCGTCCGGAGCGTCACAGTCTCCTCAAGCTGCTCGAGCTTTATCTCCTTATTCCCCCGGTACTCTATCCGCCTTACGAAGGGCAGCTCCTTTACTATGAAGGCGAGGACCCTGCCGGACGCCGTCTCGGAGAGTACGGCGGAGACGTCGTCAAAGTAGCCGGTAGCGTATATGGCCCTTATGTCCTCCCTTACCGTGTCGTGGGAAAAGGGCTCGCCCTCCCTGCTCCTCACCTTCTGGAGGACCGCTTCGGAGTCGACCCTCCTATTTCCGGAGACGACGATCCTGTCTACTATGCCCTCTTTCTCTACGGGCCTCTCCCGGAGCGCCGAGGCCATGGCCAGAGGCATCTCGGCGGCCTTTGCCCTTATCCTTCGAAGGAGCTCGGCCTCGGACACCGAGCTTTCGAAATAAAAGGCCTTGGGGGCGCCGTCCTTAAGGTCTAGTATCCTCCAGTCCGCGCTTGAGGTCCGGCCCACCCTGGTGATTGAGCCGAGCACCGCGAAATCAGCTCCTAGCTTGGAAGCTATATCGAAGGCGGCCTCCTCACCGAAGCGGGCCACGCCCTTTTCCAGCATGAGCCGCCTCGTCTCCTCGATGCCTACGACCTCTATCCCGGCGCTCCCGTCGAGGGTAGAGGCGAGCGCCTCCATGATATTCCTCCGGAGCGTCGAGATGTCCTCCTCGGCGTGCATCTCAAACGGGAGCACCAGCACTCTCAAGCCCTCTGCAAAAGACAGGGAGGGGATGAGGAGAAAAAGGAGCGTGAATAAAAGACGGGAAAGGAAGGCCAGTGACCCGGTTACGGTCCGGGCCGGCCCCGTTGAATTCCAAAACGCCATGCTTCGCGTGCCCTTCTTCTTCTGAGGACTGCCGTTCACAAAAGGCGCCTCGATTCGCCTGATGACCCCGAACCGCCGGGCCATGTACAAGTAAAAAACTGCGACTCCTTATTGTCTGCGGCTATTCCTCGATTATCCTGCCGTCGACCATCTTAAGCCGCCTTCCGAGCCTGGAGGCCAGATTCTCGTTATGCGTCACTATGACCATGGCCGTCCCCATGGTGCGGTTAAGCTCAAATAGAAGATTAAAGACCTCTTCCCCGGTGTGGGTGTCGAGGTTCCCGGTCGGCTCGTCAGCCAGTATGACCTCCGGAGACTGCATGAGTGCGCGGACTATGGCAGCCCGTTGCTGTTCGCCCCCGGAAAGCTCCCCCGGCTTGTGAGCGAGCCTCGCTCCGAGGCCCACATCAGCCAGGAGCTTTGCCGCCCTCTCCCTTGCGGCGTTAAGGCCGCCCCCTCCTATGAGCGCCGGGAGCATGACATTCTCAAGCGCCGTGAACTCCGGCAGGAGGTGGTGGAACTGGAAGACGAACCCCATGTGCCTGTTCCGGAAGGCCGCAAGCCTTCTGTCGTCATACCCGAAGACCTGCTCGCCCTTGAAGGATACTTCCCCGGAGGTCGGCCGGTCGAGCGCGCCGAGTATGTTCAAGAGCGTGGACTTACCCGCGCCCGAGGCGCCCACCACGGCTATGGTCTCGCCCTTTGCTATCGAAAGGTCGATGCCCTTCAGGACCTCGACCCTCTTTCCCGAATCCCCGTATGTCTTCCTGAGCCCTGCTGCCCTTATGAGTTCCATGTTACGGTTTCCTGAGCGGAAAGCCCGTCCGGCCCGCTCATTCGTATCTCAGCCCCTCGACCGGGTCGAACCTCGACGCCTGCCAGGACGGGTAAAGTGTGGCGAGAAAGCTTATGCCTATCGAGATGGCGACTATTGTCGCCACGACCAGCGGCTCGACCTTCGACGGGAAGGTGTCGATGTAGTAGATGGAAGGGGGGAGCACTTGAAACTGGAATACCCTCTCGATGAACTGTATGAGCTTTTCCAGATTGAGGGCCGCCGCGACCCCCAGGACCGTGCCTAAAGTCGTGCCGGTGACCCCTATTACTATGCCCTCCACCATGAATATCCGCATTATGCCGCCCGAGGTGGCCCCCAGGCTTTTGAGTATCGCTATGTCCTTGCCCTTTTCCATTACGACCATTATGAGGGTGCTTATGATGTTCATGGCCGCTACCAGTATTATGAGCGTGAGGATTATGAACATGGCCGCCTTCTCGAGCTTGAGGGCCGAGAAGAGGTTCCTGTTCATCTCCATCCAGGTGCGGGTCCAGTAGGGCCCGCGTAGCTCCATCATTATGAGGTCCGCTGTCTCCTCAGCCTTGTAGATGTCCTTTATCTTGACCTCCACGCCGGAGACGGCGTCCCCCATCCTGAAAAAGCTCTGGGCATTCTCGATTGATATGAAGGCAAGGGACGAATCGTACTCGTACATGCCGAGCTCGAACACTCCGGCCACCCTGAAGGCCGCCATCCTGGGGACCGGCCCGGCCG
Organism: Deltaproteobacteria bacterium; assembly: GCA_019912665.1. Lineage (NCBI taxonomy): Bacteria > Pseudomonadati > Myxococcota > Myxococcia > Deltaproteobacteria bacterium. The sequence goes on from JAIOIE010000018.1 coordinate 808,038, forward strand.
GGGTCATGGTGCCCATGGGCGATATGACGCTTATGTCGTCGCCCACGGAAACGCCGAGGTTCCTCGCAAGCTCCCGACCGATGAGTATGCCGGGTTCGCCGGAGCCTTCGCCGAGAGCGGGCCTCAAGCCCTCCATCGTGCCTTCCTTCACCTTGTCCGGCAGGACCGCGACTTCGCCTATCGTCTCAAGCTCGAGCCCCCTTATGACCGCGCCGACGACCCCTCCGGGCGCGGATATCATTGCCTGGTTGTAGGTAAAGGGGGTCGCGCCCACGACGCCGTTCACTTTGCGCACCTTTTCGGCGACCTCCGCGTACCCGGACATGGGCGAGCCGAGCTCGGTCACCACCACGTTGGCGTTTATGCCGAGGATCTTCTCCCTCAGGTTCTCCTCGAAGCCGGTCATTACGGATAGGACTATTATGAGGGCCGTTACGCCGACCGTTATGCCGGCTATGGAGATGAAGGTTATGACCGAGATAAAGGTCTGCTTCCTCTTGGCCTTGAGGTAACGTAGACCTATGAAAAGCTCGTATGACATCCGTGTCCCGTCTCTCCGGGATATTAACCCGGCTGTATTAAAAAACCCTCAATGAAGGGTTAAAAAGGCTCACCTTCTGAGCTGCGGGAATAGTATCACGTCCCTTATCGATGGCGAATCGGTCATGAGCATAACAAGCCTGTCTATGCCTATGCCCTCCCCTGCGGTGGGCGGCATCCCGTACTCGAGGGCGCGGACAAAGTCCTCGTCCATCTCGTGCGCCTCGGCGTCCCCGGCCGCCTTCTCCTTAAGCTGCGCAAGGAATCTTTCTTTCTGGTCGATGGGGTCGTTAAGCTCGGAGAAGGCGTTAGCGATCTCCCTCCCGGCGACCAGGAGCTCGAACCGGTCGACTATGGAAGGGTCCCCGGCGTTCTTCCTCGAAAGCGGGGATACGTCCAGCGGGTAATGCGTTACGAAGGTGGGCTGGATGAACTTGGGCTCGGCAACTTCCTCAAATATCTCTGTTATCACCTTGCCGTGACTCAGGCCCTCGGGTATGCTCAAACCGAGCTTTTTGGAAAATAGGACCGCCTTCTCATAGCTCCCGAAAATGTCCTCGGACGCATCCGAGTACCTTAAAATGGCGTCCCTTACGGAGATCCGGGTCCAGGGCGGGGTGAAATCTATCTCGGTCCCCTGGTAAGTTATCTTCGACGAGCCCGTAAGCTCAATCGCGAGGGCGCTTATCATCTCCTCGGTTAGGCGCATGAGGTCCTCGAAAGTCGCGTACGCCTGGTAGAACTCGAGCATCGTGAACTCGGGGTTGTGCTGGGTCGATATGCCCTCGTTCCTGAAGTTCCTGTTTATCTCGAAGACGCGCTCGAGCCCGGCGACGATAAGCCTCTTCAAATAAAGCTCAGGCGCTATCCTCATGTAGAGCTCCATCTGGAGCGCGTTATGGAAGGTCTTGAAGGGCTTTGCCGCGGCACCGCCCGGGATTGGCTGGAGCATGGGGGTCTCTACCTCCATGAACTCCCTTTTGGCGAGGAAGTCCCGTATGAATTTTATTATGCGGGACCTCTTTACGAAGACCTCCCTCACCTCGGGGTTGACCATGAGGTCTAGGTACCTCTGCCTGTACCTGGCCTCGACGTCGGTGAGGCCGTGCCATTTCTCGGGGAGCGGGTGAAGGCCCTTGGCAAGGAGGCGGAGCTTCGTAGCCTCTATAGTAAGCTCGTTGGTTTTGGTCCTGAATACGCGCCCCTCTACCCCGATGATGTCGCCCATGTCGCAGAGCTTGAACAGGGCGGAGCCCTCCTCGCCGAGGAGGTCTTTTTTAAGGTAGGCCTGTATGCGGCCGGTCCTGTCCTGAAGGTGCACGAAAGAGGCCTTGCCGAAGTCCCTCTTGGCCATTATGCGGCCCGCAATCGAGACGGTCTCGTCCTTTCGGGCCTCGAGCCCTTCGACGTCGAGCCCGCCGAATTCCTCTATTACAGAGGCGGCGGTCCGGGTAGGCTTAAAGTCGTTGGGGTACGGGTCGACCCCGGCCTCTTTCAGGGCCCCGAGCTTTTCGAGCCGCTGCTGGTACTCCACACTCTTCACTTCCACTATGGACACCTCAAAAAAAAGGGATTGCGGGGTTCGTCCGCAGAGAGCTCCGTCCGGAGAAAATCCAGCCCAAAAGGCGGATTTTCCCAATCAGGACAGGCCTGAAGATTAATGTTAAAAGTTATCTCATTTAATAGTGTGAGTCAAGGTAAAACCGCGGATTTTCAGGCGGTTATTGGGGGAATTGGCTGCTTGGAGCTACCGCGGCAATCAGGCCGAGAGTCCGCCATCTGCCTTGAGAGACACCTCTTCATAAGGCCTTCCGAGCGAGGCGGCCACGTTCCGGTGCACGACCTTTCCATCGAGCACATTGGCGCCGCGCCTAAGGGGCTCTGACGAGGCCAGGGCCTTTTTGACGCCCTGGTTCGACATGGCAAGGACATAGGGTAGGGTAGCGTTCGTGAGGGCGAAGGTCGAGGTCCTCGGGACAGCCCCTGGCATGTTGGCGACCCCGTAATGGAGCACCCCTTCCTCAAAATAGACCGGGTCGGAATGGGTGGTGGGCCTTATGGACTCCACACAGCCGCCCTGGTCGACCGAAACGTCGACTATGACCGAGCCCTTTTTCATGAGCCGGAGCATGCCCCTTGTTACAAGCCTCGGGGTCCTTGAGCCAGGTATGTGGACCGCGCCTATCATGAGGTCTGTGCGGCTTGAGCACATCTCTATATTATGGGAGTTGGAATAGAGCGTTTCCACCTTTACGCCAAAGAGGTCGTCAAGGTATCTCAGGCGGGCCGCGTTCGTATCGAGGACGGTTACGCGCGCTCCCAGGCCAACGGCCATCTTCGCGGCATTCACGCCCGCGACCCCGGCGCCTATTATCGTGACTGCCCCGGCCTCGACTCCGGGGACCCCGCTTAAAAGTACGCCCCTGCCGCCCTCCGGCTTAAGAAGGTAATGCGCGCCTGCCTGAACCGCGAGCCTCCCGGCCACCTCGCTCATGGGCGCGAGCACCGGGAGCGTGTGGTCCTGAAGCTCTATTGTCTCATAGGCAATCGCGGCTACCCCTTTATCTATGAGCTCCCCGGCAAGGCGATGGTCAGCGGCAAGATGGAAAAAAGTGAATACGGCAAGGCCGGGCCGGAGGTACGCATACTCCTCGGGCCTCGGCTCCTTTACCTTTACGATAAGCTCCGAGCGCGACCATACTTCGGAGGCGGACTGGACCACTTCCGCGCCCGCGCCCCTGTATTCGTCGTCCGTTATGGAGCTTCCGAGTCCGGCCCCTTTTTCGACCAGGACCGTGTGGCCGGCCTCCTTGAGGGCCCTTGCGCCCGCGGGCACAAGACCCACCCGGAACTCGTTGTCCTTTATCTCCCTGGGTACGCCGACTATCATCCTCGCCCTACCGAAAGACTTTGATTTTCAATAACTTGGAGCGCCCTCACAAGGGACAGGCTACCAGTTTTGGGGCAGGTAGTCAAGGCCGTCTCAGACCTGCTTCTCCCTGGTTTCCCGCATGAGCGGAAAGACCGTGTGCTTCAGGTAATAGAGGTCGGCCTCCACGGTCTTCATCTCCTCGTCCCGGAGCGTGAAGGGCGTAATGGGTGTGTCCCGGAGATAGGCGCTACGGAAGATGTCGCCGTTCCTCCTGAGAAAGTCCTCAGGGATGACGTCGCGGGCGCTAAGCCCGTTCATTATGCCCCAAGCGAGCGTCCACGCCCTCGCGACGTTGGAGAGGTCGTAGCCGCCTCCGCCCAGGGCGACCCAGGGGAGCCTGAAGGAACGGAAACGCTCGATCATTTTCTCGAAACTATTGGTCGTAAGGCTCAGGTGCGTAAGGGGGTCTGTTTCGAAGGAATCCACCCCGAGCTGGGTTACCAGCACGTCCGGCTGGAACTCCTCTATGAAGGGCGGGACCACCTCCTCGAATGCCTTAAGGTAAAGCTCGTCGCCTGTAGAAGGCGGAAGCGGCATATTGACCGAGAAGCCCCTGCCGCTACCCACCCCTATGTCGGTGACGAACCCAGTGCCGGGAAAGAGCCATTGCCCGCTCTCGTGGAGCGATATGGTCAGCACCCTGTCGGTATCGTAGAAGGCATACTCGACACCATCGCCGTGATGGGCGTCTATATCCACATAGGCGACGCGCTTTCCGAGGTTTACGAGGTGTTTTATGGCGATCGCGGCGTCGTTTATGTAACAGAAACCCGAGGCCCTGCCGGGCATGGCGTGGTGGAGCCCGCCCGCGATGTTGAAGGCCGTCTCGGCCTTGCCCTCTGCCACGAGTTCCGCGGCCTGAATGGAGGCGCCGGCAGACAGGGCCGACCACTCGTACATCCCGTTGAAGACCGGGTTGTCGGCGAACCCGAGGCCGTGGAGCGACCCGCCCACCGGTATAATCCCCGTGTTAGCCTCCTTCAGGACCCTCACGTAATCCGGGGTATGAAAGAGGAGGAGGTCGGATTCGCTTGCATGGGCGGCCTCGACAATAGCAGACGAGTTGAGCCCCAGGAGGCCCAATTCCCTTATGAGCTCATAAGTGAGGCGGAGCCTCACGGGCTTCATCGGATGGTCTATGCCGTAGTAAAAGGAGCCGAACCTGTCGGAGTAAACAAAGGCGGTCCTGGCCTTTCCGCCCCTTGCCCGCTGCCTACTCATACCTTAGCGCCTCTATGGGGTCCATGAGCGAGGCCTTCCGCGCGGGGTATATGCCGAACACCAGCCCAACGAGCGCGGAAAAAAGGAAGCCCAGCCCAACGGACCAGATTGTGATGACCGTCTCCCACTCGCCGAACCTCGAAAGGAGGACCGCCATTGACGAGCCCGCGGCAACACCAATGAGTCCGCCTGTTATGGTTATGACCAGCGCCTCTATGAGGAACTGCCTGAGTATGTCGCTCCGCCTTGCGCCGACAGCCATTCTCACGCCTATTTCCCTCGTCCTTTCGGTCACGGAAACGAGCATGATGTTCATAACGCCTATGCCGCCCACGAGGAGCGATACCGCCGCTATGCCGGAAAGGAGGACGGTAAAGGTCTGCGAGGTCTCCTCCAGCGTCCTTACCATCTCGGTAAAGTCCCTTATGGTGAAATCCGAAACGGCGCCTGGGGCGATCCTGTGCCTCTCACGGAGGAGCCGCTCGAGGTCCTCTTTCACCTTGGGTATAAGGGACGCGTCCTCGACCTGGATGTTTATGTCGTTCAGGTAGACCTGGCTGAATATCCGCCTCTGGGCGGTCGATATGGGGATAAAGACCTGGTCGTCCGGGTCCGACCAGGAGCTCTGCCCCTTTGGAAGCATTACTCCTATCACCGTGAACGTCTGCCCCTGTATCTTTATCTCCTCTCCAAGGGCCGGACTGTCCCCGAAAAGGTCCTGCCTGACGGTATTTCCGAGCACCGCGACCCTTCTCATCACCTTGATATCAGTTTCGTCCAGGAAATGCCCTTCCGCAACCTGAAAATTATTTATGCCGGGATATTCGGTAGTTGTGCCGGTTATCATCGTGTTCGTGTTCCTGTTCCCGTACTTTACCTGGCTTGAGCGGCCCGCGACAGGCGCAAGCGCCCGTATGCCGGACACCTCCCTTGCTACGGCCTCGGCGTCCTTAAGGGTGAGGGTCTCGACCGCGCCTGTCCTTATGTGCCCCATCCTTGCCGAGCCGGGGCGGACCCTCAAGAGGTTGGTGCCGAACCTGGAGATGGACTCCATTACCTGCTGTTTCGCGCCCTCGCCTATGGAAAGCATGGAGATTATCGAGGCAACGCCGATTATGATTCCTAGCATCGTGAGCGCGGTGCGCATCTTGTTGGCCAGGATGCCCCTGAACGCAACTTTTATTACCTGTGCGAGTACCATAATCTATCGCATTCCGGCCAAAGGGCTAAAAGGCCGCCTCATGCCGCGGAGAGCACCTTTCCGTCCTTTAGCGTTATCACCCTCTCGGAATGGGCCGCTATTTCGTTGTCATGCGTTACGACCACGAGGGTCGAGCCTTTTCTGTGAAGGTCCTTGAAGAGCTCCATGACCTCTCTGCCTGTGCGCGAATCGAGGTTGCCGGTCGGCTCGTCGCAGAGTATTATGGGCGGCCTCATGACGATCGCCCGCGCGATCGCAACGCGCTGCCTCTGCCCGCCGGAGAGCTCGTTGGGCCTGTGCCCCATCCTGTTCTCGAGGCCGACCTCCCTCAAGGCCTCTGCCGCTATCCGGGCCGTTCCCTCCGCCCCGGCGTAGAGCAATGGAAGCTCGACGTTCTCAAGCGCGGTCTGCCTTGCAAGGAGGTTAAAGCTCTGGAAGACGAAACCGATGTTCCTGTTCCTTACGGCCGCAAGGCCGTCGTCGTCCATCTCCTCGACCCTTATCCCGTTAAGGGTGTAGGCGCCGCCCGTGGGCCTGTCAAGGCACCCTATTATATTCATGAGAGTGGATTTGCCGCTCCCGGAAGGGCCCATTATGGACACGAACTCGCCTTTTTTTATGCGGAGGTCAACAGAGGAGAGGGCCTCAACGCGCTGGCCGCCCAGAAAATAAGTCTTTATTATACCCTTAAGCTCTATCATCTCGATGGTCGGAGGAGGCTCATGACCGGACGCCTCAGATGAGGAACCTTCTCCTCCGGTTGTCCTTTCTATCGGGACTCACGGGCGATGTTACGACCTCGGCCCCCTCGCCGATGCCGCCCCTTATCTCTATTAAAGCCCCGTCGGTCTCTCCTGTCTCGACCTGCACGAACTCCTGCTCCTTGCCCTTGACCACGTATACCCCGGACTTCCTGTTAAGCGTCTTTATCGCTTCCCTCGGTACAAGGAGCACGCCGCTTCTCGTGCTTGTCACTATCTTGACGTCGGCGGTCATGCCGGGCTTAAGGAGCGCCTTGTCCTCATCGGTGACCCTCACTACCACGTCGAAGACCGTTACAGCCATCTCTGTCCTACCCTTGGGCGCGACCCGCTCGACCGCCCCCCGGAACTTCTTTCCCGGCAGGGAGTCGGCCCTCACTTCCACTTCCTGCCCCGGCTTTATCTTCGAGATATCCACCTCGTCTATGTGCGCCGTGACGAAGATATCATCCAGATTGGCTATGCTGAATATCTGCGTGCCGTCCGAGGCCGATGAGATGGTCGAGGATATCACCTGCCCCCTGTCCACTAATTTTTTGAGTATCGTCCCGGTAAAAGGCGACTTTATCTTAGTGTCCGCGAGCCTGTCCCTGGCCTCTTTAAGCGCCTCTACGGACTGCAAGAGCTCGGCTTCTGCGAGCTTCACGTCGGCCCCGGCCTTCTCAAAGGCTATCTCGGAATCGTCCAGCTCCTGCCTTGAGACGATGCCGTCGCCGTAGAGCCTTTTCTGCCTGGAGAGCCTTACCCCGGCGTCCTTAAGTGCTATCCTGGCCTTCTCAAGCCTGGCCTCGGCCATGAGGAGCACCGCTTCCGCCTGCTTTGCCCTGGCCTCCTCGGTCTCGGGGTCGAGGCTTACGACCACCTCGCCTTTTTTTACAAGGTCGCCTTCGTTAAACGGGAAGTCTATTATCTCGCCTCCGGCCTTGCTCTTTACAATGACCTCGACATCCGGGTTTATTACGCCGTTGGCTGCGGCCTCTATCTTCAAATCCCCTATCCCGGCCCTTGCGGTCTTCAAATCTTGCGCCTCGGGGCTATTCCCGAGGCCCCGCCATAATAACGCGACGACTGCCAGGACAACGACGGCCCCGAGCCCATATATTATCTTCTTCCTCATCTCACCTCTGACGCATCTTTGATGTTGATGCCCAGCTCCTCAAGGAGGGTCCCCTTCTCCCTGTAAAACCTGAGAAGCGTTAGATTATACCCCGAAACAGCGTCGAGGCGCTTAAGCCTCGACTGGAGGAGGTCGTCCTGAATCCTCAAGACGTTGAAGGTCGTTGACCTTCCTGCCTCAAGCTTTCTCTCCTCTGCCGCGAGCGTTTCCTCCGCGAGCGCCACAGACTCATCCGCTGCTTCGAGCCTTTTTCTGTCCGTGTCTATCGCCTTTATGGCCTCGTCGAGCCCGAGGACGATATCCTGCTCAATGCGCCTGAGGAGCATCTTGAGCTGCATAGCTTCAATGCCTGTAACCTCCTGGGAGCCCCTGGCAAACCTATTCCCGAGAGGGTAGCTGAAAGCGAGTCCCACGAGCCACTGGGGGTTGGCGTCAATACCGCTAAAAGAATCGGAGAAGGACTCGCCAAGACCGCTATAACCGAACCTGGCCTCGACGTCCACGGCAGGATAGCCGAGGTTCTTCGCGTACCTTGCCTGAATGCTGTTCCTTTCGAGGGCGGCCCTGGCCTCAAGGTACTCGGGCCTGGTCTCCAGCGCTTTTGCTACCGAGGCCTCGAGACCTTCCCCCGAGGTCTTTAGCGTCCCGTCCCCTGCCGGGACGACCTCCGTGCCGGCCATTGCATAGGGGTCGCCCGCGATGAGCGACTTAAGCGAGCGCTCTCTTGCCTGGACCGCCTTCCTCGCAATGAGCACGTCCTCTTTCCTCGACGCAGCTGCCGCCTCGGCCTGCACGAGCTCGAGCCGGGAGATAACGCCCGCCTCCAGGCGCTTCCTGCTCGCTTCGAGAAGGGCCTCGGCCAGCCTTAGCGATTCCGTCCGCACGTCCAGCGCCAGCCGGGCGTTCATGAGGCCCCACCATGCCTCGCCGTAAAGAGTGACCGCGTCCAGAAGGGCGCGCTTAAGCGCTTCCTCGGATATCTGCCTTTCCTTCTTTAAAAGGTTTATCTCGAGTAGGTTCGAGTCGCCGTAGCCCCTGAGAAGGGGCTGACGGATCGATACCCCGGTAAAGGATTCGTATTCGAACTCCTGGCCGCTCAGGGTGTCGGCTGTCCAGGAAGAACTTGCCTCGAGCGTGTACTGGGTGCCGAGGCCCGTCCGCCCGGTAACACCTGCGTTGAGATTATAGGACTCGGACTCTATGGAGCGGAGCCCGCCCGCGGCAACGCTCGAACGCGAACTCAGGGGGGTGGTTATGTCCTGTCTTGAGAGCGAGCCGAAGACCGCCGGGTCGAAGGCCCCATAGGCGCTCAAGACCCTTCCGTCGATCAATACAGGCTCAAGCCTCCTCACGCCAAGGTCAAGGTTATTGTCGATGAGCATGAGGATTCCGCTTCTGAAGCCCAGATGAAGGGTCTCTGCAGAGGCCGGCGCGCCTGAAAGGAGTGTCAGGAACGATGCAAGGACGGTTAGTATGAGGATGTTAGGCATCGGAATCAAAACGTAACTAGAGGGGGCAAGGTTCCGTAAGCGGGCCCCCTGAATCCCGGCGTACAAGCTGTCAAAATCCCGGGAAGGCGCCCAAAGCACAAAAAAGCTGCGGAGACTTCCCCTGAGAAGGCCTCTTGGTCAAGCCTTGCGGCCTGCGGGCCGGGCAGGCTCCCTCAAAAGCGTCTTTCTCGGCCTTATGCCGACGGAGTGGTCCTTGGGAGGGGCCGTTTTTCTAAGGAGGTCAAGCCGATTCTGTTTTTCAAGCCGCCTGTATATGCGCACCCAGGCGCACTCGCATTCGATGTTGACCTCGCACATGCCGTCTGCAACGCCGCCGCACGGGCCGTTAAGCAGGCCCTTGGGGCATTCGGTGTGCGGGCATATGCCGCCGGTAGCGGCCAGCACGCATTCGCCGCAGAGGGAGCACCCCTCGAAGAACCTGCCCACCCGCTCGACTGTTGCGAGAAAGATGGAGTCCAGGGCCGGGAGAACGGGCTGCGTCTCTTCGGCCACGTCCGCGACGGTCCGGACGCCTGCCCCGCAGGCGAGCACGAGCACCGCTTCGGCGTCCTTAAGCCGCTCGTTCTCCCTGTAGGCCTTCAAGACGAGCTGCCTGTAGCAGGTCTCTTCCGGGAGCGAGCTCCCAAGGACCCTTACGCCCTTCTCCTCGAGGAGGCGGGCCATCTCCTCGAGCTCCTTTTTCCCGCCGGTAGAGCACTGCTCGGCGCAGGAGTCGCAGCCGAAGAGGTATACGGTCTTTTTACCCTCGAGAGACCCGAGGATCTCCTGTATGTCTTTCTTTTCGGTGATTATCATTTTAAGGGGAAAGAGAGCAACTTAATTAAACGCGACTGAAAGAGCAGCGAAAAGAAAGAATATGTTTCGCCGGAAGCCAATAGCCTCCCTTATGAGGCGCTTCGTTTCGCGGCTTCCACCGTGTTTTTAAGGAGCATGGCTATGGTCATGGGGCCCACCCCGCCCGGGACCGGCGTTATGAAGCCGGCCCGTTTTGATGCGCCCTCGAAATCTACGTCGCCCACGAGCTTGCCCTCGGGGGTCCGGTTTATGCCCACGTCGATGACAACGGCCCCTTCCTTTATCCAGTCACCGCGGACGAATTCGGCCCTGCCAACGGCCGCTACCACCACGTCCGCGCTGCGTACCCTTTCCGGCAGGTCCCTTGTCTTGGAATGGCAGATGGTCACGGTCGCGTTTCTTCTAAGGAGCATCATGGACATGGGCTTACCGACTATGTTGCTCCTTCCGATGACGACCGCGTCCTTGCCGGAGAGATCTATTCCGGTGGAATCTATGAGGCGCATTACGCCATACGGGGTGCAGGGCTGGAGCACCGGGTTCCCGATCATGAGCCGGCCTATGTTGTAGGGATGGAAACCGTCGACGTCCTTCCGGGGAGATATCTCCTCGAGGATCGTCTCCTCGTTTATCTGTTTCGGGAGAGGGAGCTGGACGAGTATGCCGTGCACATTCCTCGATGCGTTCAGGTCCCTTATTAGACGAAGGAGCTCTTCCTGGGTTGCAGATTGAGGGAGGGCGTGCTTATCCGATTTTATTCCGACCTCTTCGCATGCCTTGACCTTGTTCCGCACATAGAGCTGGGAGGCCTGGTTTTCGCCTACCAGGACCACCGTCAGGCCGGGGACTATGCCGGACTCCTCCTTTAAGGCAAGTATCTCGGATTTGAGCTCCGCCCTTACCTGGGCGGCAATTTCCTTTCCGTCAATAATCGCGGCTGTCTTCATTAATGTCCCGTAGGCGCTCTGTTTTTCAAAGGAGTATACTTTAAAACACCTTGTAATGCAAAGAAAATTGAAGACTTCTGCAAACCGTGCCTTTTTCGGCACTGTAGAGCAGCGGTTTCGACCGGGAAGGGGGCAATTCGTCTTGACACCGCATGAAGGCGGTGATTTATTATCGGGGTTTAGCCATAACTTGGTTTTACAGGGGCCTTGCGGGCGCGGTCTTGCAGATTGAGAATAGTACCGAAGGAGCGCTCAGCAGCCCTCTGCCGGTCCGGCCAAAAACCCATTTTTCTCTGGAATGCACGAAGGAAAGGGGGGATAATGAATTTTCTGGAGAGCGTTAACGAGGAGCTCAAGAAGGCGGTCGAAGAAGGCTGGGCTGCCTTGAAGGAGAGCGCCCAGTCCGGGAAGCTCCGTCTTAAGCTCTATAACCTCAACAGGGAGGCCGAGAAGCGTTTCAGGGAGATCGGCGGGATAGTGTACGAATCGGAAAAGCTCCATAAGGATGACCCGCTCAAAAGCCCCGAATTGCAAAGGCTTGTTGCCGAGATCAGGCAGATAGAGGCGGAAACGGAAGCACTTCGAGAAGAGATGAGGAAAGTCAAAGGCAAGGAGCCGTCAATAACGAAATAGCACGTCTCCATTCATGCAGCCCACCTTTGCGCTGCCCGAACCATCGGGCCCGAATAACAGCCTTTTAAGTATATGGAAAACATACCGCTTCTAAGGGACATAGTCGTCTTGCTTGCGGTCTCGGTGCCGCTAAGCATGATCCTTTCGAGGGCCGGCCTGCCTACGGTTGTGGGGTTCCTCATAACAGGAATAGTCATCGGCCCCTACGGGTTCGGGCTTGTACGGGACGTGCACACCGTGGAGCTCCTTGCCCAGGTCGGGGTGGTGCTCCTTCTTTTCACCATCGGGCTAGAGTTCTCGATTTCAAAGCTCCTTAATATCAGGCGCGAGGGCCTTATCGGCGGCGGACTTCAGGTGGGGCTCACGGTGCTTTGCGTCGCGGGCCTCTCCCTTATTCTCGGGCAGGACCTCAAGGTCGCCGTGCTCCTGGGCTTCGTGGTGTCCCTTTCATCTACAGCGATAGTCCTTAAGCTCCTGGCCGACAGGGGAGACGTGAATACGCCTCAAGGCAACTTTTCGGTCGGGGTTCTCATATTCCAGGACCTGGCCGTGGTCCTCATGGTCATGGTCCTCCAGTCCATCGGGCTCAACGGAGGGGCCTCTCCGCTCGATATTTCGAAAAAGCTCGGGGTCTCGTTCGCGGCTTTCGCCGTGATCGTAGCCGGGGTCGTGTGGCTCATACCCAGGCTCTTCGACCAGGTCGTGAAGCTCCGGAATAGAGAGGTCTTCATCCTCACAATCGTCCTCGTCTGCCTGGGCACGGCCTGGTTCACCTCTCTTTTCGGCCTCTCGCTCGCCCTCGGGGCCTTCATAGCCGGGCTCGCCATATCGGAATCCGAGTACAGCAACCAGATAGTAGCGGAGGTAATCCCGTTCAGGGACACCTTCTCAAGCCTCTTCTTCATCTCAATAGGGATGCTACTGGACCTGAGGTTCTTTATCGGCCACATAGGCTGGGTGGCGCTCCTGGTAATGGTCATCGTAGCGGCCAAGGCGCTGGTCGTAATAGGCATAGGGCGGGTATTGAAGTACCCGTTCAGGCTCTCGATCATAGTGGGCCTGAACCTCGCGCAGATAGGCGAGTTCTCCTTCATACTCATAAAGATGGGGCAGGACTACAACCTCCTTAACGAGGTCCTTTACCAGTCCTTCCTGGCCTCGGCCATCATAACAATGGCCCTTACGCCCTTCATATACCAGAGGTCGGCGAGGCTGGCCTTTGACCTCGGAAAGCTCCTCGGCATGGGCGGCGGGCATCCGGGGCAGAAAAAGACCCATCTCTCGAACCATGTCATAATAATCGGCTACGGACTCAACGGGCGGAACCTCGCCCGGGTCTTGAAGGAGACCGGCATCCCCCACGCCATCATGGAGATGAACATGGAGCGGGTGAAGGCGGCCAAGGCCGAGGGGCACAGCGCCTACTTCGGGGACGCGAGCCACCCTGAGGTCTTCAAGAAATTGGGGGTCGAGAAGGCAAAGATGGTGGTTACCGCCATATCAGACCCCATAAGCACAAGGGCGATCGTAAAGACGGCGAGAGAGATAAGCCCGACCATCTCCATAATAGTGAGGACCAGGTTCGTGAAGGAGGTGGAGGACCTTTACAGGCTCGGCGCGAACCAGGTCATCCCCGAGGAGTTCGAGACCTCTGTTGAGATATTCGCGCGGGTGCTTAAGGACTACAGGGTCCCCACCAATATAATCCAGAACCAGATCGACCTTATCCGGCAGGAAGGGTATGCGATGCTACGGAACCCGGCGCTCTCGACCGACAGGTTATCCAGGCTCTCGGCCATACTGGAGAAGACGGTCATGGATACCTTCTATGTGGATGAGGCCTGTTCGGTTGCCGGGTCGACCTTGAGGGAACTGTATTTCAGGAAAAGGACCGGCGCAACCGTCATAGCCGTAGCCAGGGGAAACGGGGCTAACACTAACCCGGGGCCGGAATTCAGGATAGAGAAGGGGGATATACTGGTACTTTTAGGGAGCCACGCCCAGCTCGCCGCGGCCTTTCAGATACTGAACGAGAAGTGCCCTGTCACCAGGGCATGAACTCTTTTGGCTTGTAATAAATACCCAAAGACCCCGGACCTCTTCCGCTCGCCCCCGGGCCAGGCCCGGTGATAACCCTAATAAGAAAGGGGGCTATGAGCCCCCCCCCTTCTCTGAGTTGAAAAACAGCGCTTTATGCTGTTAATCCTTTTCTTTCTTTTCAGGTATGCCGCTCAATGCCTCTTCAGGTTCCGGAAAAGGCCCGTTCGAATACCGGCACGGTCCGGTCTTCAGGAAACAGGACTGGATGAGCTTCCTCTTCTCGTACTGGTTATAGCAGAGCCAGCTCTCTTTTCCGTTCTCGTTCTTTATTATGGTAAGGAACTTGCAGCGGCTGTCCATGTAAAAACCCCTGATCTGATGGTAACATTTATGCAGGCAGGGGTCAATGGAGGGTAGCTAAGGCCTGGAGGACAGGAAAGGTGGAAAATTGGCGCGCCCGGAGGGATTCGAACCCCCGACCCTCTGATTCGTAGTCAGATGCTCTGTCCAGCTGAGCCACGGGCGCTTATGCTTGCTTTGGAATGGGAATGCCCCGAGGGGCCAGAAAACTTTTTGGAACCAAAAGGCAGGCCCAAAATGACAGCCTTCCCTTGTTCGTTCAAAGATTTTAACATCTGGGGATTTTCAGTCAAGAGATTAGTATCGGCGTTCTCAGGGAATTAGATTCTGGGACTTGCGTCCCGGCCTTAAAAAGAGACCTCAGCTGGACATGGCTGACGGGTCTTCTCAGGCAACATGATAACAAAAAAGGCAGTGAGCTTTTCGCTCGCCTGCCTTTTTCCTTGCAAGGCGTCCGGGCCTGAGCCCATCCCCAGCCCCGCTCCGGACCCGGACGCCTTGCAAGGCATGTCATTTGATTCAAGTAACCTGGACTAAACACCTGCATTATATACCGGGAGCCGAATGGTTTAAACTGTACCCAAGTACAGTCCGCGTCCGGCCCGCGTATTTGCCTTTGCAACTCTCCGCACAATCAAATAGAATAAGAGGACGGCTATGAATTTCGGAGGCATGGATGGACTCAATAACATTACTGGGGCTACTGGGCGGGACCCTTACTACCGCATCCTTTTTCCCCCAGGTGGTAAAGACGATAAAGACCCGCTCGACAAAGGACGTTTCGTTTGCGATGTTCCTGCTCCTTTCAGTAGGGATAACCATTTGGATAATCTACGGGATCAAGATAGGCTCCGTCCCGGTCGTGATAGCGAATTCGGTTTCGCTCGTCTTTTCGCTTATCATCCTTATACTCAAGCTGGTATATAGATAGGCTGTAAATGGAATTTTTTACATTGTACCGGGGGGCAAGGTGCCTCGTTCTATTTGCCGTGGCCGAGATGTATGATATGATCGCATCAAATTCCCCCTCAAACTTTCGAAGTTGAAGGCAAGGCAGGCGCCGGGACCGGTCTGTGGACAACTTTTCTTCTGGAATAGATGTGGTTTCCCTGAAAAGGGCCGAAAGGACTTTTTCAAACGCCCGTTTCCTTAAATCGGTCTTTACAGACCGGGAAATCGAGACTGCGTTTTCCATGAGGGAGCCGGAGAGGCACCTTGCCGGCAGGTTCGCGGCCAAGGAGGCCTTTGTAAAGGCCCTCTCAAAAGGCATCCTCTCGGGCATCAGTCTGAGAGACGTAGAGATCACTGCAACGCCCGGCTACCCTCCGGCTTTCAAGCTCGGCAGGGAGCCCGAAAATCTTGTGGCCGGGAGGAGCATCCACTTAAGCCTCTCATATACAAGTGATTTCGCATTCGCTCTCGTCGTCATAGGCTGACTGGCCCTGATTAAAATTCGGGGCTCAAAAATATTTAACAATTCTATTTTTCCTCCGAAATATGCAGTATACAAGCCGCACCTTGTTTTCCGTTTGAAAAAATGTGCTATACTGTTTTAGAATGCTCGTCAAAACACAGCCTGCTTTCAAGAAATCATGAATCTGCGTTCCAGTTGAACCGCACCGGAGGATGTAGTTGGCACAAGTAGTAGTCGCGATGAGCAATGTCCTTTTATCAGAAGGTATTGCCAAGCTGATAGAATCCGAAAAAGAACTCTCCGTTTCCAGAATACTCGCGCCCGGTAGGGAGTATTCCAACGCGGAGCTTCAGTCACTGGGTTCGTCTATCGTCATTACGGATTTTATGACCCTGCACAATTCTTTTCCCGGCCTTGAGGAAGCCGCGAAAAGGCCCCTTTTCATACTCATTGATACGGATTGCGGCAGGGAAAACCTCGTCTCGGCTGTCCTCAGGAAAAAGATTAACGGGGTCCTTCTCGGGGATTCGAGCCCGGAGCTCCTTATAAAGGCGATAAAGGCCGTCGCGAAAGGCGACATCTGGCTTGACAAGCAGACATTCAAGAACATACTCCACGGCATCAACGCGCTGGGGAGCGAGAAAAACTCCCTGTCCCCCAGGGAAAAGGAAATAGTCCAGCTTACGGGCAAGGGGCTAAGGAACAAGGAGATAGCCCAGCAGCTTAATATAAGCGAGACGACGGTAAAAACGCACCTTAACAGGATCTTCCAGAAGCTGAACATAAAAGCCCGTTCCGAGCTCATAAGCTATGCGATCAAGAACCACGCCATGAATAACCACCACCTGAGAAATACTTTACAATAAAGCCGAAGCCCTCCCCCTTTTACTCCCTGTAAGCCCCACATAATAAACGCTTTTCTGAAGTCCTGCATCCGTATGTATCAATCCTGACAGCCGATGGCACCAGCTTGTCAATACAACCAAAGGACTACTCCCTCCTAAAAAGGTTGTACTACCTATTTCATGATTTTGTATACCTTTGAAGGATTGCCAATTCCCTTAACCGCGACTATTATAGGCCGTCCACAATACGTTTCAGGGTAAGGGCCTGTTGAAAAAATCCAAGGACATTACCAGTACGCGCGTCTGCCCGTCTTGCGGTAAGGCCTTCATCTGGTTCGTAGAGACGCCGCTGGCATGCCCGTACTGCGGCTACCTGCACCATGAAAAAAGAGGTGAAAACAGGACCGCCCTGGAGAGGACGTTCGAACTGAGGCTGGGAGGAAAGGTCTTCCCGGCAGACCTCCTCGATTATTCGCCTTCCGGAGTGAGGCTTTCCTGTCCGGAGCGCATAGGCACGGACACGCTCGTGTCCATAAATATAACCGAATTGGGCATTCACAGGTCCGCAAGGGCCGTCTGGGCCCTGTCGCTATCGCCGGGGGTGGCGATAGCAGGATTTAAATTCATCTGAGGGGAAGTCATGTTCTCAAGACACATACTTAAGACGCTCACAATCGCGCTTTTTGCGCTCTTCCTGGCCAATACGCCAGCCTATGCCTCCGGGGAAGCAGGCGGGCCCGAATACCAGATAGGACCCGAGGACTTACTCGAAATAGTGGTCTGGAGAAATACCGAGTTGTCAAGACAGGTCACGGTGAGGCCCGACGGCAGGATAACGCTGCCGCTCATAGGCGAGCTTACCGCCGCAGGGCTTACGCCAGAAGAACTCAGGGCAGAGATTGTCGAGCGGCTCAAGGAGTACCAGCAGAGCGCGGTCGTCGCATCGGTCATAGTGCAGAGCGTCAACAGCTACAGGATATACGTCCTCGGGCAGGTGCAGGTGCCTGGAAGCTATACCCTGAAGTCCAGGACCACGGTCCTCCAGGCGCTCTCGCTCGCCGGGGGGTTCAGCCAGTTCGCGTCCAAGAACAAGATAGTGCTCATAAGGAAACGGTCAGACGGGCTCGACGACAAGATCCAGGTCAAGTTCAACGACCTGGTCTACGATGAAAAGAGCCGCGCGAACGAGTACCTTTTGCCGGGAGATACGATTTTTGTTCCGTAGGCTGCTCCTTACCGGTCTTCTTTTGGCAATCCCGGCCGGAGAGGCCTGGGCATGGGTCGCAAAGCCGTCATTATCGACCGAGTTCCGGTTCGAGAAGAACTCAGGTGTTGCAGCGGACGGGAGCGGCTCGGGTGATGACAGCATCCTCAGGGCATCTCCCAGGCTCGAAATGGAAAGCAGCAGCATGAACGTCGGATTCAACGCGGGATACGGGTTTACCGGGAACTATTATCTGGACGACCACGACAGGGACTGGGTAGCCCACAACGCCGTAGCGGGACTTGAAATGAGGATTTCACCTTTGTCGCAACTGCAGGCCGGATACGATTTCACGTACACAAGGGAGCCGAGGGAGGCTACCGCGACAGGCATCGAGGCTTTCCGGACCGAGGGTATCCGCTCGCATAACGCCAGCGTGAACGGATCGAGAACGATAAGCCCGAGGCTCACGGGCAGCCTCTCGCTTTCCGGGAACGTCCTCGAATTCGAAGACCCCTCTGCCGTGGACAGCAGGACTTATTCGGCCGGCGCAGCCGGGGAGTTCCGCTGGACTGAAAGGACGAGCCTCACCCAGTCATATGAGTACACGAATCTCACTTACGATAACGGCCCGTCGACTGAGATACAGAGCCACTCGCTCAGCGCGGGCTTTTCAACCCGGCACTCGGAGAGCCTTACCTATAACCTTTCCGCTGGCCTGATCTACTCGACGGGGATTAGCGAGCATTCCGACTGGAGGGCCTCCGCAGGCCTTTCAAAATCGTTCCAGCGGGGTTCCGTTTCGGCCTCCTACTCGAGAGGCGTATCGGACAGCTCCGGGTTGACCGATGAGCTCAACATAAGCGAGACCGTCAGCGCCGGCTTCTCCCGGAACTTAAGCGATGCAGCCTCTTTGACTTTGACCACCGGCTATGCAAGGAACAGGACGAAGCCGGCAGGCACTGTGGACCTCAAGTCCTATTCGGCAGACGCCGGAGTACGCTGGCAGGTCAAGCGCTGGGCGATAATCGGCGCAGGCATAAGCCACTTTAACCAGCTTTCCGAGGGGATAACCGGCTCGGACGCAGAGAGGAACGCCTTTTACCTGAACTTGACGGTACATAGCGAATACAGGCCCTGAGATGGAAAACTTCAACATCATATCTTTTCTTGAGGCGGCATACAGGCGCAAGTGGCTGGTCATTGCGCCCGCCGCGCTGGGCTCCTTTATAGCCGCCATAATAGCCTGGCTCATGCCTTCTTATTACCTCTCGACGACCCTGATACTCGTCGAGCAGCAGCAGGTGCCCGCGTCTTATGTGACACCTACGGACGTAACGCCCTTCAACCAGCGCCTCAATACGATCCGCCAGCAGATACTCAGCAGGCCGAACCTGGAGCGCATCATAAACGAGTTCAACCTGTACCAGACAAACGACGGGCTCCTCGAAAGGGCGGCTTCGAAGGTTGGCATGGACATGAGCAGGCAGCTAAGCCGCGAGAGCGCTCTTAACCGCCTGGTATCGAGCCTCGAGATACGGCTCGTGGGGGAGAGGAGGGCAGAGGACGCGTTCAGCATAAGCTACTCGGGCACCGACCCTTACACCACCATGCAGGTAACGAGCGCCCTCGCGTCCATGTTCATAAACGAGAACCTGAAGCGGAGAGAGATGTACGCAGAGGGGACCTCGGAGTTCCTGTCAGACGAGCTGGCGCGGGCGAAAAGCGAGCTTGAGGCCCAGGAGCGCGCCGTAAGGGATTTCAAGGAAAGGTACATGGGAGGGCTCCCGCAGCAGCTTGACGCGAACCTCCGGACCCTCGACAGGCTCCAGCTCGACCTCCAGGCGGTACGCCTCGAAATAAAAGGCGCGGAGGACAGGAAAGTCCAGCTCGAAACCCAGCTTAATTCGCCTGTCGGCGCCGTATCAGGCCCCCAGGTCAATCCCCTGATAGTGGAGATGGAGAGCCTGCAAAGGGAGCTTACGCAGCTCCTTTCGCAATATAACGATAACTACCCTGACGTGATAATCATAAGGAACAGGCTCAAGGAGCTTGGAAGCCTCCTTGCGTCGAACAGAACCGGATCTGCCGAAAGCACGGCGGTAGAGATACCAGGTCCCGAGATAAGAAACCCCGAGGCCTATAACAATCTAGTCTCGCTAGAATCGCAGCTACGCTCCCTCAGGATGAGGGAGCGCGAATTGAGCGAGAACATCCGCGCGCTTGAGAAGCGGGTCGACGCGACCCCCGCGAACGAGCAGAGGTTCACGGACCTCAACAGGAATTACGAGATATCCTTTGCCAATTACCAGAACCTTCTTGAAAAGAGCCTGAACGCGCGCCTTGCCGAAAACCTCGAAAAGAGGCAAAAAGGCGAACGGTTCAGGATAATCGACCCGGCAAACCTGCCCGAGAGGCCTTACAAGCCGAAGCGGAGCCTGATCGCGCTTGCCGGCACCGCCCTTGGGGCCGGTCTCGGTTTCGGCATCATTTTCCTCCTTGAGTACATGAGCCCGGCCTTCAGGAAACCCGAGGAGTTCGAGGGACTGCTGGACTTCCAGGTCCTTGCCTCGATCCCGGCTTTCGAGCCGGAGCCCCATGAAAAAACTGGCAGGTTCGGCAGAATAAGCGGAGGGGGCGGGAGGAGATGAGTTTTCTTTCGAGATTCCTCGGCAGGAAGAAACAAGCTCTGTCCGAACAAACATCCCCTTCCGGCCGCCTATCCATAGTCGGGAAAAGGTCCCGGCCGCTCTCCCGCATATGGACCGTCGGCGGGGGCAAAGGCGGCGTGGGCAAAAGCATAGTCGCTGCCAACTTCGCGACACTCCTTGCCGGCTCCGGACGGAGGACGCTAATCGTAGACGCGGACTTCGGGGCGGCCAACCTGCATACCCTTTTCGGGATACAGGGCTCGAACCCGTCCCTTTCGAGCTTCCTTAAATCGGAGGTCACGGATATCAGGAGGCTCATAACCGGAACAGGTATCCAGGACCTCGATATAATTACAGGGGCGATGGACTCTTTGAACATAGCGGACGTGGACGCCTCGTCCCTTATGCGCCTGCAGAGGGCCATCTCGGAGCTCGATTACGACCATGTCGTACTCGACCTCTCGCCCGGCACGTCATCCGACGTGCTCGACTGCTTTCTGATGTCGGACGAAGGGGTACTCGTGACCACGCCAGAGCCCACCTCAATAGAGAACACGTACCGGTTCATGAAATGCCTGTTCCTCCGGAGGATACGGGCGATCATAAACTCCGGCGAGCCTGGACGCCTGAAGGAGACGCTTAAGGCGGCCCTGGAGCGCGACCCGAGGATGGGCACCGTCTCGGAATTCATCAAGAACTTCAGATTAAGCGCCGGAGCCGAAACGGCTCCGGAGGAGATCCTTGGCGGCATGGGAGCCCACCTCGTCGTCAACAGGACCAGGCTTCCGGAGGACCGCGCCATCGGGCCGCATATGCAGAGGGCCTGCATGAACTACTTCGGCGTGCGTTTCAACCACCTGGGCGACATCGGCCAGGACACATCAATTGAGGATTCCGTCCGTACGAGAAGTCCTCTCGTCAGGGACTATCCCGGGACACCCGCGGCGCTCTCTCTTATCTCCTGTTTCCGGAAGCTCGCCTCTATCGAGCAGGAGAAGGCCGGGCAGGAGGCCGCTAAAGGGCTTATGCAGATATGAACCAGCGCTTCAAGGACGACTACTACGAACTGCTCGATATCGCCTCCGGGGCGGCTACCTCCGAGATAGAAGAGGCTTACAAAAAGGCCCTTTCTGACCTGAGCGGCGACTCTGTGGCCATCTACTCGCTTTACACCCCGGAGGAAAAGGAAGAGCTTATCTCGAGGCTCAATGAGGCATATGAGGTCTTGAGCGACCCTGAACGGAGGGCTGCGTATGACACCGGGGCCGCAGGGAAACCGGAACCGGCCGTAACGCGCGAATTCGAGCTGGGCGACCTCGGCCCCGCTGTCGACACCCGCCACTTTAAGAGGTACGGGAAGACTACGGGCTTTGTAAGGCCGCCGGTCACGGCCTCGGACGACAACTCGATCATAACGGAACAGTACCGGATCCTCTATTCGAGGATACACCGGATGGCCGACGAGGGGCCGCTTAAGGTAATAGCCGTGACCAGCGCCGTAAAGGGAGAGGGGAAATCCGTAACCTCGCTCAACCTGGCGTATATCACGGCCTGCGAGTTCAAGAAAAGGGTGCTCCTCGTCGAATGCGACCTGCGGAAATCCTCTACCCTCTCGAAGATTATAGAGCGCGAGGAGGCGTGCGGGCTGGCGGAGGTGCTCGAGGGCAGGGCCGACATACGGGACGCCGTCTGCCGCGTGGACGGGACAAGCCTGTACGTACTTACCTCGGGCACGTGCTCCAGGAGCTCATCCGAGCTCATAGACTCGCCTTATCTTAAGTCGCTCCTTAAGGGATTCAGGGACGAATTCGATTACGTATTCGTGGACACCCCCCCGATACTGCCACTGGCGGACATGAACATCATTACGAGGCTTGTGGACGGGACGATACTGGTCGTAAGGGCCGGGGCCACCCCCAAGAAAGTAGTCCTCAATGCGGCCCAATCCCTCTCAGAGGGACGGTTCATAGGCATAGTGCTTAACGGCGCCGAGGCCGCGCTGGCCAGCTACTATTATTAGGAGGAGATAGGGACCACATGCTTTTCAACAGGCACCCTTCCAAGCGACTGCTGTACATAGGCCTTATCGAAGGCCTTCTCATATTCCTTGCCGCGCTCGGGTCGGTGGCGATACGCCTCTCTTTCGACGGCGGCGCCATGGTCGAATACGACCCCAACTACATGAAGAGCCTGGTGCTGACTGCGACGTACCTGGTCACCTTTTACTATTTCGACCTCTACACGCCCGACATGTACAGGCCGAGCCGCTATATGTTCTCCCGGCTCATAAAAGGCATGATCGTAGCGGCAATAATACAGTTCAGCATCTTCTACATCTTCCCGTCCCTCAAGATATGGCGGGGCATACTGCTAATAAACATGCTCATAATGCCCTCGGCCATCATATTCTTCCGGCTCGTCTTCTCGAAGATACTGAAGATAAAGCTGCCGGGAAAGCGCGTCCTCATCATCGGCGCGGGCGAGCTCGCGAAGAAGATCGGGAGCGAGATATACACGAAGCCCGAGCACGGCCTTAAGCTCGTGGGGTTCATCGACGACGACCCGACCAAATACGGGGTCTCCATCGTAAACCCGGGCGTTATCGGCGGATACGGCGACATCTCAAGGCTCGCTGTCGAGCAGAATATCGACCTCATAATAGTCGCGCTCCCTGACAGGAGGGCCAAGCTCCCCATGTCCGCCCTCCTCGACTGCAAGCTCAAGGGCATATCCGTCGAGGAGAGCGAGACCTTTAAGGAAAGGCTCACCGGCAAGATACCCCTTGACCACCTGAAGCCGAGCTGGATGGTATTCTCGGACGGCTTCAGATCGCTCAGGTCCAGGAAGTTCGTCAAGAGGTCCCTCGACGTCGTGTTCGCGTTCCTCTGGCTTGTGGTAGCGGCGCCGGTAATGCTCCTTACCGCTGCAATAATAAAGCTCGAATCGAGGGGGCCGGTCATATTCAAGCAGATAAGGGTGGGCGAGCACGGGAAGGAGTTCAACATCTACAAATTCCGCTCGATGCGCCAGGACGCGGAAGCCAAGACCGGGCCGGTGTGGGCTGTGGCCAATGACGACAGGGTCACCCTGGTGGGGCGCATAATCAGGAAGCTCCGGATAGACGAGCTCCCGCAGCTCGTAAACGTCCTTAAAGGAGACATGAGCTTCGTCGGCCCGAGGCCCGAGCGCCCGTATTTCGTCAACAAGCTCCGGGAGGAGATCCCCTACTACAACATAAGGACGGTCGTTAAGCCCGGGCTTACCGGCTGGGCGCAGATAAAATATCCCTACGGCGCGAACCTGGAGGACGCCGTCGAGAAGCTTCAGTACGAAATATTTTATATAAAAAACATGTCCCCTCTCCTCGACCTCATGATAATGTTCTGGACCATAAAGGTCGTGCTCACCGGCAAGGGGGCGAGATAAGGCTACGGAACCTCCTTCTTTCTGCCGATATAGAAAGATAGAAAAATGATGAACTGGTACGCCATATACACGAAGCCGGGCTGCGAGGACAGGGTATCCTCCCGGCTTAACGGGGCCGGGCTCAGCGTCCTTAACCCGCTCCTCAAAGAGCGCAAACTCTACCGCAGGAAGCTTCAGGAGGTGGTCTCGCCCCTCTTCCCCTGCTATATATTCGCCGAGCTCGATATGCCTGCCCATTATCGCCTCATAAGATATACGAGGGGGGTAAGGCAGATAGTCGGCAACGAAGCCGCGCCCCTGCCCGTTCCGGAAGCTGTCATAGGCTCGATCCTGAGCAGGATGGAAAACGGCGTAGTGTCGGTCAGGCGCGAGGAATTCAGCCTTGGCGAGAGCGTGGCCATAAAGGGAGGGCCCTTCGAGGGGTTCGAGGCGCTATTCGAGCGGGAGATGAGCGGCTCCGAGAGGGTGAGCATACTCCTCAAGGCCCTGAACGCCCGGATAATACTGGACAGGGCCCTTCTGGCAAGGATTTAGGCATCGAGTACCAGGGCAGCGGAACCAACGCTGCCTTTAAAAAAGCACCTTGTATCGCCAATCGAAAATAGCCTGTTCAACGGGTGCAAAAAATCCAATTGCACCTGAACGGCGGTAGCCTGCCCGAAATCTGACATGTGCGGAATTGCCGGAATAACCGGAGACAACCTGGCTCTCGGCCAGGAGGCCTTGAAATCGATGCTCTCGATGCTCCGCCATCGGGGACCGGACGACTTCGGCTTCTATAACGACGGACGCGCGGCCATGGGGCACACGAGGCTCAGCATAATAGACCTCGATGGCGGGCGCCAGCCAATGTCCAACGAGGATGGTAGCGTCTGGATTTCCTTTAATGGGGAGATCTTCAATTACATCGAGCTCCGGGACGAGCTCTCGAGAAGAGGGCACCGTTTTTCCACAAACTCCGATACCGAGGTCATAATCCACCTCTATGAGGAGCTCGGAGACAGATGCGTTCTCCGTCTTAACGGCCAGTTCGCCTTTGCGATATGGGACAAAAACCGCTCCGAGCTCTTTATTGCACGCGATAGGCTCGGGATAAGGCCCCTTTTCTACTGCTCGCATGCCGGCCGCTTCTATTTCGCTTCCGAGATAAAGGCCCTCTTCGCCGGAGGGCCTGTTCCGAGGGAGATAGACCCTGCGGCGCTGAACGAGATATTCACCCTGTGGTGCAGCGTGCCGCCGAAGACCGCCTTCAAAGGGATAAAGGAGCTTCCTCCCGCTCACTGGATGAAGGTAAAGGACGGGGCAATCGCGTCGATCGAGCGCTACTGGGACGTGCCGCTCGGCGAAGAGCCGCTCGACATCGGCATAGAGGCGGCGGCGGAGGGACTCTACGATATTCTCTCGGATGCGACCCGGCTGCAGCTACGGGCTGACGTGCCGGTCGGGGCTTATTTAAGCGGCGGGCTCGACTCATCGATAACCGCCGCCCTTATAACGAAAATGTCAGGCGCCCGCCCGCATACCTTTTCCGTTGCGTTCGAGGACGGGGCATATGACGAGAGCCGATATCAGCACGAGATGGCCCGCTCGCTCGGGACCGAGCACCACGAGATACGGTGCTCGTACTCCGACATAAGCGGGGTATTCCCGGAGGTCGTCTGGTGCGCCGAGAAGCCTGTTCTAAGGACCGCGCCTGCCCCGCTTTTCATACTCTCGCGCCTGGTGAGGGAGACCGGGCTCAAAGTAGTCCTTACCGGCGAGGGAGCTGACGAGGCGGCCGGGGGATACGACATTTTCAAGGAGACGAAAATAAGGGAGTTCTGGGCTCGCGAGCCGGAATCCAGGCTTCGCCCCCTGCTCCTTAAAAAGCTCTATCCGTACCTGAGCGCATTTCAAGGGCAGTCGGACGCGTACAGGGAGGCTTTCTTTAATGGAGGTCTCTCCGACGTCTCAGACCCGTTCTTCTCTCACCGTCCGAGATGGCAGACCACTTCAAGGCTTAAGGCCTTCTTCTCGAAGGACCTACTGGCCGGAGGCCCTGTAAAAAGCCCCGAGGAGCGGCTTAATATACTTATGCCCCAGGGATTCGAAAGCTGGATGGCGCTCGCCAGGGCACAATACATCGAGACGGCAAGCCTGCTGCCGGGCTACATACTCTCTTCCCAGGGCGACAGGGTGCTGATGGGTAACTCGGTGGAAGGGCGCTACCCTTTCCTCGACCACAGGGTCGTGGAGTACTGCGCCAGGTTGCCGCTTCGACATAAGATGCGCGGCCTCGACGAGAAGCACGTACTTAAACGGATGGCCCGTGACATGCTTCCCGTCTCCATCCTTAAGAGGACCAAGCAGCCTTATCTCGCTCCGGACAGCAAGAGCTTCTTTGCCGGGGGCAAGGTGCCCGATTACGTTCTGGAGCTCCTCTCGGAGGGGTCGCTCAAGGATTCCGGGTACTTCGACCCCAAATCCGTGGGGCTCCTCGTCAAGAAATGCCGCAGAGGTGCGGTGAGCGGCTTCAGGGACAACATGGCCCTGGTCGGAATTCTCTCAACGCAACTCCTGCACAATATGTTCGTAACAGGGTTCGAGGGCCGGGCTGCAGCCGGGCGCGACGCGGGCCTCACGACGCCGGCCCCCACTGCTTTATAAGCTGCCAATTTCAAGGAGGGTTTCAGCCGATGCACGATAGGATAAGAGAGTTCATCTTCGAGAACTTCCTTTTCAATGCCGAGGGGAGCGCGCTCGACAACGACGCCTCGTTCCTCGAGACAGGCATAATAGACTCGACCGGGATGCTCGAGCTCGTGAACTGGATACAGGAGACCTACGGGTTCGAGGTGGACGACACCGAGCTCGTCCCCGAGAACCTCGACAGCGTAAACCGGCTCGCCATCTACATAGCAAAGAAGGCGCAGGCAGAGACCCGGGCCTGAATTAAATGCTCGTACACGAATACCTGATACGTTCAGCCGAACGCTTCCCCGAGAAGACTGCCCTGGTCCACGGCGGCCGGCGGACCTCGTACTCCGAGCTCCTGTCGGCGGCCTCGTCCGTCTCCGCATGGCTCAGGCACGCTGGTGTTGAAAAAGGCGACAGGGTGGCGATACTGAACGATGACCCGAAGGAATACATAAGCTCTTATTTCGGCATCCTCATGTCGGGCGGGATAGTCGTTGCGCTTAATACCGATACTTCGGCCAGGACGCTTGGGGCCCAGATAAGCGGTTGCGGCGTTTCTGCTGCGATAACCCAGGCGAAGTTCATGGACTACTTCAGGGAGCTCGGAAGGGGGACCCCGTCGCTTAAGTCCGTTGCGGCGTCCGGCATAGAGCCCTCGGATAAAGGGGATGAGGGGCATGCCCTGTTCGACCTTAAGGACGCCTTCGGCTTCCCGCCCGGCAACCGGACCCCGTCCATGCAATCGGATCTCGCACAGGTCATCTATACATCCGGCACGACGGGCGGCTCAAGCGCGGTGACGCTCAGGCACTCGAACCTCGTTGCCAATACCGCTTCCATAATCGAATATCTCCACCTAGGCGAGAACGACAGCGTAATGGCAGTGCTGCCTTTTTTCTATTCCTACGGCAACTCGGTCATGCTTACCCATATCGCCGCAGGAGGCAGGCTCGTCATCAACCAGAACTTCCTTTACCCGAACACCATACTCGACCAGATGGCGGCCGAGGAGGTGACGGGCTTTTCCGGCGTGCCTTCGACCTATGCGATACTCCTTAACCGCTCCGCCCTCAGGCGCTACAAGTTCCCGGCCTTGAGGTACATGACGCAGGCTGGCGGGGCAATGCCGCCACGGTTCGCGCGCGAGATGAAGTCCATCTTCCCGGAAGTGGACTTCTATGTGATGTACGGCCAGACAGAGGCCTCGGCCAGGCTTTCCTATCTTGAGCCTGAAGAGCTCCTGAGGAAAGCGGGCTCAGTCGGAAAAGCCATACCCGGCGTTCGGCTGGAGGTCCTCGGCGAAGGCGGCGAGCCTGTCAGGCCGGGCGAAACCGGCGAAATAGTCGCGAGCGGGGAAAACATAATGGCCGGGTACTGGGGGGAGCCAGAAAAGACCGCAAGAGTGCTCAGGGACGGAAAGCTCTGGACAGGCGACCTCGCCAGGGTCGACGAGGAAGGATTCATTTATATAGTCAGCCGGAAGAGCGACATAATAAAATGCGGTTCCCACAGGGTCCATCCGGCTGAAATAGAAGAGGCCCTGGCCGAGCATGCCGCCGTGCACGAGTCCGCGGTCATAGGCGTGGAAGACGAGATACTCGGGGAGGCGCTTAAGGCCCTTGTCGTATTGAAAACCGGATACCAGTGCTCCCGGAAGGAACTACTTCAGCACTGCAAAACACTCCTTCCCTCGTACAAGGTCCCGCAGCATATAGAATTCATCCCGGAGCTCCCGAAGACCTTGAGCGGCAAGATAAAACGCGCGCTTTTAAAGACCCCTTCCGCCCCGGGGTCAATAGACCAGCGAAGCCAAAAGGAGGCCGGATGACCACGGTCTGCGGAAATTGCGTACTTCCATCAACCTTCCCAGGCATAAGCTTCGACGCCTCGGACGTCTGCTGCTTCTGCCGTAACCACAAGCCTGAAAGCTCCGGCGAAAGCGCCATGCGGAAGTTCGAGGAGAAATTCCTGAAGCTCGCGGCCGAGCACGGGGGCAAGGGCAACTATGACGTGCTCATGGCCTATAGCGGCGGCAAGGACAGCACCTACACCATGGACCTCTTCGTCAGGAAATACAATCTCAGGGTGCTCGCATTCACTTTCGACAATACCTTCGTATCGGAGAAGGCGTTCTCGAATATGAAAAAGGTATGCGAAAACCTCGGCGCCGACCACATCGTATACAGGCCGGACCCTAACATGCTCCGCGCGATCTTCAGCGCCGCTGCGGAGCGGGAGCTCTATTCAGCCAAGACCCTTGAGCGCGCGAGCACCATTTGCACGAGCTGCATAGGCCTCGTGAAGGCCCTGATACTCAGGACGGCCATCGAGCGGGGGATAGCCATGGTCGGTTTCGGCTGGTCTCCGGGGCAGGCTCCCATACAATCCTCGGTCATGAGGACGAACCCTTCCCTTATGCGCCTTACGCAAAAGGCCATCCAAGAGCCCCTGAGGGCGATAGCAGGCGACCGGGTCGACCCGTTCTTCCTTACAGAGGAGCACTACGGCATGCCTGAGCGGTTCCCGTGGAACGTACACCCCCTCGCCTTCAACCACTATGACGAGGACATGATAATTGAGAGGAACTCGGAGCTGGGCTGGGAGAAGCCCGACGACACGGACGCAAACTCCACGAACTGCCTCCTTAACGCGTACGCAAACCAGCTTCACAAGGAACGGTACGGGTTCCATCCGTATGTCTGGGAAATAGCGAACATGGTGCGCTCCGGCGCGATGACGCGCGAAAAGGGCCTTGAGAAGATTGATGCCATGGAAGACCCTGCGATGGTCGAACACGCCCGCAGGGAATTAGGCCGGGGATAGAGCAAGAAGCCTTCGGTCCCGGCATGTAGATGCCCGCCTGCTCCCGCAGTAGCTTACTGCAGAACCGCCCTCCCCTATTATGACCGTCGACAGATTCCTGGAAGATAGCGCCCGGGTGCATCCGGACAGGGAGGCCCTTGTCACAAAGGAGGGCCGCTTCACCTACGGACGCCTCGGTACGATGGCCTCCGCATTTTCTTCAGCCCTCGTCTCTGGAGGCCTGAAAAAAGGCGACCGCGTATGCATTCTCCTGGAAAACTCAGCGGAGCTAGTGGCCGCGATTTTCGGGGTGCTCAGGGCAGGAGGGGTTTTCGTTCTTCTTAATCCCACGACCAAGGCGCGCAAATGCGGGTACATCCTTAACGACTGCCGGGCTTCCGCGCTTGTGACCACCTATGAAAAGGCCCACGTCATAGCGGAAGCCGCAGGGTCGTCGCCCTCGCTTGGAAGGATATGGCTTTCCGGGCAGGAGGCGGAGCTTCCTGCCTCTCTTTCAAGGATAAGCGCGAGCCTCCGGGCGGCCTTCATGCCGGGAGGCGGCCTTCTGCCGGCGAGCAGGCCCGGCCCCCAAGACCTCGCTTCCATAATATACACCTCAGGCTCGACCGGCAAGCCCAAGGGGGTCACAATGGCCCATTCGAACATGGTCGCCGCTGCAGACTCCATCATCAGCTACCTTGGGATTACCCGTGACGACGTCATCCTCAATACCCTGCCGATGTCTTTTGATTACGGCCTCTACCAGGTCCTCATGGGCTTCAGGGCGGGAGCCAGGGTCATCCTTGAGAAATTCCTGTACTCCTGGGACATACTGAAGACCATAGAAAAGGAACGGGTGACCGGGTTCCCCATTGTGCCGACAATATCCTCGATACTCCTCAAGACCGAGGATTTCAAGGGCTTGAGCTTCGACGGACTCAGGTACTTGACAAACACCGGGGCGGCTCTTCCTGTCCAGCACATAAAAAGACTTCGCGAGATATTCCCGAAAACGAAGATATTCTCGATGTACGGCCTTACGGAATGCAAGAGGGTGTCGTATCTACCGCCTGAAGAGCTCGACAGGCGCCCTTTATCGGTCGGGAAGCCGATGCCGAACACGGAGGCGTACGTGGTAGACGGCGAAGGGAAAAAGGTTGCGCCTGGCGTCACAGGCGAGCTCGTAGTAAAAGGGCCTAACGTTATGGCAGGGTATTGGGGCCTGCCGGAGGAGACCGCGAAAGCACTCCGGCCCGACGCCGGCGGCGATACGGTCCTCTATACAGGCGACCTCTTCAGGACCGACGAGGAAGGGTTCCTTTACTTCGTTGGCCGGAAGGACGAGATCCTGAAATGCCGGGGCGAGAAGGTGAGCCCCAGGGAGGTGGAAGAGGTCTTGCAGGGGCATGAAGGGGTGGCCCAGGCCGCGGTCGCGGGGGTCCCTGACGCTGTCCTCGGGACTGCGCTCAAGGCATTCGTGGTCCCGATAAAGGGACGCGAGCTTACGCAAAAGGAGCTAATGCAGCACTGTTCAAGGCACCTCGAGGACTTCATGGTCCCGAAATACATCGTATTCATGGAGGAACTGCCGAAAAACGAAAACGGCAAGGTGGACAGGCCGCTCCTTGCCGAAGCCGGGGCCGCAGGGTGAATATCCGGAACGCATTGACGATAGACGTCGAGGACTACTACATGGTGACCGGCTTCGCCGACAGGGTCAGGTTCGAAGACTGGCCTAAGTTCGAAAGCAGGGTAGCCATGAGCACGAGAAAAATCCTCTGTCTCCTCTCCAGATACGGGGTCAAGGCCACCTTTTTCGTCCTCGGCTGGGTGGCTGAAAACGATCCGCGCCTCGTAAGGGAGATCAATTCCGAGGGGCACGAGGTGGCCTGCCACGGCTACAACCACCGTCTGATATATGATACGACGCCGGATGAGTTCAGGGAGGACATCCGGAGGTCAAAGAGCATACTCGAGGACATCTCCGGGAACGCGGTTTCAGGCTACAGGGCCGCGAGCTACTCGGTTACCAAAAAAACGCTCTGGGCCCTCGACATACTGATGGAGGAAGGCTTTCTTTACGACTCGAGCATTTTCCCCATACATCACGACAGGTACGGCATACCGGATGCCTGCCGGTTTCCCTACGAAATAAAAAGGAACGGCGGCACTCTCATGGAGTTCCCCCCGTCCACGCTCCGGCTCCTGGGCCAGAACCTGCCCGTGGCAGGCGGCGGCTACCTAAGGCTTGCTCCCTCCTGGTTTACAAGGGCGGCGGCGAGGAGGATAAACTCCAGGGAGCAGAAACCGGTGATCTTCTATATACACCCCTGGGAGATGGACGAGGGGCAGCCGAGGCTCAGGGCCGGCTCTCTTTCCGCGTTCAGGCATTACATAAACATAAAGAGCACGTCAGCCAAGCTCGAAGGGCTCATGAGGGAGTTCCGCTTCAAGCCCCTCTCGGCATTCCTGGATGGAAATGCATAGCGAAGGCAGAATCCTCCCGTCGCCTTTTCAGCTCAAGCTGGGCGCGCTCGCGGTCCTTTTCGCGCTCGCCTACGGCGGAGCGATTTCCCATATGGTGAGGACATGGAGCACCAGCAACACCTACTCCCACGGATTCCTGGTGCCGTTTATAAGTCTTTATTTCATATGGAAGAAAAGGGGATCCCTGAGCTCGTTACCTTCCAGGCCGAGCCTCGTAGCTGGTCCCGTCGCAGTTGCGGCGACTTCCATTCTCCTTGCAGCCGGGCACGTAAGCAGCCTTGTCATAGTCCAGCAGATATCCATAGTACTCGCAATACCCGGCCTCGTCCTGATGCTAATGGGCTGGAGCTTTCTACGGGCACTTGCGCTCCCGCTCTCGTATCTCCTTCTCATGGTGCCGGCGCTCGATGTCCTTATAGAGCGCATCCAGTTCCCTTTCCAGCTCCTTACGGCGAGGATGGCGGCCGAATTTCTGCAGCTCTTCAATTTTCCCGTTTACCTCAACAGGCAGTTCATAGAGATGCCGAACATAACTCTCGAGGTTGCCAGGGCTTGCAGCGGCGTTCAGTACCTCGTCGCCATAATAGCGCTCGCGATACCGCTCGCCTACCTGAACCATACCGGGCGCACAAGGCTCCTTCTTCTCGCCCTTGCCGTCGTCATAGGCATAGTTACAAACTGGTTCCGGGTCATACTCATAGCGCTCTGGAGCTATGCGGGCGGCGAGGTCCTCCACGGGCCAATGCACGTATTCCAGGGCCTTTTTGTCGCCGTTGCCGGTTTTTTTATCCTCTTCATCATCTCCCTGGCCCTGACCTGGTCCGGGAGGCGGTCCGGCCAGTCCGGCCCTGAGGGGAAATCGGCCGCGCCATACGGTGTCTTTTCCATGTCGAATGCCGCTTTCGTATCCGGAGCGCTTTTATTAGCGGCGACGGCGGCGTACATACACCTCTACAGGATAGAGCCGGTCCACCTTGCCGAGCCTCTAAGGAGGCTCCCCCTGGAGATTGCGGACTGGAAGGGCGCTGACAGGGCTTCGCGCGGCGAGCTTCCTTTTCTCATGAAGGGCGCGGATTCCGAGCTCTACAGGACGTACACAGGCCCGTCGGGCAGTGAGGTCCGGGTCTATGTGGCATATTTCACGGCACAGACCCAGGGAAAGGAACTGGTCCGCCATGAGCACGCAGCAATGTTCGGCTCCGAACGCCTAATCGAGCTGCCGTACGGCGAAGGAGCGGTCAGCGCCAACCTTGCCGCATATTCAGGCACGAGCGATTACCTGGTACTCTACTGGTACAGCATAAATGGAAGGCACATAACCGGTAAAATCAAAGCCAAGCTCCTGACCCTCATGGACGGGGTCTTTCGGAAGCGGACCAACGGCGCTGTTGTAATGATATTCTGGGACGCCATGGCCGAAGGGGGAGCGGAGCTTGACCCCGAGCGGGCGGGCTTCATAAAGGCCCTGCTCCCGGCAATAGAATCAAGGATAGGGGAATTTGATACAGGAGAAAGGGCATGAAGAAAATACTCTTGGCGGCGATGCTGTCCCTCACGGCCGTCTTCGCCGCGTCATACGGAGGAGCTGCAATGGCGGAAGGAGCCAAAACCGGAAACATAGACTCTCTAACTGAAAGGGGCTGGTCAAGCCTTTCAAAGAAGAGGATTTACTTCGGGCACCAGTCCGTGGGGAATAATATCATGGACGGAATATCCGACGTCATGAAGGAGCGCCCTTCCGTAAAGCTCATGGTCTCCGAGACAAGCGATCCGCGCGCCTTTGGAGGCCCGGTCTTCGCGCATTCGAAGGTCGGGAAGAACCAGGACCCGCTCTCAAAGAACGCCGAATTCGCCAGATTCGTCGAGGCCGGCATAGGCGGGAGGGCCGATTTCGCCTTTTTCAAATACTGCTATATCGATATCAATTCGGGCACGGACGTGAAAACGCTCTTTAACGAATATCGGAAGACACTCGCGACGCTCAAGGCGAAATACCCGAAGACCACGTTTATCCATGTCACGGTCCCCCTGACAGTCGTCCAAACGGGATGGAAAGTGGCGGTCAAGAAAGTGCTCGGGCGGCCCATAGGCGGATACGCTGACAATATCAGGCGGAACGAATTCAACGAACTTCTTTTGAAGGAATACTCCGGCAAGGAGCCCGTATTCGACCTGGCAGCCGTGGAATCGTCCGGGCCGGATGATAAAAAAACAGGCTTCAGCGCGAACGGGCGGCATTACCTTTCCATGGCGCCGGAATACGCAAGCGACGGCAGGCACCTGGGCGAGAGGGGGAGGAAGCTGGTTGCCGAGGAACTCCTCGCGTTCCTTGCGGACCTCGCTATCAAGAACTAGGGGATGCAGGGGCTTGAGGTCATAGCCTGCGGTCCGGAGCAGGCCCGCGAATGGGACTCCTTCCTTTCGGAGAGGAGCGGCTCGTCTTTTTACCACCTTTTCGGCTGGAAGGCCGTAAACGAGGAGAGCTTCGGCCACAGCACCTTTTTTCTCGCAGCGACGCGGGACGGCAGGATACGGGGGGTATTCCCCCTCGTATACATCAAAAGCCGCGTTTTCGGGCGGATCCTCTGCTCCATGCCCTTTGTAAACTACGGCGGCCCGTGCGCCGCTGACGGCGAATCCGAGGCCGCTCTCCTTGAGCGGGCCGTTTCCATTTCCGGCGAGCTTAAGGCCGACTACATGGAGATAAGGTGCATAAGGAGGCTCCCCGGGGACCTCCCCGCCTCGGAGCACAAGGTGAGCCTCACGATAGAGCTGTCCCCTGGCGCGGACGCGCTATGGAACAAGCTCAGCACGAAGCAGCGCACAAACGTACGGAGGGCATATAAGAACGGGCTAGAGGCGCGCTCCGGGGGAGCAGAATTGCTGGAAGGCTTCTACGCGCTCTTTGCCGAAAGCTGGAGGGACCTCGGCACGCCCGTTTACCATATCGACTACTTCAGG
This sequence comes from Deltaproteobacteria bacterium, assembly GCA_019912665.1. Classification (NCBI taxonomy): domain Bacteria; kingdom Pseudomonadati; phylum Myxococcota; class Myxococcia; species Deltaproteobacteria bacterium. The sequence goes on from JAIOIE010000018.1 coordinate 842,562, forward strand.
CGCATCCTCCGCGAGTTCCCGGACAAGACACGCATATTCCTCGCGTGCATGAGGGACGGCACGCCGGTGGCCGGCGCGTTCAATGGGCATTTCAACGGAACGGTCGAGGGTATGTGGGCGGCTTCGCCGGCCCGGTACCGTCAGCTTCAGGCCAATTACGTATTGTATTGGGAGATGATAAAGGATGCCTGCGAAAACGGCTTCTCGAAATACCATCTCGGGAGGTCCACCGCGGACTCCGGCGGAGAGGCCTTCAAGTCCAAGTGGAACGCCTCTCCCACACAGCTCTATTGGCATTACCACACAATGAACGGCGGCCCAATGCCGGGCCTTAATACCGGGAACCCCAAATACCGCATGGCGATAAACGCGTGGAAGCGCCTCCCGGTCCGGTTTACGAACCTCTTGGGCCCGCTCTTCGCGGGGCAGATACCCTGAGCCGATGAGACGCCTTGCCCCTTCCGGGACGCCGGTCAATATGCGGGACATCATAGCCGCCTGCATAGGCGGAGCAGCGGCGCCAAAGAGGACGCTCGAAGATTTCAGGGCCGCCATATGCTCGAAGTTCAAAGTCAGGCACTGCTTTTTCGTTTCGTCGGGCCGGGCCGCGCTCTGCGTCCTGCTTGGCGTTTTGAAAGAGCTAGCCCCTGGCGACCGGGACGAGATCGTCATACCCTCGTACACCTGTTATTCCGTGCCCTCTACCATAGCAAAGAGCGGCCTCAAGGTGCTTGTGCGCGATATAGACCCGGAAACTCTCGATTACAGCATCCCCGGGCTTAAGGAGACAGACTGGAAGAGAGTCCTTTGCGTAATGACCGCGAACCTTTACGGCATCCCGAACAATTTACCCGAGATAGGCCGCATCGCGAAGGAGAACGGGGCCTTTCTTATCGATGACGCGTCGCAGTGCATGGGGGGCATGGTCGGAAGCCGTTTTTCAGGGACTTTCGGGGAGGCCGGGGTCTTCAGCCTCGACAAGGGAAAGAACATCACCACGATGCAAGGGGGCATCATAGTAACGGACTCCGATGAAATAGCCTCACTCGTCGATATACGGGTCGCAGCCCTCCCCTCCCCTCCGACCTCGAGCGTGATCTCATGTTCCATGAAGCTCTTGGCCTATGCCGCGTTCCTCAACCCGAGGATGTACTGGCTCCCTGAAAGCCTGCCGTTTCTTAACCTCGGCACAACCATATATACCACCGAGTACCCGGTAGAGGGCTACAGCGCACTCCTAGGCGGGTTCGGGGCTTCGCTTTTCAGGAGGTTCGACGAGATAACCGCGGCACGGGTGAGGAACGGGCTCGCTTACCATGAGGCCCTGTCGGGAGTGAAAGGGCTTGAGCGGATTTCGATAAGGACTGACTCGAAGCCGGTCTATCTCCGATATCCGGCGCTGGTAAGGGACAAAGGCAGGCGCCGCTCCATACTCGCCAGGCTCAAGAAAAACGGCATAGGCGCCACCGCCTCCTTTCCCCGCTCCGTTATCGATCTCGAAGAGATCGGCGGCATACTCAGTGCCGGGAGCTCGGGAAAGAACGGGCGAGAGCTTGCCGAAAAAATAATAACGCTCCCTACGCACCCGTTCGTCACCGGAAATGACATCGATAGGGCCGTTTCGGTCCTGAAGGGGTCCGCATAGCAGTGGACATACGCATCGCGACCCGCATCGAGGACATAGGCATATCTCCTGAAGAGTGGAATAGCCTTCTCTCCGGGAGCGAGACCAACACGGTCTTCCAGACCTATGAATGGTTCAAGTCGTGGTGGGACGTCTTCGGTAAGGAAAATCGGCTGTTCCTCGTATCCGTTATCGGCCCTCATGGAGACCTCATGGCGATTGCGCCGCTCATGCTCTCGTCCCGCACCGGCAGAAGGACCGTCCGGTTCGTGGGAGACGACAAGGCGGATTACCTGGACATTATCAGCGGGCCGGAAAAGCAGAAGAGCATAGAATGCGTGATGGAGGCGCTCATTCTAAATAAAAACGAGTGGGACTGCATCTCATTGAGAAATATCCCCGAGGACTCCATTACCTGCAGGGAATTAAAAAGGATATCGCTGGAGACGAACATACGGACCATAACGAGCCAGATATCCTGCCCCACCCTCGTAATAGCCGGCCGGGAAAAAGACGCTGGCAGGATACTCAGGAAGAAGACCTTAAAACGCCGCTTCAATCACCTTAGAAAGAACGGTGAACTGGCCTTCAGGCATATACGGGATGAAAGCGAGGCGCTCCGGTGCCTCGAAATCTTCTTTGACCAGCACATGAAAAGAAGGGCGCTGGCCGGGGATGCGAGTCTTTTTTCGGACCAGCGTAACAGGGACTTCTACGCAACGCTTACGAAAGAGCTCCTCGGCAAAGGCTGGCTACTCTTTTCAGCCCTGGAATTCAACGGGTCTCCCATAGCATTCCATTTCGGTTTCGATTACGGCTCGAGGGTCCTATGGTACAAGCCTTCGTTCGATATCGAGTTCTCCCGGCGCTCCCCGGGCCAGGTCATGCTTATGCACCTTATAAATTACGCGATTGAGAACGGGCGGGCTGAATTCGACTTCACGATCGGGAACGAACCGTTCAAAAGCCAGTTCACAAACCACATGCGCATGAACACGCAGTTGAACCTCTACAAGAGAAACCCGGCATACCTCATCGACCTCTCAAAGCACTACATCCTTAAATCATTCAAAAAGACCAGAAGAACGAAATAGCGTGAGAGTAAGCATAATCATACCGACCTACAACAGGGCCCGCCTGGTCTGCCATGCCATAGACAGCATACTGGCGCAGGACTACAAAGACTACGAAATAATAGTGGTCGACGACGGCTCCACTGACTCGACCCCCCAAGTCCTCCGCAAATACTCCGGGGCCATAAAATACTTAAGACAGGAGAACAGAGGCTTCGGGGCGGCGAGGAACCGCGGGCTAGACGAGGCCAAAGGCGAATACCTGGCCTTCCTGGATTCCGACGACCTCTGGACCGCCGAAAAGCTCTCCATTCAGGTGGAAATAATGGACCGCCTGAGCGAGGCGGCGTTCGTCTTCTCGGACTTCCTCATCCTCAAGCCGTCCGGGGACCTTATCAATGAAGGGCTCCGGACATGGCACAAGAGGAGGACGCCGTGGGAAGAGATCTACTCCGGAAAAGCGCATTCCTCCGCGCTCCTGCAACGCGCCCGGAACGGGTTCGATATCTATACCGGAAATATATACAGGGAGCTCCTTCAGGAACCCTACGTGCTCCCCAGCAGCGCCATGGTACGCAGAAGCATGCTCAAACCCGGCATAATCTTCACTGTCGGCGACCCCCTCTATGCGGATTGGGATTTTTTCGCGAGGCTCGCGAGGGACCATTCCGCCTGCTTCCTCGATACCGCGACGGCCATAAACAGGAGCCATGACGACCCGGTAAGGCTCACGACCAACTGCGGCACCCTAAGGACGGCCGAGTGCAGGCTGTCCCTGATAGAAAGGGTATGGGAGCAGGATGCCGAGTTCATGGTAAGAAACCGGGAGCTGGTGGAAAAAATCGAGGCGCAGCAGCTTTCAATCGTCGCCACCCAGCTTCTCTTTGAAAAGAAGGCGCCTGAAGCGAGGGCCGCGCTTAAAAGGATTTCGGCTATGGGCAAAGGATCGGGCGCCACACGGCTCCTTGAGCTTTTCGCGTATAGCCCCGGAGGTCCGGCCGCGCTTACGGCGGCAAGGGGGCTTAGGAGACGGATTCGGGGGAAATCCGACTGCAGAGCGCGAACGGACAGCGATTCTTTTAAAACGGAGGTCATAACCGGCCCTGAGGGCCTGCGCGCTCTCTCGGAGGAATGGGACACACTCGCAGCCCGATACAAGAGCCCTCTTGCGAGCCATGACTGGGCCCTCTCCTGCGCGGAGGCTTTCCATGACGTAATGCCCACCAGGGTGCTCCTGGTCCGGAACGGAGGCAAGGCGGCGGCAATCGCCCCGCTCGGTTTGACGGGCAGGGGCTCAAAAAGGCTCGAACTCCTCGGCTCGCCTTTTCTGTCCGAGCCCGGGGCCATTCTCCTGGATGAAAACGAGGGCTCCCGGCCCGCCCTCTTTAAGGCGCTATCCGAGACAGGATACCCGGCCCTCCTAAGGCGGCTTCCGGCTTCCGAGGCACCAGGGCAGCTTAAGGAAAAATTCAGTGCGGCCTGCTTCTGCATCTACAGCCCGGCGCCTCCTGCGCCTTACGCCTGCATAGGCAAAAGCCTTGATCAGCTAAGAGCGCTCTCCCCGAGAAGAAGGTATGACATCCGGAGGGCAAGGAAGAGGGCTGAGGCGCACGGCCCTGTATCGGTACAAATCTCCTGCCCTGAGCCGTCCGGACTTGAACGCGCGCTCGATAAAGTATTCCGGACCGAGGCGGCAGGCTGGAAGGGCAGGAACGGCTCATCCATGCTTCACAACCAGATGCTCGGACGCTTTTTCCGCGCCTACTCGCGGCGCGCCTGCAGAAGCGGCATTTTGAGGGTATGCACGCTTGACATCGGCGGGCAGACAGCCGCAGCGCAGCTTGCAGTCGAATCAGACGGGTCCTTCTGGGTCCTGAAGATCGGTTATGATGAGAAGTGGGGGCGCTGCTCCCCCGGAATCCAGCTCACGTTCGAATGCATGAAATACGCATCCATGAGGAATCTCAGCGCTTATGAGTTCCTCGGCACTGTCGAGCCCTGGCTTATGCCCTTTGAGAGCGGCAGGCGCGAGCACATCAATCTTTCCGTTTACCCGCTCTCCCTTCCGGGCATGCTGGCCCTGGGGAAGGACGCGCCGCGTCATGTCGCCAAAAGACTGCGCGGCAGGCTCCGCTTGCAGGGCGAGGCCCTCTCATAGGCGGGATACGGACGGAATACGTGATAAGGGCCAAACTGAAATTGGCTTTTAAGAGGATGGTATCCGCTATCCTCTACTACTCCGGAGCCCTCCGCGTCCTGAAGCTCATTCTTCTCAGGCGGAGAGCCGTGGTACTCATGTACCACAGGGTGCTCACAAGAGAGGAAATCAAGAGGACGTTTTCGCACGCGGGCATCGTGGTGGAGAAGGAAGTCTTCGAGAAGCATATGCGGTTTATTAAAAAGGAATTCACAGTCGTCGGAGAGGAAGAGTTCAATTCCCGCCTGAAGGAAGGGAATCCCTTTGAGACGGCCACCTGTCTCGTGACCTTCGACGACGGCTGGCTGGATAACGCCACCAATGCCTTCCCGGTGCTTAAGGAGCACGGCATACCTGCGCTGGTTTTCCTGAGCGCGGGACATATGGGGTCCGAAGAGCCCTTCTGGCAGGAGCGCATGAAAGCCATGCTGGAGACGATCTCCGACGAGAATACTACCGGGGGGATTCGACTGCTCGAATCCTACGGATTAAGCGCGAGCTTAAGCAGAAGAGAGCTTTCAGCCGGTATCAGCAATTTCGTCTACAGCCGGAAATCCTGCGAGCCTGGGCGCATAACAGGGATTCTGCGGGACATATCCGCGCATGTCGGAACCAAGCCGGCGCAGAAGACGGACAGGTTCCTGGATTGGGGCCATGTGAAATCGATGATGTCGTCCCGCATCGGCTTCGGGTCGCACGGCGTAAGCCATAGCCTCCTTACAATGATACCGGCGGCAGAGGCCGATTTCGAAATAGGAGAGTCGAGGCGGGTCATCGAAAAGAGGACGGGCAGGGCTCCGGATTCGTTCAGCTACCCGAATGGCGATTTTAACGACGGCACGGCGGCCCTGGCCAGGAAACACGGGTACGCGGTGGCATTCACCACGAAACGGGGGTTCGTCAGGCACACGGACGACCCCTTCAGGCTCAAGAGGGTCAACATACATAACGACGCTACGATGACCGTCCCCATGTTTTTCTGCAGGATGCTCGGGGTCTTCTGAGAATACGTGAAGGTACTTGTAACAGACGGCGATAACAGGGCAGCCCTGGCAATTACGCGCTCATTGGGCAAAGCCGGCCACCATGTGGTCGTGGGCGAGAGGAAGGAGACCTCCCTCTCCTCGGTTTCATCCTCTTGCCGCGGCAGGTTCGTCTATCCCGACCCAGTTTCCCACCCGCGCGGGTTCATTGAGGCCCTCCTCGGGCGGGCAGCAGAGGAGGGAATCGACGTCATTATGCCTGTGTCCGACATCTCGACGCTCCTCGTTACAGGCCACCGGCATATGTTCACGAAGAGCAGGATCCCGTTCGCGTCTTTCGAGACGCTGGACATGGCGGCACGGAAGGACCGGCTTTTCGAGACAGCCAGGGAACTCAATATACCTGTGCCCAGGACGGTCGTCTTGAAGAGGAATGGGGAAGGCCACAAAGGAAACCTGGATATTGATTTCCCGGTCGTGGTAAAGCCCCACAGGTCCAGGATACAGGGCCCGGACGGGAAATGGCTTTCGGCCTCGGTAAGCTACGCCTCCGACCGGAATGAGCTTCTTAATGTGCTCGGGATGAAAAAAGGCCAGTATCCCCTTCTCCTGCAGGAAAGGATACAAGGCCCCGGCATAGGCGTATTCGCCTGCTATGACCGTGGTGCGCTCAAGGCCATATTCAGCCATAGAAGGCTCAGGGAGAAGCCGCCGTCCGGCGGTGTAAGCGTCCTATGCGAGAGCATCCCTGTGCCAGCCCTGGCAAGGGAGTATACCGAGGCCCTCCTGGGGAGGCTCGGCTGGCACGGTGTCGCCATGGTGGAGTTCAAGCTGGATGAAAGGGACGGCGTACCGAAGCTCATGGAGATAAACGGCCGCTTCTGGGGCTCGCTCCAGCTTGCTATCGATGCCGGCGTGGACTTCCCGTCCATGCTGATGGATATCGCAATGGGGCGGGAAGTGCGGCCGTGTTTCGAGTACAGGACCGGGGTCAGGACGCGCTGGTTCTGGGGAGATGTCGACTCGCTCCTTATGGTGCTCCTTAAAAATAGACGGTCGCTCCAGCTCCCGCCAGATCATCCCGGCAAGCTCGGCTCGATATTGAGGTTCCTGAAACCGTCCCTGAACGGCACTCATCTCGATGTATTGAGGCTCAATGACCCGCGGCCCTGGTTTCACGAGACCTCCATGTGGTTCAGGAACCAGCTGGGCAGGGGGTGACCGGTGCGGGGCGTATTTCACGCACATTCCACCTATTCGCATGACGGCAGGTGCACCCTCCCGGAGCTCGTCTCTCTCTGCACGGCGCGGGGGCTTGGGTTCATCGCGCTTTCGGAACACGCTGAAGATATGAACGCGGCCAGGATGGACGCCTTCACATCGGAGTGCAAAGAGCTATCAAAGACCGGGGTCATCCTTCTGCCCGGTCTCGAGTTCGGATTCAGCGAGTACCCCAAACTGCACCTCCTGGGCATAGGCGTAACCAGCTATATCCCGCCCTCAGACATTTCGCTGACGATAGGATCCATAAGGGAACAAGGCGGGCTAGCGGTCCTGGCGCATCCTGCCAGAAACGGCCACTTCGTTCCGGAGGATCTAAAAGGGAAGCTCGATGGCATCGAGGTCTGGAACGCGGCGTATGACAGCCGCTATCTCCCCCATCACAGGTCCATAATGCTATACCGTTCGTTAAAGGAAATGAATCCTTCCATGCTGGCCTTCGGGGGGCTGGATTTCCATACGGCCCGGAACTTCAGGGAGCTTGATACAGTGGTCAAAGGCAGTCCTGCCGACGCCAAAGAGCTCCTTAACCTGCTTCGGAATGGAAGCTTCACAAGCAAGGGGAGGCTCTGTACCATAGGCTCCAGGCAGGAATTCGGATATATGACAGCGGGCGGGATACGGCTTGGCAGGGTGCTCCTTGAAGGGGCCGATGCACTTGCATCGCTTGCGAGAGGGAACAGGTGGCGCAAATACTGAATACAACCGGGGTCGCAGAGTTCGTTTTCTGGTTTTCCCTCGCGGCCGTTTTTTACGCTTACTTCGGCTATCCCGTACTCCTCTATCTCCTTTCAGGCCTTATGCGAAAAAGGATTTACGTGGAAAAAAGGGATTACACGCCGGCGGTATCGCTCCTCATACCGGTCCATAACGAGGAATCCGTAATCGAACGGAAGCTCAGGAACACCCTCGAAATCGACTATCCCCCGGACAGGCTCGAAGTCGTCATAATATCCGACGGCTCCACGGACCGCACCAAAGAGATAGTCGAGCGGAACCTCTCCGGGAATATGCGCTTCCTCGAGCTCCCGATGAGAAGCGGCAAGGCCGCTGCGCTTAATTACGGCCTTAAGTCCGCGACAGGCGAAATAGTCGTATTCTCCGACAGCTCCATAATGCTCGACAAAAACGCTATCAAAAGCATAGTATTGAAATTCCAGGACCCGTCCGTCGGGTGCGTATCGGGCGAGGACCACATAGACGAGCCCGGCGGAGAGGGGCTCTACGGCAGGTACGAGCTCTTCCTCCGGAACCTCGAATCGAGGGTGCATTCCATAGTAGGCGCGAGCGGCTCATTTTACGCGGAGAGAAGGGATGTTTGCGAGCCTTTCAGGGAGGGACTGGCCCCGGATTTCCTCTCGGTGCTGAATATAGTCGGCAAGGGCTACAGGGCAATTACAGAACCTGCGGCTTTCGGGACCATGACGAGCGTAAAGAGCGCGAAGGACGAGTTCCGGAGGAAGGCCAGGACGCTTGTGAGGGGCATGGCGGCGCTCTTCGGCAATGCCCGCCTTATGAACCCCCTAAGGACCGGCGTCTTCTCGCTGGAGCTCCTGTCGCACAAGGTGGCGCGCTGGCTGGTCCCGTTCTTCATGGTCTCGCTACTCGTATCCAACGCGTTTCTCCTCCGGAGCCTGCCCTATTCGACCTTCTTCGCGCTCCAGGCCTCTTTCTACGCCCTTGCCGGCCTCGCCATTTTCCGTATCGGCGGCCTGCATGAAAGGACCCTCGGCAGGGTCCCGCTTTATTTTACCACCGTGAACGCGGCCATCCTCTACGCCTGGTTCCTTTACGCGACTGGCATTCGCATGGAGATATGGAACCCCTCCAAAAGGCAGGCCTGAGATGACCGAAAGACCTCTCTTTTTTAAAAACGGCGCCTGCAGCCTCTTCGGGGTCCTGCACGAGCCTGGCGATACAGGGAAAGGCCCGGCCTTCGTCTTATGCTCGCCTTTTGCCGAGGAGAAGCTCTGGGCCCACAGGGTATTCGTCAACTTCGCCCGCGAGCTCTCCGGCCGCGGCCATACCGTGCTCAGGTTCGACTACATGGGAAATGGCGACAGCGACGGCGATTTCGAGGATACGACCGCCGAGACATATATCTCTGATATAAAGGCGGCAGCCGATTTCACTCTGAATTCCGCGGGAGAAAAGGAGGGGCTGTGCCTTTTGGGCCTGGGCCTCGGCGGAACTTTTGCCGCGCTCGCGGCCGAGGAGCTCTCTGCTACTACCGGCCTCATCCTGTGGAACCCTGTCGTGAACGGGGCCGCCTACATGCAGGAGACGCTCAAGATAAACCTCACTACCCAGATGTCCGTGTACAAGGAGATCCGCCAGACAAGGGCGGAGCTCGTTCGCATGATGTCCGTGGGCGAAACCGTAAACGTGGACGGCTACGAGATGTCGAACGCGCTCTACGAGCAGGTCTCCGCGATAAACCTCGCCGGGGAGAAAAAACGGTTCTCCGGGCGGACTCTTGTTGTCGAGATAAGCCGCAAGGAGAAGGAGCCCGGGAAAGAAACTGTCCAGCTTGCCTCTGCATACGATAACGCGACTGTGTCTAACGTAGTCGAGGAGCCCTTCTGGAAGGAGATAAAGACATACTACGCGAGAGCCGAAAACCTCTTCAGGGTAACCCTGGCATGGCTGGAACGATGAGCGAGATGCGCCCCGTCGTATTCAGAAGCAGGGATGGGCTCGGCCTCCACGGGATGCTCCACCTGCCCGCCGGAAAGCCCAGGCAGCAGGGAATCATCATCTTGAGTCCGGGGATAAAGAGCAGGGTCGCGCCGCACAGGCTGTACGTAAAGATGTCCCGGCGCTTCGTGGAGCTCGGCTTCGCTGTCTTCAGGTTCGACCCCGAGGGCATGGGCGATTCGGAAGGAGAGATAAACGAGAGGCTGGCGGCCGACGTTTACGGCTCCATCCAGGCGGGGCGGTTCGCGGATAATACGGCTTCCGCAATGGACTGGATGCAGAAGGAGCTCGGAATAAAGAGGTTCGTCCTTTCGGGCCTCTGCGGCGGGGCTATAACGGGGCTCCTCTCAGGGGCCGGGGACAAAAGGGTTGATTCGCTACTGGGGCTCGGCATCCCAGTAATACTGGACGGGTCGGGCGTGGACAGGACCAGGCACATGTCAAAAGGGCAGCTTGAGGAAATTCGTAAGGGCTACTTCAGAAAGGCGCTCGACCCCAAGGCGTGGGCAAGGCTCCTCTCTTTCAAGAGCGACTACAGGCTTCTGGTGAAATCGCTGGCCCTAAGCCTGTCCGGGAAAAAGAAAAAGCCGATGCCTGCCGGCACAGCAAAAAAAGCCGCAACTCCGGACAACTTCAATCCCTTGTTCCCGGACGCCTTCAGCCGCATGGCGGAAAAAAGGAAGATCTGCCTCGTCTTCAGCGAGGCGGACAGGCTCTACTGGGAGTTCGAGGAGAAGTTCGCAGCCACCCACGGGGACTCTATCGCAAGGGCGGGAAAAAACCTGGAAATACATATTACCAAAAACGCCAACCATGTGTTCACCTTCAGGGAATGGCAGGAGAGCGCCCTGGAGACCATGTGCAACTGGCTGGAAAGGCAGAACGCATGATCGACCGCACGGAGCAAGGAAACGTGTTTCGCAGGACGATGCGCGTCGCAAAGCACAATGCCGCGTCGGTATTCGTATTCAGCAAGTTGCTCGAGTATCTGTGCAGGGACGTGGAGTCATACGTTTTTGTCGCCAATTCCGGCCGGTGCGGCTCCGTAACGCTCAGTAAGATATTCGAGACAGTGGAGGGCGGAATAAGCCTGCATGAGCCGGCCCCGGTCATGTTCAACGATTACGCTTCCGGGACGGACAGAAAAAAGTATTTCCGCGACCTCTTCTACAAGAAAAAAAGGATATACGTAAACACGGCCGCCAAGGGGCACAGGTATTATTTCGAGACCAATCACCAGTTCGTAAAGAACTTCATCGACCCCGCGGTCGAGTACTACGGGGAGCGTATCCGCATACTTCACCTCGTAAGAGACCCTGTCAGCGTAGCCTCTTCCTTTTACCAGGTAAACACGATACCCGGCCAGTGGGAGGGCGGCGGCGTCCTGTACCTTATCGACCCGCGCGAGAGCGATAATATCATCAGCGCCGCCGACCTCCTGTACGGGTCTAAGGAGTTCAGCCACGACATATACAAATGCCTGTGGTACTGGTACGAGGTCGAGGCTCGAACAAAGGCCGCGAAGCTCCGGCACGGGGGTATTCCCTTCTACAGATTGAAAACCGAGGAGCTGAATGACCCCGGGGCGGTGCTAAAGATGTTCAAGGGGCTCGCTATTGAAGTAGACCCGGCCAGGCTTAATGCAGTGGTCGGCGTAAAGGCCAACACAAGGACGAGCGAAAAGGTGAAAAGGTTTGATAAAGCGGAATGCGCCGAAATGAATGAGAAGCTCCTTTTTCAGCTCGAGAAGCGGTATGGCAAAGACTTCTGGGCATAAGGCGGCAGCGAGGATGCGCGTCTCGGACGACCCGAGCAGGGAGAGACTTCTCCTTTATGACGAAATCGTCCGGGAAATCAGCTCTTTCGGGGGGGAGCTCCAGGGCTGGTTCGGAGATTACGCGAGACAGCAGCGGAATCGGATAGCCTGCGACCTTGACATAATCGGGCGTTTTCTGGCCAGGGACCAAAGAATACTCGAGCTGGGCTCGATGCCTTTCCTTACGACAATAGCCCTGCGCCGGCTCGGATACGACGTGCGAGGGGTTGATATCCACCCGGAAAGGTTCAAAAAGACGATCGAGGGCTCCGGCATAACCGTCGACGAATGCGATATCGAGCGAAAGGCCCTCCCTTACGAGGACCGGACCTTCGATTCCGTCCTTTTTTTCGAGATATTCGAGCACCTGAGGATAAACCCCGTTTTTACGCTCTCGGAGGCCTACAGGGTCCTAAAGCCCGGCGGATCGTTCCTCCTCACTACACCCAATCTCAAGTCCCTCGCGGGGATGTACGACCTGCTGGTCAGAGACAGGACCGGGGCGGACCCTTTCAAGGAATACGGGAAGCTTGAAGAGATCGGGCACATGGGGCACGTGCGGCTCTACACGGCCGCGGAGGTCGCTTCCCTGCTGGAAAATATCGGATTCAAGGTGAGCGGCGTCTTTTTCAGGGGCAGGTATAATTCGAAAATGATGCGCATGATAACCGGATTCGCCCCTTCCCTGAAACCCATGATAATGGTGAGCGCATCAAAGTAATGCAGATCGTCAGGAGATTAAAAGCGCTGTCCGAATTCCTCAGCAGCCATGATGGCAACCTGCAGAAAAAGACCGTCCGCTCAGGGGTCCTCGTCGGCTTCAACAGCGTAATCATAAACTCCCTTGGCTTCATTAGGACTATCATACTGGCACGCCTGCTGGCTCCCGAAGTCTTCGGTCTGATGAGCATTTGCCTGATAGTCGTAAAAGCGGCGGAGATATTCACCGAGACGGGCTTCGGAGCGGCGCTTATCCACCGCAAGGACCACTTCGAGGCATCAAGGGACACGGCATTTACAATGTCCATAATAAGGGGATGCGTACTGGCTATTTCCGTCTTTTTTCTGTCTCCCCTCATCGCGGCATATTACGACAACATCCTCCTCGAAGACCTCATCAAGGTAGCCGCCCTGATACTCTTTTTCCACGGGACGCAGAACATAAATATCATAGCTTTCCAGAAGGAGCTCGACTTCAGGAGGATAGCCGTACTCGAGCTGACCAGGGCTGCCTCCGCATTCCTCCTCCTGGTGGGACTTGCCTATTACCTCGGGAACATCTGGTCGCTCGTTATCGGATATGTCGCGGTGGCGGCGGTCGATTCCGTCCTGACTTACATCATTATACCCGGGCGGCCCAGGATAAGGTTCAAACTTTCGACAGCTCGGGAGCTCTTTGCATACGGCAAATATATAACCGGGCTTTCGATAGTCGTCTTCATTGCGGCCGAGCTGGACAATCTGGTGATAGGCAAGGTGCTCGGCATGGAGATGCTCGGATTCTATGTGATCGCGTTCACTCTCGCCAACCTGCCGACCACGCATATTTCCAAGGTGACGTCCAGGGTCATGTTCCCGTCCTACAGCAAGCTGCAGGACGACCCCCATGCGCTTCGCGAAGCATACCTCAAGGTGCTTAAGCTCGTCGCGAGCATATCGATCCCTGCCGGCGCGGGGCTGGCCGTGCTGTCCCTGGAAATAGTCAGCGTGCTCTACGGAGAAAGGTGGGCTTATTCAGCCGGGCCGCTCCGGATACTGTGCGTCTACGGCTGCATAATGGCGATCATGTCGCTGAACGGGTACATCTTCAACGCAATCGGGAAGCCTAACATCCCTTTTTATTTCAACGCGGCGCGGCTTGTTCTCATCGCTATCCTTATCTATCCCATGACCGCCTGGCTGGGGCTATACGGCGCTGCCATAGCCGTCACCCTTCCGCTTGCGCTTCAGTTCGCATCCATCACATTCGTTTTCGCCAGGACGCTCGGCCTTGAGGTCATGAGGATTGTAAAAATCCTGTCCTATGTCCTTTTTTCAACGCTCGTCATGATCTTGGTCCTGATGCTATACAGAAAAGTGGTCCATCATGCCGATATATATACCCTCGCCCTCGGAATCGCGATCGGTATCAGCACCTACGCCGCGCTGAACGCGAGGGACCTGAGGAGCATTTTCGCAAGGAGGATCCTCAATCACTGAGGATAGGAGAGGGCCGATGGAGAAGAGGACCATCCTATATGTCGAGGGCAGCTCCGACGGGACCGTGGGCGGTTCGCATTTCTGCCTGCTCGACATAGTGACGCGGCTGGACAGGACCGCCTACAACCCGGTCGTGGTATTTTACAACGATAACAGGCTAGTGCCTGAATTCCGCCAAGCCGGATGCAAAGTGATAATGCTCAAGAAGCGGCGCGCCTTGAATTTCCTCGCGAAGCATAATAAGGGCGCTCGAAATCCCCTTTCCGGTCTCGTATCCAGGCCCTTGCTGATAATCCAAAAAGCCCTCAATTACATGATAACCTTTATTTTGCCCGGGCTGTCGAGCTGGAAGGTTATCGTAAGAGAACGGGCCGACCTTGTTCACCTCAATAATACTCTTGTGCTTTCAGAGCATTGGATCCTGGCATCCCTCTTTACAAAGGCGAAAATCATCGCCCACGAGAGGGGCATCAACACATTCTTCCCCCCCCTGACCAAGTCCTGGGGAAGGTTTCTCGTCGCCATCATCTGCATATCCGGGGCGGTACTCGCAAATCTTAAGAAGCATGGCTTCCCGCCCTCTCAGCTGAGGATGATATACGACGGTCTTGACCCGGATGCATTCAGCGCCAGGGTAAACCGAGGCAGGCCGGACGTCCTGGCCGAATTCGGGATCAGCCAGGGTTCCCCGGTGATAGGGATAATCGGGAACATAAAGGAATGGAAGGGACAAAAGACCGTAATCCTCGCTATGAAGACAGTTCTCAAGAGGCATCCGGACGCCAAATGCCTCATCATAGGAGGTTTGTCCGACCGCGCGAGCGACAGCGCGTATTATGAAAGCCTGCTGGGGATCGTGCAGGAGGAGGGACTGGGCCAGAATGTGATATTTACGGGTCAGAGAAGCGATATCGCCTCCCTGGTAAATGCGCTCGACCTCGTCATCCACGCCTCCATAGAACCCGAGCCGTTTGGGAGGGTAAACCTCGAAGGCATGGCGCTTTCCAAGCCGGTAATATCCACCACGCTCGGCGCCGGACCTGAGATAATCGTGCACGGGGTGACCGGTTACACCGTGCCCCCGGGCGAGCCGGAGCCCCTGGCCCAATCCATATTATCCATCCTTGACTCCCCGGAACGAGCGGCCCGGATGGGCGAGGCCGGGAGGGAAAGGCTGATGGAAAAGTTCCATATTTCGGGAAACATCAGGGGAATAGAAACGGTCTATAAGGAAGTCCTGGCCTGAGCTCTCGTCGGCGATTGCGGCACCCCTTCGGATTTAAATAGATTCATGACCCTGGCTTTTATAGGATACCTCTCGATATTAAGCGTCGAGTACTTCGGGTTGGGCAATCACCTGCCTGTCTTGAAGCACCTGCATTATTCGCTTTTCGTTTCAGCAATGATTTTTGCATACCTCTTCATCAAAGGCGGGAACAAGGGGGTGCAGGACTTTTTTGAAAAGGGCCAGACCCGGCTCTTCCTCATCTTCATGACTTTAACCTTTTTCTCGGTCTTTTACGGCCTGGTAAGGCTGTACGGTTTCAATAACTTGAAGGCCCAGATCGGATATTTCATGCTCTTCGCATCCGGTTATTTCCTGGCCAAGGAACAGAAAAGGCTGGAAACACTGGCTTTATTCCTGCTTTCAATCCACCTTTGCCTCGTCCTGATAAACTTCAAAAACTTTTTTTCCGAGGCAAGGACAGAAAGCTTCAATGCCGGCTACTTCCTCGGAGACGGCAATGATTTCGGCTGGGGCCTCAACATAGTCCTCCCGTTCGCGGTCTATGCGCTGGTCAAGAACACCGGCATTATAAAGAAGGGGTTTTTCCTCCTGTGCTCGATTGCCATATCGGTCGGGATACTCGGGACCCTGTCAAGAGGGGCCACTCTCGCGTTCTCAATTTCCATCCTCTATTTCATACTGAAATCGAAAAACAGGGTTTTAGGCGTGGCCGCCTGCATATTTATCGCCGCGGGAATCTTTTTCTTCGCTCCTCCCAAGTATTTCGAAAGAATGGAAACAATCGTCCAGTATTCCTCCGACAGCTCCGCCATGGGCAGGATAGGCGCGTGGAAGGCGGCCATCGGCATGGCTACCGAGCACCCGCTGGGCGTAGGCGCCGGGAGTTTCAACTCGGCATATGGACGGTTCTACAGGCCTACCGACGCAATCTCCAACAGATGGATTTCCGCTCACAGCATCTACTTCGTCGTGCTGGGCGAATATGGTTTTCCGGGCCTTCTCCTGATCGTCTCTCTCATCATCATGAATATACGCCAGAACGGCAAATCAGCCTCGACACTCAAGGAGAATCAATCGCTCGGCATCGACTATTATTGGCCAGTATGCCTAAACATGAGTATAATAGCCTACTCGGTCGGCGGGTTCTTCCTGGGAGGGATCAACTACCCGCATATCTACATACTCTCGGCCTTGACTCTCGGCACGAGCCATCTCATAAATGCGAGGCTGGCATCGATGGAGTCCCCTCGATCCGTTATCAAGCCAGGGCGAGCCGGAATAAGGCCTTTCAAGGGCAGACAACCACGCAGGGAACCATCTTATCGCCGTGCCTGAGCTGAAATTTCACCCTGTCCGTCTCATCACTTGACGCCGCGAACGACATGAGCCTGAAAACGAAGATAATGAAAAAGGA
This sequence comes from Deltaproteobacteria bacterium, assembly GCA_019912665.1. NCBI lineage: Bacteria > Pseudomonadati > Myxococcota > Myxococcia > Deltaproteobacteria bacterium. Next base: position 859,095 of record JAIOIE010000018.1, read on the forward strand.
AAACCTGTTCTACGCTTTTTTGAACGGGTCATATTATTTTATGAAGGGAGCGCGCATCCCGCTGCCTCTTTTCCTTTATAGGGCCATGTATGTCGCTTTGAGGACGTGCTCTGCCGCGTTCTGGTGGCTTGCAAAGGCTTTCTGGCTTGAGCCGGTTTTCCGCTCGCAATGCACGGAATGCGGCAGGAATCTCCAGATGGGGCGCTTTCTGCCCTATCTTCTCGGCAGCGGCATCATCCGGCTCGGCGACAGTAACCGCCTGAACGGGAAGATTAACATTTATTTCTCAAACAAGTATTTTGAAAAGCCCGAACTCAAAATCGGCAGCAATTGCTCGCTGGGGCATCTGCTGAACCTGAACATAGCCCAAAGCGTCACCATAGGCGATAACGTCAGGATCGGCAGCCTTGTCTCAATTACCGATTCGGACGGACACCCCGTCGACAAGGTCGCCCGCCGCACTCAGCCTTTTCCAAAAGAGGCGATAAGGCCTGTCACCATCGGAGATGACGTGTGGATCGGACGCTCGGTTACCATACTGAAAGGCGTGCGGATAGGCGATGGGGCGATAATCGGCGCAGGTTCGGTCGTTACCAGGGATATCCCGCCGGATTGCATCGCGGGCGGCAACCCTGCCAGGGAGATCAGGAGGATCAATCAATAGGCAGGCTGCATCGGGAGCTCGAATGGATAAACTGAAGAAAGAAAAAGGCAAGAGCGTAAAGACCTTCCTGTCAGGCAGGGAGATCCATGACCAATGGAAAGAGCACTTCAGAAATCGCGAAAACGAGCGCTTCTACGAGCTCGTCTTTGACCGGATCGCGGAAATCTTCCCTGAAGGGAAAGAGGTCCTGGATGCCGGCTGCGGCTCGTGCGCTCACACCGTCCGCCTGGCCAGGCGCGGCTTTTCGGTATGCGCGGTTGATTTTTCCAACGCGGCCCTCAAGATGGCGAGGAGGCACCTTGAGGGCATCGATGCAGGCCGGAATATCAAGCTCCGCCAGGAGGACCTGCTTTCGATGTCGTTCGAAGACGGCAGATTCGACTCGGCATTATGCTGGGGTGTGCTGATGCACATACCCGAGGTAGAAAAGGCAATTGCCGAGCTTTCGCGTGTGGTTAAAAAAGGCGGGCTCATCGTAATAAGCGAGGGCAACATGCATTCCCTGCAATCATTAGCCCTCAGGGGGCTTAAAAAACTCGTCAAAAAAGAACGCTGCGAAATCAGCAGGCAGAAAAGCGGTGTGGAACACTGGAGTTCAGGAGAGAAGGGGCAGATGCTTACGAGGCATGCCGATACCGAATGGCTCGTTTCGGAATTTAAAAGGAACGGATGCGTTTTGGAGGGCCGCTTCGCAGGCCAGTTTACAGAGCTCTACAACAGGTTCAAATCTAGGCCCGCGAGGCGGCTTATCCACGGCTTCAACAACGTGTGGTTCCGCCGGATCAAGACCCCTGGCCCGGCCTTCGGGAACATCTTCGTCTTCAGAAAGGACAAATAGGCTTCTCTCGCGTGAGGGAAGCAATTCCGCCGAGACTGATCCCTGAATAAATCGGCGGCATGGCAGTAGCGTGCAAAATCCGAAGCGTAAAATAAATCTCCTTATAGTCAATTCGTCACTTCATTACGGCGGCTCCGAGACGGTAATCGCGAACCTTTGCAGGCACCTTGACAGGGGGCTCTTCAACGTTTCCGCAAGCTTCCTGAAATTCAAGGGGAAGGTCGGAGAGGAGCTCGAGGACGCCGGATACGAGGTCATAGGCCCGGCGACCCAGAAGAGGTCCATTTCAAGGTACATGACCTTCTTTGACCTCCTTAGGACCATCCGCAGGAAGAATATCGACATAGTCCACAGCCACTGCACTCATTCCCTGATGGATTCCTCGATATGCAGGTCTTTATGCCAGGGCATAAAGACCGCGCATACTTTTCATTTCGGAAATTATCCGTTCTATAATAAAAGGTATATGCTTTTTGAAAAGCTCTTCAGCCGCGCATCAGACTCCCTGGTTGCGGTCGCAGACTTCCAGAAGGAGCGGCTGAAAGAGGCATACGGCCTTTCGGATGCGCGCATCAGGACCATATGGAACGGAGTTGCGCCGGTCCACCCCGACCGGATAGAGCTCCCCTTCCCTCCAGGCAGCCTTATAATCGGAAGCATAGGGAACCTTATTGAGCAAAAGGGTTATATCGAGCTCCTTCATGTCGCGCTGAACCTTAAGAAAGCCGGGGCAAAGGCGAAATTCGTCGTGATTGGCGGCGGGCCGAAGCACGAATCCCTCATTGCCAGAAGAGACCAGCTCGAACTCGGGGACACAGTCCACTTTCAGGGCTATCTTGAGAACGCCGCCTCGCGGGCGCTCCCGGCGTTCGATATATTTTTTATGCCTTCCAGGTGGGAGGCGATGCCTGTAGCGCTCCTCGAGGCGATGTGCGCCGGGAAGCCAATCGTAGCTACAGATGTAAGCGATAACCCGAGGATCGTCGAGCACGGCCGCACGGGCTTGCTGGTGAAAAAAGGCGACCCCCTGGGAATGCAACGCGCGCTTGAGACGCTCATAGGAAATCCGGAACTCCGGCTGAAGATGGGCACGGAGGCCAAAAAGGATTACGAGCGCCGGTTCACCGTCTCCAGGATGATACGCTCTTACGAGGAGCTGTATCTCTCGCTGATGGATTCTCAAAACATGGCTCGCGCGAGGAGTTGAACATGCCAGAGCCAGTTCGCACCGCAATCAGCTTCATAATCCCGGCCTTGAACGAGGAGAAAAATATCGGGAGGACTATCGACTCTATCGAGGCCTGTCTCAGTGCCGGCGGGGCGCTCAATACCATATCGGGCTACGAAATAGTCGTGGTCGACAACGGATCTACTGACCGGACCCGCGAGATATGCGCTGCGAAAGGGGTCAAATTCCTTTCCCATCCCGGGCTCACGGTCGGAGCGCTCAGGAATATGGGCGCGGAGACGGCATCCGGCGGGGTGCTGGTCTTTATCGATGCCGACGTGTCCCTGACACCACGCTGGTCATCACGACTTCCGGCCCTGATCGCGCTTTTGGACGAAAAACCGCTTACCATCACCGGTTTGCGAGCCAAGTCGGACGATTCGGTCTCTTATTCTATAAAGCAGTGGTTTTCAATCGGGAAAAACGCGGCCCAGGAGAACTATATAAATAGCGGCCATATGGTCGTCAGAAAGGACGTATTCACGTCGCTGGGGGGGTTCAATCGGGCCCTCGTCTCTGGCGAGGATTCCGAGCTTTGCCAGAGGGCCTCGGATTCGGGAATTTCGATAACCCCTCTAGACGGCCTTGATGCAATCCATAACGAGGCGCCGGCAGGCCTGCTTGAGTTCTTCAAAAGGGAGCGCTGGCATGGGTACGGAGATTACCAGAGCTTCAGCAGTTTCAGAAGATCCAAGCCGGCGATGACGGCGGCCCTGAACGTGCTCGCGTTTTTTTTCCTCTCGACAATTTCCCTCTTCTACATGGAACCGGCTGCGGTCTTTTTCTATCTTTTCATACTAATCGGCCTCTCCGCAATATCAGGGCTTCACAGGAACAAATTCCGAGTGGACTATAAATTCCCGGTCTTCATATACATGTACATGATCTACATAACCGCGCGAAGCTTTTCGCTATTTGATTTCGTCCTCGGGCTGAACCCAAGGCGATGGAGATGACCGAGCGGACCGGAGATGGCTAAGCACATCCTGCATCTGATAGACACCAGCACGCTCTCCGGCCCGGGGAAGACCATTTACAACTCATGCCGGTTTGAGGACGGGTCCAGGTATGTCAAATCCGTCGCCGTTTTCAGGAACAGCGCGGAAAATGATTACGTCTCTTTTTTGAGGAAATCTGGGATAAATACGATAGAGCTGGCCGAAAACAGGGCGAACCTCCCGAAGGTCTTGACCTATGCACCCGTTGCGCTTGAGTTAAGGAGAATCATCAGGCGAAATAAAGTCGACCTCCTCCACGCCCACGGCTACAAGGCCGACATATTGGGTTTCATGGCAAGCCGTTTGAGCGGCGTAAAAGCAGTGACGACCCTCCACGGCTACATTGAGAACACCAGGAGCGCCGCCGTTTACAACCGTCTTTCCGTGAAGGCGGCGAAAAGAATGGACGCCGTTATAGCCGTATCCTGGGCCATGCGGGACCGGCTGCTTAAAAAAGGCGTGCCTGGCTCAAAGATAAGCGTGATCCATAACGCGATAGTCTCGGGAGATTATCCCAGGCTTCCCAAATCGGAAAAGATCATAGAGGAAAAGGGCATTGCGGGAACGTTCCCTGTCATAGGCTCCATAGGCCGCATAAGCCCGGAGAAAGGCCAGCGCGTCCTCTGCGAGGCGTTCAGGAAGATAATCACCGTTTTTCCGAACGCCCGCCTGCTCCTCATAGGCGACGGTCCTGATGCCGAGCGCCTGAGGAGCGAATTCACGGACCTGAACGGCAGGCTCGTTATCACCGGCCATGTCAGGAATATAAAGGAATACATTAGCGTACTGGACCTGCATGTGCTTGCAAGCTATACCGAGGGGCTCCCGAACGTGATACTTGAGACCTCGTGCATGGGCAAGGCGAATGTGGCCACCGACGTAGGCGGGACCTCCGAATGCCTCATCGACGGCGAAACTGGCATCCTTGTCAGGCCGGGAGACAGCAGCGCGCTCTCGGAGGCGGTCATCAGGGTACTCAAGGACCCTCACATGCGCTCGGAATTCGAAAAGAACGCCTTTGAGTTCATCCGAAAGGAATTTGATTTCACAAGGCGAGTGGAAAAGATGCATTCTCTTTACGACCGGGTCTTCTCGGCGGCGTCATGATTGAGCTTGCCGCGGCACGGCGGCCCGGAAACGGTTCAGTTGCCTGAGAGTATCAGTCGAAGGTTGACGGGGCTTGACGGGCGTTTTTCCCCGACATAGCTTGTGCTCATGACGATGTCGTCGTAATACATCGCCTGTTCCTGGGGGGCGCCTGAGTTGAGGTAATGCGAAAGCATTATGAAGTTTATCCCGAATGCCGCATTGGTGCCGAAATCCCCTTCCCTCGGAACCCTGTAGAGGACCTGGTCGTAATAGGATATTTTCTGGCCGTCTATCCACATCTCGAAGACTCCAGTGGACTGCGACCCGCCGTTCAAGCTGATATGAATTTCTATGGTGTACCACCTTCCGGCCTCTATCGTATAGCGGTTGTACGCGGAGTACCCCGAGATATTGGGGGAGAGGGGAAACCACTGCCCGGTTTCCGCCTTCTTATTATTGCCTTCTACGTTGAAATACCCGGAACTACCCGAGTTCCCTGCGTGCAGGGTGATATAATTGGCCACCCAGGGATTACAACAGACGTTCTCATGCCTCGTGTCGTCCTGAGTCCCTATTATGACTATCTTGTTGTTCCCCGCGCTGAAGTCGTACCCGGGGCTGTACCTGAGCTTGAATTGTATATAGATATCCTGATAGCTGCTGTTGTCGGAATCAAGGGACTCGGGGCTGTCGCCGAAGAGCATGGTCGCGTACGACCCGTTCTGCCCGGCCTCGAACCTGTGCATGAGCGCATAGCTGCCGCTTGCTTTCTCGACGCCCTGGATGGAGTAGCTCGGGTTCCCGTAGATGCTGCCGTAGCTGCTCCCTGAAAAGCCGGGCACGCTTTCTCCCGACTCGAAGCCCTCGAAATGAAATGCCGCGCCGTTAGCGTGCGTGCAGAAGGCAAGGATGATTAGACAGGTTAAAAGCGCGGACGTTTTCATTGCACTCTTCTGATGTTACTGGGCGGGGAAGGCACACCAATAGGGCCGATGTAGTGGTCTGCTATCACGATCTCGTCGAACTGCATGTACATGTCATTCTGGGCCGTTCCGTTCCTGTACCCGAATGTGATATAGCTTATCTCCGCGTTCCCCGCGTTGAACGGATTGAGGTCAAGCACCAGGGTTCCGTTATGCCAAACCTGCACCCTGCCGTTCGACGGAGACGAGAGGTTCCTGTAGCTCCTCAGCTCTATGCAGTGCCATCTATCGTCATTTCGTATATCCACGCCCGTGTCATGCCATTGGTCGAGAGTGTAGATGAGGGCTTTCATCCGGGCGACGCTCTCGCTCACTGAATTCAAATTGAGGAACATCCTCCCCCCGGCGTTGTAGTCCTCCGCATCAACCTCGAGTATCAGGGACTTGTAATAGGGATTATCCGACGGCGGCGCGAATTTCCAAGAGGGCTCGAATTTGACATAGTACCTGATGTAAATGTTATTTTGGGACGGCATCGTCGACAGGTCGACATTGAACCCGCAATACTGCTGTGACGAGCCCTGCGGTATCATGCACCGGAAGGCGTAATTACCGCCCCCCGAAAGATTCGAGTCTACAATGGAGTTCCTCGACGGATTATGCTCGTAGTCGACCTGCGAAGTGTCGCCGGTTTCGAAATCGATCACGTACTCGAATGCCGCCGTTTCATCCGGCCATGCCGATGCTAAAAATAGTAACAGTGCAGAGAAGATGAGGGCTTTGATCTTCAAACTCGTGCCTCCTTGGGCCGGTTCGGCTCTTCCGCCGAATGGATTTCAATACGCCCGGCGGCCTCTATTCGGCCGCGATGACCAATTCATCGGAAAAATTGCTCTCAAGTCCGTCCGTATCGTACACCGTAACTGCGACATATATATCGCAGTCCGAGGGGACATCCTCGATAGTCAGGCTGGTCGCCCCCCCTACGTCGATGATGGTATCGTAATTTCCGGATTCCGCGCCGTAATGGACCCTGTATCCGCCTATTTCCCCGCTGCTCAAGGCTGTCCCGTTTTGACGGGTATCCGGCGGGTCCCAGGCGACTTCAACGGACCTGAACGGCTCTTCTCCGCTGGCGGCCGACCCGCCGCTTCCGCCGCCCCCGCACCCCCAAATAAGGAGGAGCAGAAACAGGAGCGGACAGGCTTTTTTTATGAATTGAACGGTCCTCATGCAGTCACCTTTTACCCTCTTATAGCATTTTTGCGTTGCTTATTCAGTAATTTTTGTCACCTGGGATTATCCCTGAGGTTCGATTGAAAACATGACAACCCTGCCGTTCGCATTAAATGTCCTTAGCGCAGCCATGTGCGCCGGGCTGGGCCTCTTCACCCTTTTAAGGAACCCGCGCCACCTGGTCAACATAGGGTTCGCTTCGGGAATGGCCTGCCTGGCCGTCATAGAGGCCGGGAGCGCTCTCGCGCTCCTAGCCCCGGGGCGGGGCTGGCATACCGGCATGCGGCTTAACCTCACGGGGCAGGCCATGCTCCCGGCAGCCTGGATGCTTTTTTCATTGGTATTCGCCAGGGCCAACCACAGGGAAATCCTCTCGAAATGGATATCGGCTCTTATTCTGTTTACTTTAGTATCAGCAGCCTTTGCCTATCTTGCAGGCTCTCCAAGTTTCATAGAGTATATCCCGCCTGAGCCCGACCGCGCACCCGCCCTTTTCTCCGCTCCATTGTACGCGCTAGGGCCCGTCGGCAAGTACTTCTACATATTCGTGCTCCTCGGCCTTGTGCTTAATCTCGTGCACCTTGAGAACACCCTCAAGTCCTCGTCCGGACAGAAGAGATGGCAGATAAAATACATAATATTCGGCGTCGGAGGGGTGCTGGCCTATTACGTGTTCCTTTCTAGCCAGGCGCTCCTTTTTTCGGCCATAAACGCGGAAATGCTGGTCCTGGCCTCGGTCATCACCATCATAACCGTTTCCATGACCGCGGTCTTCATAGTGAGGCACAGGCTTCTCGAGGTCGACATATTCGTATCGAGGTACGTGGTATACGGCTCATTCACCGTCCTCCTCGCAGGCCTGTACCTCATAGGCATTGGGGTCGTAATAAGGGGTATACGCCACCTGGATATTCCGCTCGGCTTTTTCTTCACCGCGCTCTTCGTCTTCGTGTCACTCCTCTTCCTTGCGCTTCTCCTTTTCACTTCCTTTTTGAGGAGGAAGGTCCAGCTCTTCATAAACAGGCACTTCTACAGCCACAAGTACGAGTTCCGGGATAAGTGGATGGAGACGATAGAAAAAATGAGCTCTAAAAGGAGCATCGGCGAGATAACGTCCACTCTTATCGAACTCATATCGGAGACGACCGGCGCCCGGGGCGTGCGTATCTGGCTTCTCGACCCGGTCAGCGGAAGATATGTGAATACCGCGTCAGGCCAGGATAAGGGCCCGGGGCAGATCGGGAATGACCACCCCCTCTCAATGCGCATAAAAACCGATAAAGACCCCTTCTTTTTATCCGAAATACCTGATATGAGCGCGAGCCTCCCTGCCTGGCCCGACGCGGTCCTCTGCGCGCCGCTTGTGGCGGATGATGACCCCGTTGGATTCGCCCTCCTGGGGAGCGATATCTCCGGTGAAAAATACAGGCAGGACGATTTCGACATATTGAAGGCCATGACCACGCAGGCGGCCGTCCAGATAAAGAACATGCGGCTAGACCAGGACGTCATGAGCCTGAAGGCGATGGAGGGGTTCAGCAAGGCGTCGGCCTTCATAATGCATGACCTTAAAAACCTTACGAATACCCTTTCCCTGGTCAGCCAGAACGCCAGGCACAACATGAACGATCCTTCATTCCAGAAGGACGCGATAAACACCATAGACGCCACGGTCGGCAGGATGAAAACCGTCATAGAAAGGCTTTCAGCCTCCAACGAAGGACTGGTCATAAGGCCGAGGGATACGGATCTGCGGACGATCGTAAACGGCGCACTGGGGAAGCTCGCCTTCACGGAGAAGAAGGATGTCAGGGTGAGCATCAGCCTGGAGAAAGCGCCGATTGTGACGATTGACCCGGAAGTAATGGAAATGGTATTCCTGAACCTCCTTACGAACGCGTTTGACTCGATAGACGGCAGAGGCGAGGTCTCGGTGAATTCCGAGCCCGTAAAGGGCGGCGTCCTCGTAACGGTCTCTGATACAGGGAGCGGCATGCGGCCGGAGTTCGTAAGGGAATCGCTCTTCAGGCCGTTCATGACAACGAAAAGGAACGGGTTCGGAATAGGCCTGTACCAGTGCAAGAACATAATCGAGGCCCACGGCGGTACTGTCGACGTTGAGAGCTCGCCCGGAGCGGGTACCGCATTCAGGATACTCTTCCCGGGCGGAACTGAAGCGCGGACGCCGGCCTGAGGCTTTTTATTGAAATGGGAAATCCGAGATTACTGATAATTGACGACGACGAGCACATCCGGACCCAGATGAAATGGGCCCTTGTGCAGGACTACGATGTCTGCCTTGCAAGGGACGGCGAGCAGGCGATGGAGGCCCTCCAGGGAGGGGCATTCCCGCTCATACTGCTGGACCTGGGCCTTCCCCCGGACCCCGAAGGCACTTCCGAGGGGCTACGCCTTCTTGGAAGCATACTGGGCCATGACCCGGCTTCGAAGGTCATAGTGCTCACCGGCAACCCCGACCGTTCGGCCGCGCTCTCGGCAGTGTCCCTGGGCGCTCACGATTTCTTCACAAAGCCCATAGACCTCGAAGAGCTTAAGCACACTCTCAGGCGGGCCCATTACGTACACACCCTCGAGGCCGAGTACAAGGCACTCCAGATGCAGCCCGAGACCCATGTTTTCGGCGAGCTCACCGGAACGAGCGGCAGGATGCATGAGATTTTCTCGACCATAAGGAAGGTGGCCGGCAAGGACGTCCCCGTGCTCATAACCGGAGAGAGCGGCACTGGAAAGGAGCTCATAGCGCGCGCACTACATAGCCACAGCTCGCGTTCCGGCATGCCTCTGGTGGCAATAAACTGCGGCGCCATACCCGAGAACCTCATGGAAAGCGAGCTTTTCGGCCATGAAAAGGGCTCCTTTACCGGCGCGCACGCGAAAAAGGCCGGCAGGATAGAACTCGCCCAGGGCGGAACGCTCTTCCTGGACGAAATAGGAGAATTGCCGCTCCAGCTCCAGGTAAAGCTCCTCCGGTTCCTGCAGGACCACCGCATAGAGAAGGTCGGCGGCGGCGAACCCCTGCAAGTGGACTTGCGGGTCATAGCAGCCACTAACAGGGACCTTACCTCCCTTATAAAGGAGGGCCGGTACAGGGAAGACCTCTACTACAGGCTGGCGGTCGTGTCCATCGAGGTCCCGCCGCTCAGGGAACGCGGCGAGGACATAGTGCTCCTTGCCAGGACTTTCCTGAAGAAGTACTCGGAACCGTCCCAGGCTGAGCCGAAGCTTCTCAGCAGGGACGCCCTCGACGCCATCCTTGCGTATGACTGGCCCGGGAACGTGAGGGAGATGGAAAACAGGGTGCGGAGGGCCCTTGCGCTCTCCGAAGGTCCGGTCGTGACTTCATCGGACCTCGGGTTTGCGGCAAAGAAACAGCCGCAGACCCTCGACCTGAGGAAGGCCAGGGAAAACCTCGATGTAAGACTCATATGCACCGCCATATCCATGCACAACGGCAATATAAGCAAGGCCGCGGAGGAGCTGGGCTTGAGCAGACCCACCCTTCACCAGCTTGTAAAAAAATACAACATCACTACAAAGCTTGAAAGGAGCAATTGATGTCGCGAAATTTCACGAATCTCGCAGGCTTGATAAAGGAACGGAAGGCCCGCATAGGAATAATCGGGCTCGGCTATGTGGGGCTCCCCATAGTGCTCCGCTTCTGCGATGTGGGGTACAGGGTCACAGGGTTCGACGTCGACCCTGAAAAGGTCCGCCTCTTAAGAAAAGGCAAGTCTTATATAAAACACATCCCTTCGGGCCTCATATCGAGGCTGGTGAAGGGCAGAAATCCCGCCTTCGGGGCTACGTGCGACATGTCGGAGCTTGCCAGGATGGATGCGGTCATTATATGCGTGCCCACCCCGCTCTCGGACAAGCGCGAGCCCGACCTCTCTTATGTCGAGTCCACGGGCGCCGAGATAGCGAAATATCTCAGGCCGGGCCAGCTCGTCTCTCTCGAATCGACCACCTATCCGGGGACGACCAGCGAGCTCCTCCTTCCCATGCTCGAGGCGGGCGGGCTAAGAGCAGGCAAGGATTTTTTCCTCGTCTTCTCCCCCGAAAGGGAAGACCCCGGCCGGGTGGACTTCACCATAAAGACCACCCCGAAGATCGTCGGCGGGATAACCGCGAAATGCTCCGAGCTCGGCTCTGCCCTGTATTCCAGGATAGTCGATAGAGTTGTGCCCGTCTCCTCCACCCAGGTCGCGGAGATGACCAAGCTCCTCGAGAACATCTACAGGAGCGTCAATATAGCTATGGTGAACGAATTGAAGATGCTCTGTCACAGGATGGGCATCAATATCTGGGAGGTCATCGAGGCGTCCAAGACGAAGCCCTTCGGCTTCCAGGCTTTTTACCCCGGCCCGGGCCTGGGCGGGCACTGCATACCCATAGACCCGTTCTATCTCACCTGGAAGGCCAGGGAGTATGACTTCTCGACCCGGTTCATAGAGCTTGCCGGGGAGATTAACTCCAATATGCCCTATTATGTAGTCACCAGGGTCATGGAGGCGCTTAACGAGCGTGGCAAGAGCCTCAAGGGCGCGAAACTCCTGGTCCTCGGCATCGCATATAAAAAGGATGTGGACGATCTGAGGGAGTCGCCGTCTTTAGAGCTCATCAGGATATTAAAGGAGAAAGGGGCGGAGGTCGGCTATAACGACCCCTACCTCCCCTTGGCAGTCAGCCACCGAAGGCATTTTAAAATGCGTTCTACCCCGCTTACGGAGGCGAATATCGGCAAGTACGACTGCGTGCTCATCGCGACCGACCATTCGTGCTACGATTACAGGTGGATAGCGAAAAATAGCAGGCTCGTGGTAGACACCAGGAACGCTACAGCCGGCCTTAAGAGGCGGAATATCGTAAAGGCCTGAGGCCTGGAAAGGGACTGCGATGCTCAGGTTCATGGTAACTGGCGGTGCGGGCTTCATAGGCTCGAACCTATCGGAGATGCTCCTCGTGAAGGGCCACTCCGTAACCGTTTTCGACAATCTCGCGACCGGCAGGGAGGAAAACCTATCCGGCATAATCAGCCGGATAGATTTCATACGGGGGGACATACGCGACAAGGAGGCGCTTGAGGCCGCCATGAAGGGGATGGATTACGTAATCCATCTTGCGGCCCTCGGCTCAGTGCCCCGGTCGATAGAGGACCCGGCCACCACTCACGAGGTGAACGCCACGGGGACGCTCAACGTCCTTAACGCCGCGAGGTCGGCGGAGGTCAAACGGGTCGTATGCGCCTCTTCCTCCTCTGTTTACGGCGACACCGCCGTGCTCCCGAAAGAGGAACAGATGACCCCCTCGCCTCTTTCGCCATATGCCGTCTCGAAGATAACCGGGGAGTACTACTGCAAGGCCTTCCACAGGGTGTACGGGCTCGAGACCGTGTCCCTGAGGTATTTTAACGTGTACGGCAGGAGGCAGGACCCGAATTCGCAGTACGCCGCCGTTATACCGAGGTTTGTTGACGCAATGCTCCGCGGGAAGAGCCCGGTAATCTACGGCGACGGCGAGCAATCAAGGGACTTCACATTCGTGGACGACTGCAACCAGGCCAACATAAAAGCCTGCTTCGCCAGTGGCTGCGAGGGCATGCATTTCAACGTGGGTTACGGGAGCAAGGTGAGCATAAACGACCTCTTCGGGAAGATACGCGACTCTCTCGGCTCAAAGGTCGAGCCCGCTTACGCTCCGCCCAGGAAGGGAGACGTAAGGGACTCCCTTGCCGCTATTTCAAGAGCAAAAGAGCTTCTCGGATATGAGCCGGAAAACGGCATAGACGAAGGCATCAGGAAGACGGTCCGGTGGTACCTTGAGAGCTACGGAAAGCTTGCGGGTTGAGAAACGAATCTGCCCACGTCCTGCGTGCCGGAGTGGAAATCCCGGCGCAAGGCGATGGGGTCAGCTCTTTCTCCTCCTGAGGCGGCCGTGCAGATAGGCCCCGACAAGCCCGCTCCCGAGGAGTATAAGGGTGCCTGGCTCCGGGACCTTCCTGGATTCAGCGTCATAGGAGAATTTGGCGAACATGGTAATGTCCACGTCATCGCCGGTTTTTTTCACCTTGCTGTTATAAAAGTCGAAATGTATGACATACTCAGGGTCCAGGAGCCTTGTATCGATCGAGAACGCCGCGTAGTACATCTGGCCGTCCTGGTAAGTCTTGAACCCGTTCATTGCCCTGTACATCGTGTCGTATACCTGGGTCATGTCATTTTCATTGAAATAGAACCCGTACTCGTAGAAGTAGGTCGGAAAGACCTCATGCTGCTCCAGGTCTCCGATATCCCAATCGTTTGTCTCAGCCAGTTTCAGATACGTCTCGTCAACGGGCGGGGTCCCGTACGACATGTCCGAAGTGACATTGATGGGGGCTCCGTTTATCGTGAACGAGCCCAGGCTCGCGCCCTCATCGGAATACTCGAGTGACGGCAGGACAGCTATCGAAAGGTAAAACAAATCCGAGATATCATTATATCTGCTCGGATTGAGAAATGCATATAATGTGAAAACATCGTCGTTCGCTACGATAGTCTTTGTGCTGTAATCGTAGCTGCCTCCCTCTATATCGAGCTGAAGGGCCGGAAGCGCATGGCTTATTGAGGGAGCAAGGCCCAGGAAAGAGGCGGCAACGGCTGTGGACAGAACATATTTAAGCTTGCTTAGCATGATGCGGCTCCATTTCATGATGCTTTTATCTTTGAGGTTATAGATAGCAACAGCTGTGCCAAAGCATTTTTTGCTGAAAAAAGACAGCATTATCAAGCCATTACAATGACCAAGCCGTCCCGCTTAGGATAGTTTGTAAAGCAACCTGACAAATGGAAGCACTATCCGGAAATCCTTACAAAGACAAATTGCTTTTGAATTCAACTATTTATGCGTACCGCCCGAAAAGACTGTAAGGATTTTTTACAGTACTCACACAACCCAAAAGATCAATCCCCTAGGAGAGTCTGCATGCTATCCTCGATTAGATCCATGCTTCTGTTCCTTTTGGCATTTTTTGTGCTCTCCTGCGGGGCAAGCGCCGAGAAAAAATTCGAAAGCCATATGCGCAAGGGCAAAGCGCACATGGAGACGGCCAAATACAGGGAAGCCGTCCTTGAATTCAAGAACGCCACAAAGGCAGACCCTGAGAGCGCGGAGGCCCGCTATCTCCTCGGCACGGCCCTCATGTCCTCCGGCGGGGTCCCGAACATGCAGCTCGCGTACAGGGAGTTCAGCGCGGCAGTAGACCTGGATCCCGGGTTAATTGACGCGCAGTTAAAAGTTGGGGAGTTCATGCTGCTTTCGAGGGATTTCGAGGGCGCCAAGGAAAAGGCCAGGCTTGTGCTCGGAGCGGAACCTGAAAGGTTCGAGGCGAAGATGCTCCTTTCCGGCGCGCTGGCGGCAAGCGGCGACCATTCCTCGGCGCTTGCCATACTCGACGGACTGATAGCGGCAAGGCCGGATGATATGAAGCCCTACATGGCCGCGGCATCCATCCACCTGTCGAGGAAAGACTCGAGGAGGGCCGAGGCGGTACTCAGAAAAGCAGTCGAGGCCAAAGCCGGTTCCCTGGAGGCCCGCATCGCACTCGCAGACCTTTACCTCGGCCAGGGAAAGAATGACGAAGCCCGGGCCGAATTGGAAAAAAATATCGAGCTCAACAAGGAGAGCCAGGACGCGCTTCTGGCCCTCGGCTCATTTTACTTTGCCACGGGCATGACGGAGGAGGCTGAAAGCACCTTCATTTCCGCAATAGATCTCAAGCCCGGGAGCCCGAAAGGCTATATCGCGCTTTCGGATTTCCTGGCCGCTTCGGGAAGGGATACTGGAGAGGCGGCCAAGATCCTGGAAAGAGGCATACAAAAGAGCGGTGACATGGCCCTGAGAAAAAGGCTTTCGGCCCTGAGGATAGATACGGGCGACCTGAAAGAGGCAGAGGAGGAGATCGAAACCATCCTTAAAAAGAGCCCGAAGGACCCCGAAGGACTGTATCTCAGGGGCAAGCTCCTTCTTGCCAGGAGGGACTACCAGGGCGCAATAGGCGACCTCAAGGCCTCCTTGAAGGCAAACCCACTTTCCCCTCAGGCCCATTTCGCGCTGGGACTCGCGTATCAGGCGGATGGGAACGCGCAAATGGCGAAATCCGAGTTCCTCGAGGCATTAAGGATCTCACCCGGGTTTTCCGCCGCGAGGCTTGCGCTCGCCGCAGCCTATCTGAGCTCAGACGAACTTCGCCTTGCCGCCGAGGAGGCTAAAAAGGTCTTGTTAAAGAGCCCTGGCCATCCCGGGGCGAACCTTTTAATGGGAGACGTATCGCTCAAGGAGAATAAGTACAGGGAGGCAGTGGAGTTTTTCAGGAAAACCATTAAATCTGCCCCGACGGACGCGAGGGGTTATGTCCGCCTCGGCACAGCGCTTGAGCTCCTGGGCGAGCACAGGGCAGCACTTGACGCTTTCGAGCGCGCGTATGCAATCGACCCGAGGCTCCTCAATGTCCTGTCGATGATAGCCTCCATACATATCTCAAATAAGGATGCGGACGGGGCCATCGCAAGGGTGGGCTCGGAGATTGAAAAATCCAAGGACAACCCCCATTTGCACCATCTGCTTGGCCGTCTTTACATGTTAACGAAGGACTTCGGCAAGGCTGAAGCCCGATTCAAGAGAACGCTCCAGCTCAAAAACGACCTTACAGCCGTTTACCTGGATTTGGGGAGCCTCTACGCGCTCAGGGGCTCGCTGGATGAGGCTGTCAGACAGTACGAAGAGGCCGTAAGGCTCGACCCGGACCTCGTCTCCGGGCATATGGTGCTGGCTGTGCTCCATGAAAAGGAAGGGAGGAAAAAAGAGGCGGTCGAGAGCTATAAGCGCGCCCTCGAAATAAAACCTCAATTCGTCCCGGCAGCGAACAACCTTGCATGGCTTTACGCAGAGGGAGCGGGCAATATCGACGTCGCCCTTTCGCTCGCGGAAATGGCGAAATCGCTATCTCCGGAAGACCCGAACATATCAGACACGCTGGGCTGGATATATTACAAAAAAGGGGTATACCTCAAGGCCATTTCGCTTCTCAAGGAGAGCGTGGAAAAACAGCCGGATAATCCCGTAATCAGATATCACCTCGGCATGGCATACTACAATAAGGGGGACGCGGGGCTTGCCAAAACGGAATTGAAAAAAGCCCTGAGCCTTAAGGGCGACTTCCAGGGTTCGAAAGAGGCAAGAGAGGTGCTTGGAAAGCTCAAATGACGAATAAGTTTCCCCAAGGTTCCGGCCTGAGTTGAAGAGAGCTTTTAGAGTCAGGAGAGTGAAGATTTTTAGTTTAACTGTACTAGACCAATAAAAAAACCGGCCAGTCAGCGGCCGGTTTTTTTTATTTCAGCAGATTAGAACAAAGGAGAGCTTGGCTGGTCCAAAAGCAGCGCACCATCTTTATATAAATCTCAGCCCGGCCCTTGCAGGGCCTCCTCCGACACGGGTTTTCCAGACGATTATTGCGCTTGCCTCCAGATCAAAATCCTCGACCACGACCCTGAAGGTCTTTCCCTCCGGGATATCGCCGGTTGCGAGGACGCCTATCCCGCGTTCGCAGATATCAACGACCTTCGCCCTTATGCTTTCCCTATCCGCGGTGAGGACGCAGTCCTTGCCTACCCTTGCCCTTACATCCTTCCGCTTTTCCCGCCCTTCCGTTTTGCCTTCAAAGCCGCAGTAAGGACATCTTACGATAGTGGTCGTATATAAGGCCGTGTAGAAGGCGTTCCTGCACCTGGGACAATCGTGTAATTCCATTATTACCCAAGGCCGAATTTGAATTTGCCGCGTGGAGCCTTTAGCTCCTCTTCCTCCTCAGGCGGCTGTGGGCATAGAAGCCTACCATGCCGCTTCCGAGGAGTATTAACGTGCCGGGCTCAGGCACCTTCTTTGATTCCGCGTCATGCGAGAACGGCGCGAACATCGAGATATCGATGTCGCCTCCTCTTTTAACTTTCGTGTTGTAAAGGTCGAAATGGAGTACATAGTCGGCGGCAAGCTGGGTGGTGTCGATTGAGAACGAAATGTAATACATGAGGCCGTTCTCAGTTTCTACGGTCCCGGTGGTCGCCCGGTCCTGGGTATTGTACCTGGCGGTAGTAAGGTTCTCGTCGAATTGGAACTCGTGCTCGTAGAAGTAGGTCGGGTAGACGTCATGGGGCCCCAGGTCGTTTCCGTCGAGAGTATTATAGTACTCCTCGACAGGCGGGGTCCCGTAATACATATCCGAAGTGACATCATAGCTTACCCCGTTAAGGGTAAAAGACCCCAGGTCCAGGCCTTCCGAGTCATACCCGAGAGAGGGCAGGACAGCGACCGAGAGATAGAACGAATCGCTTAAGAGATTAGAGTCGTTCGTTCTCAGGAACGCGTAAAGCGTAAACGGGTCGGAGTTGGCCACTATCGTCTGGGTAGTGGAATCATAACTGCCCCCCTCTATATCGAGCTGCAGGGCAGGAACCGCATGGCTTGTGCTCGGCTTGAATCCCAGCACCAGAACGGCAGCCACGGCCAGCATGGAATATTTTATCTTGGCAAGCATGAATCTCCCCCTTTTAAACATGCCATTATTGCCTTGATATTAAGCAACAGCCGTGCCAAGCCGTTCTTTTTATCTAAAAACAAACTGATTTTGAGCAGTTACAAAAAACCCGGCGCTTTCACATGACAGGGCTGTAAAGTAAGCTGACAGAAAGCGCAGGGGCATGGAAGGTCCTTTGCAAAATATTCTTCACTAATTTCAAAGCGTTACGGCTCAAGCGCCGCCGCGGCTGTAAAGAAAACTTACACCGGCTCCCATGAGTTCGCTTGCCTATATATTACTCCGAATGGACTGACCGGTTATAAAACCTTTCTCAGCGAGATGCCTCAAAATCAAATCTACTCCCTCTTCGGTCGTCAACCGGTCCGTCCGAATATGGATTTCAGGGTTGTGGGGCGCCTCATACGGGTCGTCAATGCCCGTGAACTGCTTTATCTCGCCCTTGCGCGCTTTTGCGTACAGCCCCTTTACGTCCCTTCCCTCGCAGACTTCTACGGGGCAATCAACAAAGACCTCGATAAACGCGCCAGCCCCGCCGGCATGCTCTATCATCTTTCTGACCTCATTTCTTACTTCCCTGTAGGGCGAGATAGCCGAGACCAGGTTCGGGACCTTATGTTTCGTAAGCAGATGCGCTACCCATCCTATTCTCCTGATGTTCGTGTCTCTGTCTTCCTTGGTAAAGCCGAGCCCCTTTGAAAGGTGCGTCCTTACGACATCGCCGTCAAGTATCTCTATATTGGTAATGCCGAATTCCTGAAGCTTGCGGTGAAGGAGGTTCGAGAGCGTAGTCTTGCCTGCGCCAGAAAGCCCTGTGAACCATATTGTGTACCCCCGCTGCATAACCCCTCCTCGCTTCGATTTTATTAAGAACATGATAAGCTTTATTGCATAGCCAGTCCAGCTCTGTATTTCGCCTCCCTCGAGACGGTTAAACGCCCAACTTCTTTCTGACATGCGAAAGCTTCATATCGACGTCATAAAGGTCCGGGGCATCGAATCTCGTCTTCATCGAGAACTCCCTCGTTACGATAAGCGCGCCTCCCCTCTCGAGGTGGTGCAAAAGGTTCACCAGATGGTTCAGGTCCACCCTTTCGAGTTTGACCTCGACCCCAGTTTCGGTGTAGCCGAGTATTTCTTTCTCTCCGGCCTGCCTTATGGAGACTATCGAGGACCTCGCACCGACCGCTTCAGCGGCGCGCTCTATAACGGCTATGGCCGACTGGTCTCCTTTTGCATGCGCCTTTCTCAAGGCTTCCTCTATCCCGGCCTTCCTTTGGACATATGCGGCCTCGAGCGCCCGGAAGCTCGAAAGCTCCTCTTTTTTAAAGGCCGCCTGCCTCTTTACGGCCGAATACCTCTCGATGGAGGCAAGCGCGCCGGCCATTGCGGCCACGAGGACCAGTGCCGCTAGCGCGAGAGCAGGCCTTTGCCTGATTTTTTGGACAATGTTCGCTGGCCCGGTCACTCGGCACCCTCCTTCAGAGAGAGTGTGAAGACGGCCCCTCCGCCGGGCTTTGCCTTGAGGTCCGCAAGGAGCACCTCCCTGAATGCGCTGCTCCTTGAGAGCGCGTCCTTAAGCCCGTTCGCTGCCTCGAACGAGGCCGCCTCCCCCTTTGCGCTTATCCTCTCCTCCCCAATATAGAGCTCATTTATAACTATCCCTGCCTCCTTCGGCGTAAAGGTAGCGAGCTTCCTCATTACCTCGGCGGGCTTTATACCTCCGAGGACGCGGGCCTCTTCATCGAGGAGCTTCATCTTGACTTCCATCTGGTATAGCTCGTCAGCGGCGCCGCCCTCTCCGGGGAAAAGGCCCAGATAAGCCGACCTGAGGGCGCTCCTATAGGAAGCGCGCTCGCCAGATGCGGCAAGGTATCGCATATAGAGGTCCGATATCCCCAAAAGAGAAAGGAGCGCGCACAGAAAAAGGGTGAGCTTGAGCTTTTTCCTTGCGGCGCTCTTCTCCTTAGTGTATTCCAATTCCCCTCTCCTGAAATCCAAAAAAGACCCCGGAAGCCGCCTTCCCCTGAGAGTGAGCGAAAGGGCGTAGATCGCCGCCATCTCCTCCATGCCTTCGGGCAGTTTCCCTTCCAGTATTTCGATATCCGCCATGACAGGAGCGAGCGCGCCGGGGCTGAGCCCTATCGAATAGGCCCTGTCTATCGTAACCCCCCCGGAGCTCAATAGCTCGATATTGAGCCTCAGGGAATCAGCCCCGTTGTATGCGTTAAAGAAAACGAGCCTGCCACCTTCCGAGACCGAAAAGAGCTCAGGGGTCACAAGGGCGGCGTATCCTCCATTTTTCGAGAGCGTCTCAATGAGGGCCGGGGCAGCGAAGGCAGCGGGACCGGCCCAGCGCGGGTCCAGGCCAAGCCCATTAAGCTCGGAAAGGCAATCTCTCAGAAGTCTCTTTTCCATACCGACGGCAATGGCCCTGCCGCCTCCGAGCGGCAGGTTGTCGAATACGAAATCCTCCGCATCTGAAGGCAGGCAGCCCGCAAGCTCGAAAGGGAGTATCCCGTTTATCTTTTCGCGGTCCTCGAACGGGACCTCTACTACCCTTATGCTAAGAAGCGCCGGGGAAAAGCTCAGGAATAGCCCATCTTTCAAGGCTCCGCCCCCGGGGCCTCCCTGAAGTGTCGACACAAGGCGCGAGAGCGCATCCCTTCTGCCGCCCGCCTGTGTAAAATGTTCGGTAGCGCAGGCTGCTTTATCGCCAGGGGCATTGAAGACGCAGCCCCTTACGGCTCCGGGCGCGATTTCGATTATCGCTAACTGGTCTTTCATCTATGGCCCTCTCAGGATTTGAAAAAGTCCTTCCTAGACTTTTTCAACCACGGCTTGGCCGGAAGGAATCCGCCCAAGCCTCACAAGTTGCTCGACTTTTCAAGTCTTCGCAATTTGGCAATCCATCCGTGGATTGCTTAGCAGGGTGTTTTTCAACACCCTGCTAGAGCCTTCTCCAATAGAGGACACCCTTCCCTACCTCGAAAACCGCCTCTATCTCCCGCGAGACCTCGCCAGATGTAGCCCTCGAATGGACGCTGAATATCCGGCTCTCCACCCTTATACTATCCATGAGGCCGTAGCCTGCCGTCTCGAAACCCGGCACCTTCATTATCTCGGACCTGTCCTTAAAGGGCCTCTCCATCCTGCGCTTTATGAGATTAGAGGCGAGCTCTTCGGTCATTTCTTCCGAAAGGGCCAGGAGCACCTCTCTTGGGGCGGTATTCACGTTAACGAGCCCGTCCGTGTTATAGGGCGAGACAACGGGCTTTAGCATTGCAAGCACCTGGGGCGAAAAGCCCTTTATCAGCAGGAGCTCTCCTATTGAGCCAGGATACTCGTTCCTCGCCTCATAAGGCGCTTTGAGCCTCAAATAATGCTCCGGGCCCTCGGCCCCGTATGCCCTTGGCTGGTCGTCGCCGTCAATCCAGTCCGCCAGGGAGTCCTCAAGGCCCTCGCGGCCCTTTATACCCAACCCTTCAAGTAGTCTTGAGAAGACCGGGTGCGTCCTGCCGTTTTCTACTCCGTTAGCGTAAACTGTCCTCAACGATGCCTTGCCAAGCTCGTCATGGACCCTTATGACTACCGACGACTCCCCTTCTGATGACGTGAAAAGGAGCCCATCCTTATCAATCGCGATATTCGGCCCGGACTTGAGCATCTCTTTAAGGGCCTGCTCCGCGAGCTCGACCCCCTTGCCGGCCAGGAGCGCGGCTCTCTGTCCCTCCGCGAAATTGGAGGCCCTGGAGGCGGAGACGTGCACCCGGTAGACGAACTCGGTCACGATAGCCACAAGGACCGCCAGGATAACGAGCGTGGCTATAAGGACAAAGCCGCTCTCCCCCGGTCTCGATCGTACGCTCAAGGCGGCGTTCCTCTCCTTCGAGGGCGGCCTCATCTTATCATGGTCCTGGAAAGCGCTGTAAATTCCCTTCCGTCCCTCAAGACCACCCTGGCCCTTACGGCAAGGGGGAGCTTTTTTTCAAGGGTCGCCTCCCATGCGTTTGCCCACGTAGCGCCGTTATTGTAGCTCAGCTCGAACGCCTCTATGCCGGAGAGCGCCTCCGAACTGAACCTTTCACCGATTAGTGGGTTCCATGTCTCTCTGTAAAGGGTAAGCCCCCCGTCTTCATGCTTCGCGAAGTAACCTATCCCCATGAGGTCTGTGGAAGGAGCACCCTCCCTTTGGGGCACCGCTGAATACGATGTAAACTCCAGGGCCGGAGCCCCGCCCCTTATCTTTCCGGAGAATACCGTATTGGGCTCTTCCGGGCTGAAGTACGCGGAGTTGACCTCGCCCGAAAGCCTCTCAAGGAATATCCCCGCCTCCAAATCCCTCTCGATCGAGGCGCCGGTCCTTTCGCCCGCGCCAAGTACGCTCATGAGGACGCCGTAAAGGGAGAGGAGCGCAACAGAGCCGATCGTAAGCGCAACGAGCACCTCTATGAACGTAAACCCGCTATTCCTGATAAAAGGTATGGAGCGTAAGGCTTTTGGACGCATCCCAGCTTATCCTTACATCCAGCCGCTTAAGTCCCGGCAGCTCGGTGTCCGACGGCTGCATCTCCCAGCTGAAAGTCTTGAAGTCGCCTTCAAATGATCCGCTCATGGTACCCGGCGGCCCATAGAGCGAGACCTCCTCTGCCTTGAACCTGCCGAGTACGGAAGCGGCTACAAGGTCGCTTGTCTCGGAAGATACCTTAAGGTGGTAATTGAAGGCGGCAACGAGCGTCACAACCGCCCCTGCCAGGATGGCAAGGCTTATCATGACCTCAAGGAGGGTAAACCCTTTTTCCCTCTTTTCAGGCATATCCCTCGACCACCTCGGCCTTTCCTGAGTATGGGTTGAACTTCACGGTGAACCAGTCCTTCCCGGCCTCCAGGTGTACGGAAAACTCTTCTGCCGCCCCGAGCGGCGTAAAGACGACCGACACGGTCCCGCTTTCTATTTTTCCGAGCCCTTGCACGACGATATCGCGGAGCATTACCCCGCCACTCATCTTGAGGCCTCTTATATCCATGTCCCCTGAAAATTCCTTGCCGTCAGGGGAGCGCTCGACCATCACCGAGCCGTTTTCGATATTGAATGAGACCTTGTAATAAAGGCGCTTTGTAGCGGCAGATTCATTCGCATACCTCAAAAAGGTCGAGAGCTTGCCTGCCTGGGACTTGAGGGCCGCGCGCTCAAACCCCGTAAGCCTGGGTAGCGTTATCACGAGCGCCAGCCCGATTACGGCAATGAGGACGACCAGCTCCATTATGGTGAAGCCGCCGGAGCCTTGCATGCGGCCCGGCGGTCGGGACCCTGTACTCAAAAGAGAAAACCGCGCCTTTACGAGTAAACTTCGGCTTTCCTGCGGGTATCTTTGGGTGGGCATTGGTAACGGGGCCTCCCGGCCTTGCAAACCGGAGTACAAGGACTTACATGGACCTGGACCGGACCGGCCCGAACGCAGCTTGCATATCGACCCTGAATAACAGAAAATTCCCGGTTTTTCAAGTAAAAATCTGATATTTGCCTTGAAAACCGGCTCTCCTTTCGATAATATCCCTGAAGGGTCCCGCCTTCCTCGTCTTGCCCCGGCGGACGGCCCCTTTTCGCGGCAGTCTTTTTCTCTTTCCATAAAACGAAAAATTACTTAAATATCAGCTGAGACCGGGCCGAAATGAAATTTATGGACTTAAAGACTGTGAACCTGGTCAACGCGGCGCTGGCATTGGCCATAATACCGGTCGCCGCCCTTGTCGCAAGGGATTGGGTCGTGCTCCGAAGCACGGCCCCCGTTACGCCGAATGATGGCGCAAGGCCTGTCCCTGCCAGGACCGTAACGGACATCATGGCCTATGCCCCGGTCGTCGAAAGCGCTATCTTCCCTTCGAGGGACAAAAGGTTCAGGGCCGTTCCAATCGAGGAAGAAAGCGCCTCCGCGAACGGCGGCTCTGCCGAGTTCGCGGGCATGGTCCTTGGCGGCACCTTTACAGGAGAGGACAGTTTCGCGGTCTTCAGAAAAAGCGGTTCGGCCCAGGAAGAGGTCGTAAGGCCGGGAGAAAAGGTATTCGGGACAGCCACGCTGCTTAAGGTGCTCCGGGACTCGGCCATTGTCTCTACAGGCTCCGGCGATGTCACATTACGGATAGAGGAGGGAAGGCCCGGCGTTGCATCGAATCCGGCGCCGGCCCAGGCAGCCACCCCGGGTTCGCAAGGGGGTTATCTCGCGGCTTCGAGAAAGGTCGGGGAGGGGCAGTGGGTAGTAGACCAGAAGGCGGTTATGAGCGCCCTTGACAACATAGGCCAGGTGCTTTCGGATGCGAGACTAACGCCGGTCGTAAAGGAAGGCAAGGTCCAGGGCTTTCGGGTAACCGAGATAAAGCCGAAAGGCGTATTCAAGGCGCTCGGACTCAGTAACGGCGACATACTCGGCAGGGTCAACGGGCAGGAGGTCACGACCCCCGAGAAGGCGGTCCAGGTGCTTACGGCCCTCAAGGGTGAGTCCAATATCGAGCTCGATATCGTGCGCGGCGGAAGACCCATGAGCCTGCGTTATGAAATAAGATAGCGGATAAAGATGCTCAAGCCGTTCAAAAACGCTCTCCTCATATCCTCTCTTCTCCTTTTCACGCTTGTCCCGGCCGGGTCAACGGCGCTGGCGGCCGCCCCGAAGGGAGCGGCCGCCGAGAAGATAACCATAAACTTCGTCGACGTCGAGGTCTCGTCGCTCATAAGGATAATGAGCGAGATAACCCGGAAAAACTTCATCTACGACGCCGAGGGCGGGGCAAAGGGCAGGGTCACGATAGTGGCCCCGGCGAAACTCACGAGCGACGAGGCCATGGACCTATTCGTCTCGGCGCTGGAGCTGAAGGGGCTTGCAGTGATTCCCTCCGGAGACTCGTACAAGATAGTCCCATCCTCCCTTGCAAAGCAGAGCGGAATGAGGGTATCGGACGGGGCGGGCCCTGCCAGGGGCGACCAGTATATCGTCCGGCTCATAACGCTCGAATACGTCTCCATTCAGGAAGCCCTTTCGGCGGTCCAGCCGCTTATCTCAAGATACGGACAGGTATCGAGCTTCGGCTCGAAAAACGCGCTCCTGGTGGTGGACACGGCCGCGAACGTCGATAAGATACTGAACATCCTCAAGTCGGTGGACAGGCCCGCAGGCCCCCCGGAACCGGAGCTAGTATACTTGAGGCACGCGCAGGCCGAAGTCCTCGTCCAGATACTCAGACAGGAGGAGCTCCGGAGGACCGGCCTTAAGAGGGGGCCGGACGGGCAGAGTGACAGCGGCATTTCTCTCGATGCAAGGCTTAACGCCATAATACTCTCCAACTCTCTCAACGAGCGGGAGTATTACAGGGGTTTCATATCCCTCCTGGACGTGGCCCCTCCGGAGGCCTCGAGCCGCCTGCACGTCTACTATCTCGAAAACGCGAATGCTACCGACCTCGGCAAGGTGCTCTCCTCGCTACTCGACCCGGGCCGCAGCCCGGCGGCTGAGAAGGGGGCGCCGCCGACGCAGATGCCTTTCGGCATAACCGGAAGGATATCCATAACCCCGTTTGACGGGACGAACTCGCTCATAATCATGGCCTCGCCATCCGACTACCAGAACCTCGTGCAGGTCATAGAGAAGCTCGACAGGAGGCCCAAGCAGGTCTTTGTCGAGGCCATGATAACAGAGGTTAGCATCGACAAGGCCGTGGAACTCGGGAACAGGTGGCGGGCGACCGGGAAGCATAACGGCGACCCGGTCGTGATAGGCGGCTTCGGGACCGTCGACCAGTCCTCGATCCAGTCGGTCGTGAGCGGGCTTGCCGGTCTTTCGGTGGGAGGGCTCGGGAACTTCATAACCGTCCCGGTCACAAGGCCCGACGGGACAAGCTTCAATCTCACGGCCCCGGGGTTCGCGGCCCTTTTCTCTCTGTCCTCCTTCAGGGATGTCGTTAACGTCCTATCGACGCCTCATCTTTTGACGAGCGACAATTCCGAGGCCGAGATCATGGTCGGCGAAAACGTGCCGTTCCTGAGTAAGCTCGAGCGTGAGACAGGCACGACCGGGCAGCCCCTTATTCAATCAATCGAGCGGAAGGACGTCGGCATAAAGCTACGGATAAAGCCCAAGATAAGCGAGGGGAACTTCGTAAAGCTCGACATATACCAGGAGATATCCGCCATTTCACCCACGACCGTCGCGGGCGCTTCCGACCTCATCACCACGAAACGCTCGGCCCAGACAAGCGTAGTCGCGAAGAACAACCAGACCGTCGTCATAGGCGGGCTTATACAATCGAGAAAGACCAACAGCACCGTTAAGGTGCCGCTCCTCGGCGACATACCGCTCCTCGGATGGCTATTCAAGTTCAAGAGGGACCAGGACCAGAAGACCAACCTCCTCGTATTCATAACCCCGTATATCGTGAACGACTTTCAGGGGCTCGAAGAGCTGCGGATGAGGAAGGAATCGGAATTCGACCAGAACAGCCGCCCGGCCAAGCCTCAGGGCGGCGCTGCACCCTGAGGCCTTATGGCTGAGATGACCGGAAAGAATCTGCCCCGGATAGACCGCATTACCGACGAGGACATGGACGCTTCCATCCTCAGTCGCTTCTCCCTCCCCTTCCTTAAAAAAAACCTTATCCTGCCTCTGAGGAGAAAGGACGGGCTTGTGCCCGTGGCGGTCTCGAGCCTTGAGGCGGCATTCGCACTTAACGAGATAGAAAGGACCGCCGGGGGGCCGGTTACGCCGGTTATCGCGGATAAACAGGAGATACTCGACGCGATAAACAGGTCCTTTGACAGGCTCTCAGGCTCGGCAAAGGACGTCATCGACGGGCTGGGCTCCGAGAGTCTCGACAACCTCTCCAGCAACTGGGAAGAGCCGAAGGACCTCATCGACCTGGGGGATGAGGCGCCTGTAATAAAGCTCTTGAACTCCCTCCTCTTCGAGGCGGTACGGGACAGGGCGAGCGACATCCACATCGAGCCGTATGAAAAGGAGGTCGAGGTCCGCTTCAGGGTCGATGGTGTCCTTCATCCGGTCCTCTCCCCGCCCAAGGCCCTCCAGGAGGCGCTCGTAAGCCGCGTTAAGATAATGGCCGGGCTCGACATCGCGGAGAAGCGGCTTCCGCAGGACGGCAAGATCCGTCTCCTCGTAGCAGGCAAGGACATCTATGTAAGGGTCTCGATTATACCCACCTCGCACGGCGAAAGGGCTGTATTGAGGCTCCTCGACAGCAAGGCGGAGGTCATCGCATTCCCGAGGCTCGGCCTTGACGAAAGCCAGGCCCGCACGCTCGAATCCCTTCTTTCCAAAAATAGCGGCATAATACTCGTAACCGGCCCGACCGGGTCCGGCAAGACCACTACGCTCTACTCGGCCCTCTCGCGCATAAACTCGACCGAAAGGAACATAATAACCATCGAGGACCCGGTCGAGTACCAGTTGAAGGGCGTGGGGCAGATGCACGTGAACCCTAAAATAGGACTCACCTTCGCGAGCGGGCTCCGCTCCATCCTCAGGCAGGACCCGGACGTCATAATGGTAGGCGAGATACGTGACAGGGAGACCGCGGAGATCGCCATACAGGCCTCCCTTACCGGGCACCTCGTACTCTCGACCCTCCACACCAACGATACCGCAAGCTCGATAACGAGGCTCGTGGACATGGGGATAGAGCCTTACCTTGTGTCCTCGTCCATAACCGGGATACTTGCGCAGAGGCTCGTGCGGGTGCTGTGCCCGGACTGCAGGAAAGAGGCCCCGCCGGGCGGCGAAGCCTCCCTTTTCAAGGAGCCGCCCGGAAGGCTCTGGACGGCCGCGGGCTGCGGTAAGTGCCTTGGCACCGGTTTCAGGGGCAGGGTCGGCATATTCGAGTTCCTCGTGCCCGGCCCGGAACTACGCCCGCTGATACTCAAAAATCAGGACGCTGGCACCATAAAAAAAGCGGCCCTCGCCGGCGGCATGAGGACCATGCTCGAGGACGGACTGGAAAAGGCCCGCAAGGGTATTACTAGCGTTAAAGAGGTCTTGCGAGTCATACAGGACGAAAACTGAATGCTTTTCGGGGAGCCTGATTGGCCACATACAGGTACAGGGCATATGACAATAGAGGGAAGCTTGCATCTGGGAAAATGGAGGCTTCCGGCAGGAACGATGCTCTCCAGCGCCTGAAAGGGTTGGGGCTCCACCCTGTCGAGGTAAAGGAGGCAGAGGCCGCCGGGAAGGGCCGGAAGGTACCTACAGGGGACCTGGCCCTCGCCACGCGACAGCTGTCGACCCTTTTAGCCTCAGGCACGAGCTTAACGGAGGCGCTCTCGGTACTTACGGGAAATATGGATAACGAGCGCCTCAAAACGGTCTTCGGGGATATCAGGGAAGCCGTTACCGGAGGCAGCTCCCTTTCAGGCGCACTCCTAAGGCATCCCCATATCTTCAGCCCGTTTTACAGGGGCCTGGTGGCTTCGGGCGAGGCGAGCGGCTCACTAGAGAGGGTGCTCCCCAGGCTTGCCGCGGAGCTCGAATCAAGGGCAAGGCTCATAACCGAAATGCGGGCCGCCCTCGCCTACCCTCTTCTTATGCTCCTCGTGGGCGCGGGCGTGCTCGCGTTCCTGTTTGTCTTTGTCATACCCAAGATAACCCGCATATTCGAGGACACCGGCGGAAGCCTCCCGTTCATCACGGTCCTTCTTATCCGTACCGCGGAACTCATTTCAGGCTACTGGCCTGTATTCATTGCGTTCGGAGTAGCGGCTTACTTTGGGGTCCGTAGAACCTCAAAATCCGGGCGGGGAAGGGAGCGTATCGAGAACCTGGCGCTCGACCTGCCCTTTGCAGGGAAGCTCATCGCGCTTTTCTACCTCTCAGCTTTTACGAGGACTCTCGGGAGCCTTCTCGCGGGCGGCATACAGCTCCTTAAGGCCCTTGAGATAACGAAAGAGGTCGTGGGCCATACCGCTTTCAGGAAGGCTATCGACGAGGCGGCTTCCGACTGCGCAGGAGGCATGGCGCTCTCAACGAGCCTGGCCAAATGCGGTCGCATCCCTCCGCTTGTGATCCATATGATAAAGGTGGGGGAAAAGAGCGGAAGCCTCGATGATATGCTCCTGCGTGCCGCCGAGGGCTACGAAGCCGAGCTGCAGGCCGGGATAAAAAAGACAATGAGCCTCATCGAGCCGGCGCTCATCCTGGCGATGGGGGCCGTGGTGGGGTTCATAGTCCTCACTATACTTCTCCCCATATTCGAGCTCAACCAGGTAATAAGGTAGGGGCGTTCCGGCATTTCAGCCGCAGTACTTAATCCCGCGCTTCATGAGATACTTCTGGTGATATTCCTCCGCGGGATAAAAGGCCTTTGCCGGGGTAATCTCCGTGGCTATGGGCCTCCTGTAGAGCCCGGACCTTTCAAGCTCTTCCTTTGATGCCCTGGCGAGCCTTTCCTGCTCGTTGTCTGCATAGAAGATAGCTGACCTGTACTGGCTCCCGATATCCGGCCCCTGCCTGTTCCTTGTCGTAGGGTCGTGTATGTCCCAGAAAACCTTGAGAAGCTCCTTGTAGCTCACTATCCCTGGATCGAATGTGACCTCCACGGCCTCTGCGTGGCCCGTTGTATCCGTGCAGACCTCTTTATAAGTGGGGTCTTCAGTTTTTCCGCCGGTATAGCCGACCCTGGTTGAGACAACGCCTTTTACGCTCCTGAAGGTCTCCTCGACACCCCAGAAGCAACCGGCTGCGAAAATCGCCATTTCAGTACCCTTTCTTTCCTTTTCCATAAAGCCTCCTTGCTTTCTCCATTATATCATAAACGTACTATCCAAAAGGCCGTTGCCAGAGGTCGACGGAACGGGGGCAGTCGCCGCATTGAAGCCAAAGCTCTCCCAAACCCCGACAATAAATGCCTGGAAATGTTCTGGTCCTTGTTTTTCTGCTTCCTTGCAGGGATTGAATCGTGATGGGCAAAAACTGGCGGAGAGGGGGGGATTCGGCCTTCGCTCGTCGGCTTCCTGCCTCCTTACTCAGGCCCCGCGCGCTCACTTCCGGGCGCATCCTTGCGCCCTTTTCCTCGCTCCGCTCGGCGCTCGCGCGCCTTCGAATCCTGTCAACGAAAGGGCACAAAACTGGCGGAGAGGGGGGGATTCGAACCCCCGGTAGGGTTTTATCCCTACAACTGCTTAGCAGGCAGCTGCCTTCAGCCTCTCGGCCACCTCTCCTTTTGCGGGGAAAACCTTTTCTAGCGGATTAAAACGGGATTTATTTGTATCACGGCTTCGTGCTATAATCAAGACGCTTTTGCCCGGGCCTCAGGCCCATCAAGATATTATAGGGGAAATCGATATGGACGAACAGGTAAAAATTTGCCCTGAATGCGGGGCGGAATTTTTCGCGTACGTGACCGAATGCAACAGGTGCGAATCCGAGCTGATAAGCCCTGAAGAACTGCGGGGGGCCGCCCCCCAAAAGTCGCCTGCCATCGGCGAGGGCCTCGCCTGCGTGGAAGAGGGCACTTACGAGCGGGCCAACGAGGTCGCCTGGCTGCTTCGAAGCGCGGGTTTCGACGTGCAGGTCCTCCGGACCCCGGGCGGCTCGTCCTGCAAGGGTAGCTTCGGCGTATTCGTGGACAGGGGGGCGGCTCCCGAGGCCGTAAGAAAGATACAGGAGCTCTGGAAAAAGGCGCACCCCGAGGTCGCGGCAGCCGAAGAACGGATAAAAAAAGGGATGTGCCCGGCCTGCGGCGCTCTTCTCATGGGCTCTTCCGAGGAATGCCCCGACTGCGGCCTTTTCCTCGGGGAGCGCGAGGACGAGTGCGACGACCACGGCGGGTGCGGGAGCTGTAAATAGGGAGGCCGATAGAAGGGCCGCTGAAATTGTAATTTCCAGCCAGGCCCGGCCGTGCTATAGTCGTTTCCGTAATTTCCTTGATTTACCTGGAGTCATTTTGAGAGGGCATTTCGTTGGGTCTGTTGAATTAGATCGCACCAGCAACCCGCCTGAGCACCGACACTCCGGCAAATTTCGTCTCAATGCTTGTCAACTCCCTCCCGCATGACGCGGGTCGGAACCGGTTTCGGCACTCCATTAACAAGGGGGGCAAAATGGATATAAAGCCGCCTTCAAGCCATCCTCCGGCCCGGGTCGAGGCCGGAGCCGAGCCGCGCTCTCCGAGGCTCAGCCTCGGAGAGGCCCTGATAGTCGAAATATCGAAGCTCGAGATACGACTTAAAAGCGTCCTTGTCGGCTTCGAGGTCGGCAGTTTCCTACTGATAAAACTCTCCCCGAACGACCTCATGGGCATGTTCAGGAGCGAGACCGTGGTAAGAAACCCGGTGACGGTCAAGTTCCAGGTCAAGGACACCGTATACAGCTTCAATACGGAGATCCTGAATATCGTCTCAAACCCCTCCAAGCTAATGTTCCTCGCCTTCCCGAGCAAGATAGAGGAGCTCAAGGTCCGCCCCGAGCTCAGGCGCCAGTGCGCCCTGCCGGCGATGATAATGCTCAATAACGAGATAATAGACATGCTGATAGTAGACCTGAGCGCCAAGGGGTGCCAGTGCTCCATAAGCACATCAGGCAGGAACGGGGAAACGCTCCGGAAACTTATGCACATCAACGCGGTAATCGAGATACTCGTGAACTTCCCTGAGACGAGCGAGAGGCTTATGCTTTCCGGTCGGGTCAGGAATATAGGGAGCGACAGGGACAAGCTCAATATCGGGGTAATGTTCGAAGGCCTTATTCCGGAGGCAGGCGCCAGGATAGAGAGTTTCCTCACGAAGTCGGCGAGCCCGGTTTGAATAACGCACATTGAAAGTGTTTTTGGCGGTAAAAATAAAAAGCCGTACCTTCCGGTACGGCTTTTTGCGTTTTCGGGGAAAAGGTTATCTTTCGGGCGGCACGACAAGGACCGGGCAGGGCGACTTCCTCATGACCCGCTCCGTGGTGCTCCCAATGAGAAAACGGTCCACGCTGCCCTTTCCGTACGATCCCATGACCACGACGTCTATGCCCTTTTCGTTTATGTAGCTTAATATTGCCCTGTAAGGCACGCCCTTGAGGGTATCGAGCTCTACCTCGCCTATGCCCTTGAACCTGCTCTCGGCGTATTTGGCGAGGTCTTCCTTGGATTTCTTATGGAGCTTCTGCTCCAGCTCCAGGCCTGAGACGAACGGGATGACGTCGTCGCTCAGGTCTATGACATGGATGACATAGAGCTTCGCGCCATGCCTCTTCGCGAGCATGGAAGCGTACTCGGCGGCCTTCTCGGAGCCGTCGGCGAGGTCTACGGGCACCAGTATCTTCTCGAACCTGTCTTTACTCATGGGGCTGCAGCTCTCCTTTCAGCGTTCTCGGAAAAACATGTTAACCGAGGGCCGCGCCTTTTTCAACAGAAACCGGAAAATCCGCGCCGATTTCCACCCTGCGGGTTGATACGGCAGCAGGCCCGGGGTGTGGGAATGAAAGTATCAGTAAAGGGATGGGCCTGAGGGCAGGTACTGGTCCATGCGGCCGAAGGCCCCTGTTGTAAGGAAGTGCGCAAAGCCGGTCAGGCGGAGCCCTGCGTCAAAGGCGAACCTCAAGGCCGCATGATTTATCCCCGGAATCGCCAGCCGGACCGTGGGGGATTTTTCAGCGGCCTCAAGAAAGGCAAGCGCCAGAATAGGCCCGGCCGCTTCCGGCTCATTCCATGCGGCTGGGCCTATGGTGCCGCGGCTTATGTAGTAATAGCCGGCGCATTCTCCTTTTCGGCGCACCTGCCTGCCCTGAAAAACCGGACTGCCTGACCAGAGGTCGTGGTCCACCTCCCGGCGCGTGCCGCGGACGATATGGTCCAGCTCCATGGCGATGGATTTCTCGAGCGGCTCGTTTTCGTAGCCCCGTGGGGGCGAAAAAAGCCTTGGCACGCCTTCAAAAAGGAGCACCTGGTAACCGGGCAGCATCCCGAGTTTCATATAGGACGCCATGGCCGTGTGGTCGACCGAGGACCATGTGCAAAAGACCTCTGCCCCCGCCTTTACGCCGGCTTCCCATGTTAACCTCAGAAGCGGCATCCCTATCTTCCGCTTCTGCAGTTCAGGGAGGGCCCAGAAAGAGGATAGATACCAGATGCGGTCCCTTATGACCGCGCCGGATATGGCGGTTATACGCCCTCCGGATTCCGCCGCATTGAAAACGCCTGTTGAGAGTATGTGCTCGTATGCATTGATTACGGCCGGGCGGGGAGGCACCGGGGCAGCGATACCGTTCCGGGAATACATGTCCGCTACGGCCGTGAGAAAGAGGTCGGCCATTTCAGGCACGTCCTCAGGGCGCGCGGCGCGGTAGGTGACCTTCCCTTCGCCCTCGTCTAACGATCCTTTTCGAACCATAAACGCTTCCAAGTGAGGTCATCGGTTTTGGAGGCATGGGGATTCGTGCAGATTATATCCCCGTGGGCGATTAAAGTCCAGCACTGGATGGGAAATGCGTACGCGGGAGGCGCCGAGAATAGCCCTTGACAAAATCTGTACTGTACGATACAGTACACATAAACATAACCAAGCGGAAACAGGCGCTAACATTCGCATACGGGCAGCTTCTCTTTACGCATCGGCCCGACAACTCAAGAGCTGAAAAGGAGGCGGATTATGGAAAAGTTGGCTGGGTATTTCATGAAGGCTGGCGTCCTTTACGCGCTGGCCGGGTTCACGGTCGGGCTGATCATGGGGGCGACACATAATTTCGGGATGACTTCCGTGCACGTGCATCTCAGCGTAATCGGGTGGTTGACCATGGCGGTTTTCGCGATGTATTATCATCTTGTCCCGGTTGCGGCAAGGAACGGCGCCGCCAAGGCCCACTTCTGGATAGCGAACGCGGGAGTGCTCATACTGACCGCAAGCCTCGCGCTCCTTGTAAGCGGGGTTGGCGCAGCGGAGGCCGGGGCCGCGATCGGCTCCATCATCACCGTACTTTCTCTCCTCATATTCGTTTATATAGTGTTTAAAACGGCTTAACCCGGGAACTGCCTCATGACGAAGACAAAGACAAACGCGCCGGGCATAAAGAGGCGCGAGGCCATGATCGAGGCGGCGTGGACCCTTTTCATGCAAAAGGGCTACACCGCCGTGACCGTGGACGAGATAATAAGTAGGTCCGGCGGGTCGAAGTCCTCGTTCTATGTATTTTTCGGGAGCAAGGAGGGTCTCTTCATGGAGATAGTCACCTCGGTCACGAACCAGCTCCTGGAGGAATTCATGGTCCCCGTGACCTCGGGGCTGACTACAAGGGAGGCCCTCACGAGGATAGGCCACACCATTGGCAACAAGATCCTCACTGAAAAGGGCACGGGACTGTACCGGCTTTCAGCCTCTATATCATGGCAGTTTCCCGAGATATCCAGGATGTTCTACGAGTCCGGCCCCAGGCGCGGCTGGAAGGGGCTTGCGGAATATCTCAAAAAAGAGGTTTCAGCGGGGAGGCTTAAGATAAAGGACCCGTTGATGGCGGCCGAGTTCTTCTTCGGCATGATAATCTCAAAGGATCATATCTCCATGCCGCTCGGCTGCTCGGGCCCCCCGTCGAAACAAAGGGTCGAGAAATTAGTGGCCGAGGCGGTCGAGGTCTTCATGGCAGCCTACGGCACCAAAGGCTGACTATATATGGAATCACTAAATACCGTAGCCTCGCGGCGACTTGAACCGTTATGGCCGAGATCGGGATCGAACAGCATTAAGGTTTTCCCAAATCATGCCATACCGTGTCCGATTTTTGGCGTTAGAGGCAGTAGGGTTTGCAACAAACTCGACGTCTTTGGTTCTGCAAAAAGTCAAACCAGCACTGATTTTTCCTAGAAAGACTCGGGTGTGCTCGTCTTCGAGAACGATTTCCTGGTGTTTATCACCTTAACTATGTAGTTTCGCGTTTCCTCGTAGGGCAGGTCTTTTTTAAGCCGCTCATATACCTCGCCCGGCGGGAGGGAGTTGATTATACCCACCGCCTCGGTCATGTTTCTTGAAAACGTCCTCAGGACGTTTCCGGCACCTGTATTATAGGCCGCCACAACGCAGTACTCGCGCGACAGCGGGTCCTCTATCTTATTCAGGTACTCGTACATGAGCATGTTGAGGTATGCCGTGCCCAGCTCTATGTTGTTTTCGGGGACGAAAAGGAATTCCTTATCCGGCTCCCTTGACACGCCCTTCACCTTCCTGTAGGCGTCCTTACCGCCGCTCGACGGCACAAGCTGCATGAGCCCATATGCCGGGACCGGGCTTATGGCATACGGATTGAACGCGCTCTCTGTTTTCATGATGGCCAAAACGAGGCTCTTGCTAACATTGGCGGAGGCCGCATACTTCTCAACCATGGGCTCGTATTTCAAGGCCCTCTTGTCGATGTGGCCGTTTACCATCCCGAACTTCACGTACTTAAGCTCCTTCTGCCCCGAATCCGTTTCTATCATTCTTGTAAGCAGCTGGTTATTGACCAGGTGGTCCGCGTACTGCTCCGCGTCCTCCGGGCTCTCGATAAGCTTGTTCCTGTGGTCTGAGACAAGGCCGTACATGTACGGGGTGCCGGACAGCTCGACTTGCTTATCCGAGAAGAGGTCCACTGAACGCGGGTCGCTTGGGGTCAGAAGAGTCGTTACGACCGCGTTCTTCAAGTGCTCTTCGGTTTTCTCGGTGTCGTTTATCGTCTCGATGACGACCTGGCCCGAATCGAAATCCACGATGGCCCTGCTCTTGTAGTTCTGTGTATATTTCACGTAGCGCGTTTTTGTGGGGAGTTCCACCTCCTTTTTTCCCCATTTCTCGCCGCTAGCCTTACTGAGCCTGCTCATCATCTTGTTGAACTCTGCCCTGGCCTTCTTAAAATCGTCCACCGCGGCAAAAGGGTCTCCCTTGTACCGCTCGATTTTCGAGTCAGCCAGGGCCTCAAGCGCCTTCTGCGGGTCCTTGCTCACAGCGATATTGACCGCCTGCCTCAAGGTGCATGAATCAAGTAGAAATAAAGCTGCCAGCGCAAAGAGAGCCTTTTTTTTCATGCCTTTGCTACCTCCGTCAAGTCACTCAGTTCCCGATAATACACGCAGCGCCGCTATTCAATTAGCACGCCAGACCCACGCCTGCAAGTTTTTATTTTTTCGATATTCCCTCGGATTCCGGACATCTTTTTGCAAGGCTGTCCTGAAATGACTGGGCGGCCAGCCTGACCGGCTCCAGCTCTGCGATATAAACGTCTATTGTTTTTTCGAGACGTTTAAGCTCCGCCTCCCTCTTCCCTTCAGGCAGGCCTTTGGCCTGTTCGATTTCAATTTGAGCGCTCTCCAGCTTTTTCAAAGTCTCCTCGCTTTTTTCAAGCTCAGCGGCAAAGCGGTCGGCCTCGGATTTAAGCGATTGGAGCTCGGAGGCGCCCGTCTTGTAATCCTTGAAGCTCGCGCAGCCGCCGAGTTTCCAGGGCCCGCTTCCCAGCGTCGGACGTTCCATTTGCATTCCGTTCTTAGGGCTCACTGGCTTCGACTGCTTTTTGGTCGAGCTCTTAGGGGGTTTCTTCGTTCCCGCGCTCCTGGCATCAGCGGCATGCGCGTTGTCTATCGCCAAAAGATTAAAAAGGACCAGTACAGCCAATATTCTTACGACCATTTCCAATCCCCGTGGACGGCTTCGGCCCTCACGGCGCCTCATTTCTTCCTCGTGCATATCTCCTCCAGCTTTTTAAACTCCTCGCTTACCTTCTTGAGGTCCTCATAGTATTTATCAATCCACTTCCGGGCATTCGCCACATTTTCCGCGGTGCCAATCAGCGTCCCCAGTTCCTCGCCAAACTTGAACGCCGCGTCGTAAGCTTCGTTCCAGGTCTTGACATAGGAGGCTGCTTTCGAGGCTGCGCCTACCAAGTCGCCAGCCGCATCCCCGGCGATCAGGACGGCGCCAACGGCGCCATCGCCGATTTTCCCGGTCTCCAGGTCGGTTATCGTGTTCACGACGTCGACCGTCGTGTTAAGTTCATTCACACCTTTACCGGCCCCTGGCATGAGCGCCGCAGTGGCAACAACGACCTCGCTCGTCTTTTTTGCAAGGGTCTGGATGCGTCGGTCTATCTTGAGGTCAGCGAAATCGGGATCATTCATATACTCCTGTACAGCCTTCAAGTTTAAATTGATCGCCTCCTGCAGCGCCTTTATTTCATTCCTGAGCTCGTCCCTCCTGGCAGCGGTCTTTCCGTCGCATGCGGAAACCTCGATAGCCAGCGCGGGGCCGACGGGCTCTCCGCATGAGGTCTTTGCCTGCAGGGTGGCGCGCCCCGGGTACGCAGGCTGTATAACGATGCTCTTGCTCCCTGGCATGATGCTGACGACAGGCTTGTCAGTGTCAAAACTCAATAACGAGATGCCTCCAGCCGGCTTGACCTCCACCGGGAACTCATAGGGTTTGGTC
The DNA here is from genome assembly GCA_019912665.1 of Deltaproteobacteria bacterium. Lineage (NCBI taxonomy): Bacteria > Pseudomonadati > Myxococcota > Myxococcia > Deltaproteobacteria bacterium. The sequence goes on from JAIOIE010000018.1 coordinate 896,082, forward strand.
TTTTTGCCGTTATCGTCGTAGAGCGAGAGAGGGGGTATGGGGTTGCCGCCGTTCATCGACACAAGCTCGACGGCGCTTCCGGGCTTCGAGTCCGTTGCGCTCTTGCCGTTGACCGTGTACTCAACCTTCACCGTGCTCCGCCCCGGCGTATTGCCAGTAAGCACGGCCGTGCCTCCACTGGGCTGAATCGAGAGCGTCGATGGCGGCTCGATCCAGAAACGGAATTTGCCGCCTGCAGGCTCTGCTACGGCAGTGATGGTCTCTTTTTTCCCGAGCGCGAGGTCCGTGCAGCCCTCAAGGGTGACCTTCGGCTCTGGATTTGCCTTATAACTGAGCACAAGTTCTCCGCTCTCTAAAGGGCCGCCATAGCAACTTCCGGTCACTCCCTCGTACTCCTCTTTTTCCTCAACCTTGTATTTTTTAACGAAGCCTTTTTCCATCTCCTCGATTGTCAAAACAGGCTCTGGAGAAATAATGTGCCTAGCCGCGATATCCAGACCTTCGGCCTGACCCTTGACCCAGGCATCTTCCGAAATGACTGTGAAGGCGTTCGGCTCTTTTTGAGCGGGAAATCCTTTACTATAAACAATGCAGGAGTCAATATCATCATTGGCAGAGAAGATAAAAGTGCCATAATAAATACGACTGCTGCCCCATTTGCCGTCAGGGCCAAGCACCTCGTCTCCTCTCATGAATTTCAGATCCACATCAACGGTTAGATTGCTGAAGCTGGAGGATGTCCTGAAAACGATTTCGCCTTCCTTGTCCTTGCAGGTTATCGGTGTGTATCTGACCGCAGGGCGCGGATCGCTCAAATCTTCTTCCCAGAAGCTGTTTGCCAATTCATCGCCGTCACCATGCCGGCTCCTTACGTACCCCGCCCAGGAAAACTCCCAATCTCCGCCCTTGCAACTCAGGTCCTGTCTATTCACCTCCTTACCCTTGGCCCTGAACCCTATATGGATTTTGTCATCTTCATACATTTCGGGGCCGGCAGGCGGAGCGGCAGTCTTACCCGCGTCCGCAGGTGCGGTAATAGCCATAATAGCCACAGAACAGAGCGCAGGAACGCTGATACTTTTCTTGTATTGCTTCATTTAGAGGAGCCTCCAATGTGAATTACAGTTCCTCATAAAGAACCTGTCTAACGTTTTTTTGATGTGAAGATTGCTTTAATAATGGAAACGGGAATTCAGCAGTATTCCGGGGCGGCCCTACAGACCCAGCTCCCTCTCTAGGTCATCCTGCTCTTGCTGGAACTGCTTGCGCTGCCTGGAATCCTTGAGCATCCTCTTCTGCATCTCCTCCGCCGACCTCTGCATCTCCTTGGCTTTTTCAGGATCGCCGTAAAATCTCTTAAGCTCCTCGATCTGACTGGCTCCCGCTCCCGCAGCCTTTGCGGCCTGTCTTTCCTCCGCCTCCTTTATCCCGGCGTCAGCCTTTGCCTCTCCTGCAGAGTCTTCGGCGAGCTTGTAATAGTCTTTCGCGTCGAGAAAATGCCCCTTCTGCATTGCCTGGTCTCCGAGGACCTTTGCCTTGGTCCTGACCTCTTTTATCCTTTTTTCGTCACCGGCAGCCCTGAAATACTGCGCTGCTTTCTCAAGCAGGCCCGGAGCACCGTGATAGCGCTCAGTGATAAGCTCGCCGCGCATTATGCGCCGCTTTCCGAGCTCTGAAATGGCTTCTTTACGGGCATCAGGCGGCGCAACGACAAACCAGGAGTGGGCTTCTGAAAGGAGCTTCAAGGATTCCTCAATCCGGTCCGTCTTCCATTTGCGCCTGAATGCCTTCTCGGAAGCCTGGCCCTCTTTCAGAACATCTTCATCCAGTGTCGGAACCTTAGGCCTTGCGTTTAAAACCGCCTGATATTCCCCAAGGTAATCCTCGTCCAATGCCTTTGATTCGGCTTCAAGAGCTTTTTTGCCGTTTGCGGCCGGGAGGTTCATGACCTCATCATACATACTCGTGTCGAGTTCGTATTCACCGGCGGCCGCCAGGGCAGGCTTGCGTTCGATTTTGAAATCCCCGCTCCTCCGCCCATCAAAATGGCTCATGGCGCGCTCGACCTTATCCCTTTCGTTAACCCCGGCGGCGCGGGCAATAGCGAGCATCATGTGGTCGGCGGCCGCGAAATGGCCCCCGGCCTCGTAAAACTCGAAAGCCCTCTTAATTTCACCGTTCTTCTCAGCCGCTTTCCCGAGCTTCAAAGCAATGGGGGCCAGTCGTGCCGCGGCTTCATTCTCTACCGGGTTTTTCGCGCTGCATACAGGCGTTCTGGCCCTGTTATATGACTTGAAAGCCTCTTCCATATTTCCTTTTTTCTCAAAGCCCTCGCCCTCGTTGAAGCTTGCTTTTGCTTCTTTGGCGGTCAATCCGTCGGCGCAATCGGCATAGGTTTTTTGCGCGCCGAAGGACAACACTAAACAAATGGCAATTCCGAAGGCTAAAATCCGCATACGTTTTCTCCTGTAATTTAAAAGGATACAACCTCTTTTAACTGATACTGCCGACGCTCAAGCAGCGGCCGCCATGATTTTTTTTGCTGCACCTAATTCCAATTTGGGTCTGCTTCATGTTTCAAGGCTTTCCCAACCCTTGCAAATTCGATTACCATCCTCGTAAACCAGAACCCTTCTTGTAACCCGGAGGCACCTCAAAAAGCGCCCGGTCAATCTTGCCTATCTTGATATCATTCAGTTCCATTCTCATTCGTTCTTTTTTATTTGCGCCTACCGAGAGGACGTCTGTTTTGACTGTTATGCCGCTATCGGTTGTCCACATAAATCCAGCGTACTTGCCCTTTTTCCCGGAGATCACAACCTTGGTCTTGGTGGTCTCGAGCCCGTTTACAATCTCTTTGCCAACCACGGTCTGCTCGGTGATGCTATACTCTTTCGGTCGGCTGTCATCCGGGGTCGGATTAAACCTCGTCTCATCATATTCTTTCGGTAGGAACGGCATGACTTCCCAGTTCCATGTAATTCCTTTGTCGAAGCGTATGACCGAGACCGATTTCATGCCGCTCATCTCCATTTCCTCCCGCTCCATCTGGTCTGCGCGATAGACCTTCGTAACAACGGAGCCTTCTCCGGTCTCAATGGTCATAACGGCCGAAAATTCCACCTTGGGCTTCATTAACGAAAAATCGAGCGCATGCGCCGCCGCTGCAAATAGCAGCATTGTTAAAACCACCCCAATTTTTAATTTGAATATCATGATTCAGCTCCTTTTTTTAAATTGATGGCAATAATGCACGTTAACAACTGCCCTATATTCAATGCATTCTGCAAAAATCGCTATTTCCTTCGGCTCTGCTGATTGACTCCCGGACTTCGTAGGAATTCTTTTCCTCAAAGCCTTTTTCCTCACGACTCCCTTCATGACGTCCTTCCTCCAGTTGAATTGAATTCATAATGGCGTGTCCGGATAGCTTTTTAAGCGCACGAAATCCCTGCCCTTCCCACCCGTTTCGCGAAAATGCCTTCCGCTTCAGAGCCGAAATTTTACGAGTACGCCCGGTATTCCCCAATGGTGAGCGTAAATTATATGTAAAAGCAGGTAACAGAAATGTTACAGATCAGAATTGGCAGGCGATTTCAGCGGCTTGGAAATGAAAGTAACTTCCAGAGCGAGTCTTTTTTTCTGTGTTCCGGGGCGGCCAGCTATGATTAGACCGGCCGAATTCATCTTCGGCCTTCCCAATGCCCTGTTTGGGGCATTTCTGTCCACTCCGTGGACTTTCTACAAGCAGTCGAATCGCATCTATTCGCCCTCAACAGGGTTTTTCAGGACCCTGAGTACCACGTGGCATGCCGATACAGGCAAAGATATAGGTCTCCGGAAGAGTCTCCGTGAGACTCCGCAGAAGAATTTAGCTATTGAGGATTATAAGAGAGCAGGTTTCAAAACCGTTACGTATCAAAGAGGGATGGCGTATTGGAAGCCGGGGGACGCAGATTAACGGGAGGCAGTATCCGACAGGATTTCTCTTCTGAGCTCTTCCGTACGCGGCGACGGATTTATGCCGAAGGTCGATGAGAGGTTTTTTTTGAGCCTTTCATAAACGGCCAGCCCTTCTGCCCTCATGCCGAGCTTCTTATATGACATTATCAGGGCCTGATAAAACGCCTCGGCAACCGGGTCTATCTCTATCCCCTTCTCAAGGAGAGGTATCGTCTTTTCAAATTCACCCGCGGTGTGGAGCGATTTCGCTGCCTCGCCTATATGGCGCAGCAGTTTCCCCCTCAGCCGTTCCCTGGCGGAAATCGCCCAGGACTTGTCCATGTCTTCTGACAAAAATGGGCCCCGGTACATCGATATCGCCTTTTCAAGGAACGAGAACGAACTGCTTGAGCAGGCGCCGTTATTAAATGCACCTTCGGCCTGGCCCAAAATGCGCTCAAATGCCCACACGTCCACCCAGCAAGTATTGGGGTCCAGCGTTATAGCACCGTTAGATACCTGTATGGACTTACGGAAACCCGGAAGCTTGCGGAGCCTGTGTACGGTCGTGCGGAGCGCCCTGTACGCTGAATCGCCTTCGGAGTCGGGCCAGAGGTGGTCCATGACGCTGGTCTCCTTCATGCTGCGGCCACCGGAGGCGACGAGGAGCTTTAGAAGCTCCAGAGGCTTTTTCTGTACCTTTCCGGAGAACTGGACAGGCTTGCCGTCGGCTTCAAGACCGAACCTTCCGAAAGTGTATATCCTCACGGGCCAGGGCCAGTTCTCAATGTCAATAGGCGGGACGTTCTGGGCGATATTCCTCTTTTTTATAAGGCTCCGTACATATTCCACTTCTATCCCGGCTTCAATGGCCCTGCGGCAAAGTCCGGCCATAACCGATGGAAACCACATAAAAGTATTGGTATAATCGCATTCCTTCCCATAGGCAAGGGCTTTTCTGAGGGCTTCTAGTCCGTCCTCATGCTTCCCGCTTTCGAATGCAAAATGGGCATCGGTCAAAAAGCAAAGGAACTTCTTGTCATTCGAATTAAACAACTCCGCTATATTACGGCCTTCTTCAAGATGATTATATGCAGTTCGATGCTCACCCATCGTATGGATTATGTGGGCCGTCTCTACTCGGCAGAAAAATTCAGCCACAGGCAATCCGATTTCCCTCGTTATATCTAGAGCCTGTTCGATATTGTATCTGGCCATGGTTATAGCTCCGTGGTGCAATTCATTGTGGGCCTGCACGAAATTATAAAAAGCACGGTCAAGCGGTCTGGCCATTGCCATGCGCATCCGTAAATCATTTAAGAATTTTTCAGCCGACCTGCGGTCTCCGGTATTGAGGCAGCTTAGAGCGCCAGTGCCAAGGATCATAAAATCCATCATATGGACGCCCGAGGCATCAGCGAGAGAAAGCCCCTTCGAAACAGCTTCGAGGCACTTTTCATGCTGGGCTATCATTGTAAAATAGGTCGCCTCAAGCCATTTGACAGTAAGAGCCGTTAATGGCGAAGCGTCTACGGACCGGACGAGTCCTCCAAATTTATCAAGGGCCATTACAGTCTTAGCGAACTCACCAGCTACAATTCCATACCATACGCAATCCGCAAGGACTTGCGTTTTGAGATTTATGTCCGAGCACTCTTCGATTAACTCGAAAGCACGTTTTTCCCAAAAGACGAAATCCGGATGACGAGGTTGTCTCGTTACCAAAGCCATATGCATACTCGTAGCGACCGCTGCCCCAACCTCGCCTTCCGGGGTCTCAAACTCCCTCGTAAGTTCGGAAAGAACTGGTATCCAGGTATCGAACTGGGCGTAATCCTTTGTTTCGAAATAGATTGAATTGATGATGCCTGACCAAGCAAGAAAGGAACCGGAACCGTCTTTTTGCTCTTTAAAGGATCGGAAAGCCAGCTTAAACTCTTTCAGGCTGCGTGACGGGTCGAATGGCAAGCCGCATGCTCCGAGCCAGTAAAGGAGCCACGGGTTGCTTTCGCTGACTTCCTCAGGTATGGCTCTGATCCATCTCTCAAGCAGCTTATGCCTCGACTGGGCAAGGAGGGGCCGGGCGTTATCCATCACCATCCCGAACATGCCGTTTATATCTTTTGCTTCCGCATAGAGGTCGAAGGCGTCCTCGATCATGCCCGAGTTTTTAAGCAGGCCCGCGGCATGTCTCTTGAGTTCCGTCAGCTCATATGAATCGTTTAGTTTAGAAAGCAGAAACTCCCTGAAGAGTGGATGATATTGGTATATGGGGTTCGCGTGATTCCTTTTCTCAGTGAAGCAGTTGTTGTTATTGAGTTTTGACAATATCTGCCTGGCCTCGTCGTTGCCCGTGAGCTTTACGGCTATTTCCGCGTCCATGCTCGGAAGAAGAGCGGTCTTCGTCATAAAAGCCCTTGTCTCTTGGTCGAGCCTCCTTAATATTTCGGAATCGAAATAGGTAAAGATGGTTTCGGAGGTAACCTCCCTGATGCCGTCCTGCCGCCCTTTAGCCGTGCTTTTCATGAGAAGGGTGAAACCTGCCATCCAGCCGTTCGTAGTTCGATAGACGGCATCAAGGACTTCGGGAGAGGTGCTTCCTTTAAGTCTTGTCAGATCATGAGCCTCTTGCCTGCTGAGGAGGAGGTCTGAGGATTCGAGCACCTCGATGCTGTGGTTGACCACAAGCCTTGCAAAGGCGGACGGCGGGCCCACCCTGCTGAGGATGAAGATATTGACGCCTTCCGGCATTGCTTCTATTCCGTTGCTGAGTATCTCATGCAATACTGAGCCTTCAGGGGCTTCCTGGTAATTGTCGAATACGATGCAGGAAGGGCTTTTAAGCCTTTGAAATAGCGACTCGAAAAACCTGCGGGTGAATGTATGCAGCCCTGGGATGTATTCGGGCGAGAGCAGTGGAAGAGGCTTTCTGCCCGGTGCGGCTTTATTTGCCGCAAGGCTCATATAATAGAAAAAGGTGGCCGGATCGTCGTCCCCGCCGTCTATCTGATACCATATGTTCCTGAGTTTGCGCGATTTGATATAGCTGCTGAGGAGAGTCGTCTTCCCCGAGCCCGGGGCGGCGGATATCCATATGACCGGGTGCTTGCGCAATTTATCGAGGACGCCAAAGAGCCTTTTCCGCTCGTAAATGCCTGAGTAGTTGGGTCTGGCTATCTTACTCGATATTGTATGGAGGGTTTTCATGACAATCTCATGTGCTCTCGACTGTAGTGCCTCGCGTATAGCATCTGTCCCGGCCAAGGGTGCCGTTCTTGGGCAGAAATGCTCAATCGAGCCTATAATCTTTTCCAATCTTCTGCATTCTGCAGCTGAAGCCCGGATTTATTCTGTCTTGGCCTTCAAACTTTTGGCAGGCTAAGCATAAAAGATAATCAATGTTGCTGACAGTTACAAGAAAATAAATCGTTGCAAAATAAAGGTAACGGTCCGACCAGAAATCAGACCTGGACTTAAAGACGAATTAAATAATTGCAAGTCTTTCAATTTAAAAAAAGAGTATTAGAGGAGTGCCTTCCGAAAGCCGGATGATGTTTGGATGAGTTGGGGGCTTAGAGGTTTGGTAACAAAACGGTTACTATCCAGATATACAATTCCAAAGTTTATCTCCAGGCTATTCATTACTGGCTTTCTTTTCCTTGCCGTATAGCTTCTCTTCGCATTCGGGGCATATACTATGGGTAAATTCTGCTTCAGAATGTTTTTCGATATATTTTTCCATACTGGACCAGTTGCCCTTTTCATCGCGTATCCTTTTACAGCTGGCGCATATGGGAAGAAGACCGCTTAATGTCTTTATCTTGCCGAGAGCTTCCTGCAACTCGCGAATCAGCCTTTTCTGCTCGTTTTCCAGCTCTTTTTTTTCGGTTATGTCCTGTACCGTGCCCGTTACGGCCACTGTCTTGCCGTCCCTGATATCCGGCTCACCTATTCCATGCAGATATTTCATGCGCCCCAGCCCGGAGATTATCCTGAATTCCACTTCGTAACGGACTCCCTTGAGCGCCTCTTCAAGGCAGGCCCTCACTAGTGGCCTGTCCTCCGGGTATATCATGTCCATCAATTTCGAATAGCTTACCGGAGTACCCCGAGGCAGTTCAAAAATATTATAACTCTCTTGCGATCCCGAAAAATTATCCGAAGCGATATCCCAGGCCCAGTCTCCGAAATGCGCCGTCTTTTGCGCATATTCAAGCTCTCTGATGAGCTTTTTCTGCTCATTTTCCAGCTCTTTTTTTTCGGTTATATCCTGTATCGTGCCGATTAACGTTTTCCTGCCGTTCTGGACCTTCAGCTCGCCTATGGCCTGAATGTGCTTTATCTTCCCCTTCCCGGAAATTATCCTGAATTCCTCCCTGTTTAAGGCCCCCCTGAGGGCCTGCTCCATGGATTTCCTAAGTAGTTGCCTGTCCTCCGGATAGACCATCTCCATTAATTTCGCATAATTTACAGGCGTTCCTACCGGCAGGTCAAAAATATAGTAGCTCTCCTGAGAACCGAAAAAATTATCCGATTCGATATCCCATACCCAGTTGCCGAGATGCGCTCTCCTTTGCGCGTACTGAAGCTCGCCTATAAGCATCCGCTGTTCGTTTTCCAGCTCTTTTCTCTGCGTCAGGTCCTGTATGGTGCCGTTCAAGGCTATCGGTTTTCCGTTACGGCTTTCCAATTCGCCCATGACCTGGACGTGCTTTGTCGACCCGTTCCGGGTCTTTATCCTGAATTCAAATTTGTAAACGGCTCCCCTCAGGCCGTCCTCTAATGCGGCCCTGACCATGCCCCTGTCCTCGGGATGCACAAATTCCATCATTCCGCTTAAAGGCATTGGCGTGCCTGGAGGCATCTCGAAAATCCTGTATGCCTCTCGCGATCCGTAAAAATTGTCCCGTTCAATATCCCATGTCCAGTTTGCGACGTGCGCTGTCCTTTGGGCATACTCGAGCAGGCGCTGGCTCTCCTTGAGCTTTTTCTCCACGCCCTCAAGCTCGCCTATGCGCCTGGTCAGCTCATCTCTTGATTTGTCATCGGTCTGGGCCATATCTCACTTTTTTTACTTTTATTAATCGATTATAGAGCAATTAATACCATCCGCTACTCGAACCAGGCCCCCTGCAGTTGTTGACTGCTGAATAAGAGTCCGAATATGGCAGTCGCCGGATTTCCGAGTATACTCGTCTTAATAGGACAAATCGGTTTCATTCGGGACCAGTTTGAAAGGCCGGATAAAGTGTTTAACACCATGCCTGTCTCCAAAAATATGCTTTTCTACGTTTTTTTACTGGCTTTAGTCCTCCCCGGCACAGCTTACACCTCCGGATTTAAGGTCGACCAACAAGGGGCGAAAGCGCTGGGAATGGCAAACGCCTATGCCGTGACTGCCGACGACCCCTCGGCAGTCTACTTTAATCCTGCAGGATTGGCAGGGCAGCGGGATCCCGCCATTTATCTCGGCGCATTCGCGCTGGCTCCTTCGACTGAATTCAGAGACCCCTTTGGCGCCGACGAGGAAATAGACGAGCTATTCCTGGCGCCGCATTTTTATTTGGCGTATCCGTACCGGAATATCAGTTTCGGCATCGGTATTTACGCGCCTTTCGGACTCGGTATGAACTGGAGCGAAACAGGCTTGACCAGATACCAGGCGACTGAGGGCGAGATTGATACTTTGAATGTAAATCCTACGATAGCCATGCGCATCCGGCACTGGTTTTTAGTGGGCGCCGGAGTCGATTACATGAGGTCGACCGCGACCCTTGAAAAGATGGTCGATCAGTCGCTCGTAGGCGGCACCGACGCGAGATCCAGCCTTGAAGGCGATGGCTACGGTTGGGGTTACAACGCCGGGGTGATCATCATCCCAGACGAACGCTTCAGGTTCGGCGTATCCTACCGCAGCGCGATAGATATAGACTTTAACGGCTCGGCATCCCTCGACAATATCGCGCCAGCCGTTCAGCCGCTCTTCGGAGGGGCCTCATTCAGAACGAATGCCCGAACCAGCATAGAATTCCCGGCTACTCTGATGTTAGGAGTCGCGTATAAAGCGTCGGAAAAGACCGCTCTTGAGCTCAATTTCGAAAAAACATACTGGTCGAGCTATAAAAGCCTCGATATCGACCTGGAAAACGAGGTTGCGCCGGCTGGCTTTACCGATACGAGTGAACCAAAAGATTGGAGGGACATCTGGGCCGTAAGGGCAGGAGTTGAATACAGGGCCGCGGAGCGCATATCCTTGAGGGGCGGGTATGTATTCCAGAATAACCCGGTACCGGACCACACGCTTGAGCCCAGGCTTCCGGATTCTGACCAGCATAATATCAGCCTTGGAATCGGCTACAATGCCGCAAATCTCGTAATAGATGCCGCTTATATGTTTGCATATTTCGAGGACAGGAAAGTTGAGAACAGTATCTTAAGCGGCGAATATAGCACTTCCGGGCATTCAGCGGGATTGAGTATCGGCTACAAATTCTAAAAATCCAGCCTTCATTCTCTTGCGAGGAGGATCATTATGTCCCCGAATAAAAAAGCGGAGCCATCTGCCGAAAAGATAAAACGCCTTGAAGATGAGAGCAAGACGCTCAAGGATAACCTTAATCAGCTGCAAAAAAGCGAAGACCGCTTCAGAAAACTGGTCGAAGACACCAGCGACCTTATCTGGGAAGTGGATAAAAATGGCGTAAATACCTATATGAGCCCGAAGATAAGAGAGGTGCTCGGCTATGAGCCGGAAGACCTCATCGGCAAAAGGCCATTTGATTTCATGATCCCTGATGAGGCGAATTTCATGGCAGGTGTTTTCAAAACAATCGCCTCGGAGCGAAAGAGGTTCAGTTTCAGCTGTCTTGATAATATAAACCTGCATAAAGACGGGCATCGGGTAGTCCTGGAGACGAGCGCGGTCCCGATTTTCGATCCCGACGGGACATTCAGAGGCTATCGCGGCATAGATAGGGTTGTAACCAGGCGCAGGCAAGCGGAAGATGAGCTGAAAAAGGATATCGAGCTTGAGGATTCTCTCAACAAGGCAAAATTAAAAAGCGGGCTTGTGCCTATATGCGTCTCGTGCAAGAGGGTGCTGACTGAAAAAGGCTGGGAAAATGTGCATCAATACATTGCAGAGCATTCGGAAGCTGAATTCAGCAATAGCCACTGCCATGATTGCGCCGAAAGGCTTCTTAAGGGAAAGACGGCATGATCTTTGTCCTAGTTCAATCATTGCGCTTACAGTTTAACAGGTTGGGTGTGCCTATTTTTTGAGTAGTGGTGCCCGAGGCCGGGGTCGAACCGGCACGGTGTTGCCACCTCGGGATTTTAAGAACAAACCATGCCTTACTCTCTTTTACCTTTAACCCCTCAGTTTTTCAATAAAATTCCCACCCTTAGATACCCTTGCCCTAATGTAGCAAAGTCAGGTAGAATCAGGTGGAGTCAGGCTATTGATAAGGCCCAGAGGCACATTTTGGGCACATTTCATCATGATATTTAAGGGGGGAATATGAATACTTATAAAACAACTTTTCTTTCATTAGCTTTTGGAATAATGGTGTCAGTTTTTTTTATGCCTACTCTTGAAGCCAGAAGCGAGGAGCAGGCATATGACAAATTGCTTACTGATTATAAGTCCACCCGCCTGGAAATTATTACTGGCTTAGAACATGCGAAAAAAAATGTTGATGAAATATTTAGATTAGATCGGACCTGCCCCCCGTAAACTGTGCCACTTGTAATTAGAATGGGGTCGTAATAAAACATTCTAAACAAGGAGGCTGGGTATGAAGAAGAGCCGGTACACGGAGGAGCAGATTGTAGGGATTTTGAAGGAGGGGGAGGCC